>CAZMIB010000005.1:0-41674 GCA_964566245.1 uncultured Elusimicrobia bacterium | reverse complement strand
GCTGAAGTAGTTCCTTCCTCCGAATCCTTCCCTATTGCAATCGACTCTCCAGAGGGCTATACCTATTTGGTGAGCGATCGGCCGGTTCAGCTTCAGGAGGTTTGGGTCCGTCTGGACCGCCTGGCCCAAAAGCTCTGGACCGAGGACAAGGGAGCCGCCGCCGAGTTGAAGGCGGTCGTCGATCAGTTCAAGGAGCGGGTCGGCGAGGTGGAGCGCAGCCTGGCCGCCTTCGAGCGTTCTCTCGACGATAAACGGCGCGCCGCCCCCACTGAGGAGCTGAAGCGGCTCTACATCGAGCTTGACGAGCGGGACGAGCTGCTCAAGCAGGCCGGCGCGCGCGCCCTCGTCCTCTCCCGCGAGCTCGCCGCGCGGGACAAGGCTCTGTCACAGCTCGAGGAACGGCATCTTCGCGATCAGGCCGAGCTGCTGGCCATGCACGCGAAGAACCAGGAGCTTTTGCTCGGCAACCTGCGCCGGCGCGAGGAGGCGGTGGGCGCGCGAGAGCAGAGCGTCGACGCCCGCTCGCGCGAGCTGGAGGAGGCCTTCCGCAGGCGGCTCGCGGAGTTGGACGCGCGCTATGCCGAGGCCGGCGAGAGGATCGCGGCCGAGGCGGCGCGAGAGCGGGACAAGCTGACCCGGCGCCTGTCGACTTTGTCGGGAGGGCTCGAGGGAGCCCTGAAGGATCTCGAGTCGCGCGAGGCCGAGGTCGAGCGGCGCGAGCGGGAGCTGGCCAAACGCGGGAAGGCGAGCAAGAGCGGCCAAGCGGCCGAGGGCCCTCCCCCGTCCCGGCCTTCATCCAACCCGGCCCCCTCCCTCTGGGGATGGCTTACTCCAAGGAAGATTTTTGCCGCGTGCTCGATCGCCTTGGGTTTCGCCGCTTACGGGCTGTTCTCCTTGGCTCCCGCGCCGATCGCGCTGCCTATCAGCCATACCGCCGGCTTGATCGCCTCGGAGAAAGGCTTTCGCTCGGTCGATTGGATGAACCAGGAGCTGTTCCTGTTCGATCCGGCGGCGGGGCTCGTCTCGGAGGTCCGGCATCTTCCGAATCCTTTCGTGACGGGCTTGGCCGCCGTGCCGAACGCCATTTGGAGCCTCGACGGCGACTCCAACCAGATCCTACGCCACCGGCTCTCCGACCTGACCGTCGAGGCGCGTTATCCCGCGCCGGGCGAGGAAGCGGCGGGGCTCGCCGTCGATGCCTCCTCGATATGGGTCGGAGACGGAGGGGGCTTCATCTACCGGCTCAAGCGACCGGGGCTTGAGAGGACGGCCGTCACCCGCATGCTGTCCAAGCCCGTTGACATCTGGTACCAGGCCGGCGAGCTGTGGGTGGTCGACGGGCAGTCCAAGCTGCACGTCCTGCGCGCGAGGGACCTGGCCTTGCTTCGGACCGTCTCCTTGCGCGACCGCCTGCCGAAAGGGGCCAAGCCCACCGGCATCGCCGCCCGCGACGGCCGGCTGTGGGTGATCACCGAGAAGCCGGCGGCCTTGGTTTCCTTGCCCGCCCCATGAGGCGCGCCTCGGGACGGGCCTGCGCGCTCGCCCTCGCCTGCGCCCTCGCGGGCTGCGCCGCGGAGGCGAATCGGTCGGTCTTCCAAGCCGCCCAGCCGATCCCTCACCGCGCGCGCGCCGAGGCCGGGACGGTGTTGCCGCTCTCCCTCGAGGACGTCGCGATCGACCTGCCGTACGGCCGGCGCGTCGGAGCGCGGCACGACGGCTCGGCCGCGCGGGGATGGGACTACGAATGGGGGACGACTCTCAAGTTGTCCTCGGCGCCGCTCGCCGCGGCGGCGGTCGGCGAGCTGGACAAGGCCGGCCTTCTGCCGCAAGCGCCGGTCGGCATCGTCACCGGCCCGGCGGAGCCTCCGCCCGCGCGCTTCGCCCTGACCGCGGTCCTCAAGGTGCTGGAGCTGGAGACTTTCGGGCCCAGGGCCGGGAACTACTCGCTGGCCAACCTCACGGTGGAGTGGCGGCTCCAGGATAAGGAGCTCCGGCGCCAGGTCTGGGCCAAGCCGTCCTACGCCGGAGCCACCGTGGAAGGCGTCCACTCCAGCGTCGTCATCGAGGCGTTCCGCAAGGCCGCCCAGGCGGTCGCGACCGACCCCGACCTGGTCGCGGCGCTGCGCGTCGATCCGACGCTGCTGCGCTCGCCGATCGGCGGCGAGCCGCTGCCCGAGGCGCGCAAGCTGCAGACGGCGCATGCCTTCTCGGACGAGCTGTGGGCCGCGCAGGAGAGCGTCGTCGCCCTCCGTCACGGCGACGGCTACTTCAGCGGCTTCTTCATCTCGACCGACGGCCTTATCGTGGCGTCGCACCAGCCCGCCGTGGGGCGCAGGCGCGTCGAGATCACCTTGAAGAACGGCTCGACGCTTCCCGCCGACGTTCTGCGCGTCGATCCGGTCGCCGGAATCTCTTTGCTCAGGGCCTCGGGGCGCGGCTTCACGCCGCTTCCGCTCGGGGACGCCGAGAGGCTGGACGCCGGAGCCCAGGTCTACCTGATCGCCGGCGCGGCCTTCCGCGAGAACGCGGCCTCGGTGCTGCGCGGCAACTATCGCGGCCCCCGGCTGGCGTCGGGACGGCAATACTTCCTGACCGACGCCCCGCGCGTCGAGGGCTCGATCGGGGCGCCCGTGCTCGATCTCGCGGGCAACGTGGTCGCGCTGCTCGCGGCCGGAAGCGCGCGGTCGGGATCCGAGACGCTTTCCTTGGCGGTGCCCGTGGAGCTTATCAAGGACGAGGTGCGGACCTTGGGCGGCCTTGATATAATCGCCCCCCGACCATGACGCGCGAGGAGCTTTTCCGCTACTTTTTCTTCGGGCTGTTCATTTTCCTTTTCATCCAGCTCCTTCGCGTCTTCTCGCCTTTCTTTCCGGCCTTCCTCTGGGCGGCCACGTTGACCTTGATCTTCTATCCGCTGCACGCGCGCTTCCAGTCGCGCCTGCGCGCGCCGGTCGGAGCGGCCGTGCTGTCGACGCTCGCGGCTCTCGCGCTGGCGATCGCCCCGCTGGCCGCGACGGCCGGCGTCTTGTTCCGCGAGTCGGTGCATCTTTATCCGGCCGCCAAGGTCTGGATCGCGGGACTCAGGCAGGGAACGGTCCAGGAGGCCTTGCCGGCTCTGATGCGCGAGGGCTGGCGCAGGGCCGACGATATCCTCGAGCCGGCCGGACTCAGCTTGGAGGGTTTCATCCTCGCGAATCTGGACCAGATCACGCGGGCGATCGGGGAGAACGCGGCGCGGATCACGAAGGGCCTGCTCATGGGGCTCATGAACTTCGCGCTGATGGCCGCGACCCTCTATTTTTTCTTCAGGCACGGCCTCGAGGCGCTGGAGTGGCTGGTGGATCTGGTGCCGATGAGCGCGCACCATAAGCGGCGCCTCCTGGCCGGGGTCAGCGAGACCTTCGCGGCCGTCGTGAGAGGGCTCTTGGCGGGGGCCGCGATACAGGGCGCCTTGGCCGGGGTCGGGTTCGCGCTCGCGGGAGTGGCGTTCCCGGTTTTCTTCGGCGCCGCCTGCGCTTTCGCCTCGCTGCTCCCCTTCGTGGGCTCGTCGATCGTCTGGGGGCCCGTGGGAGCGTTCCTGCTCGCGCGGGGGGAGCCGTCGGGGGCCTTCCTGATCGTTTGGGGCTTTCTGGTCCTGGGCTTGCGCGGGTTCATGACGCGCCTGCTCGCGCCGCCTTTGTCGCGCGTGCCGGTGCTGCTGGCCCTGTTCGCGATGCTCGGGGGCATACGCCTCTACGGCGTGAACGGCGTGCTGCTGGGCCCTCTGATCCTGGCCTTCCTGCTGTCCTTCGTCCGCGTCTACCGAGAAGAGTTTCCGCCTTAAGCCCCTCACCCTGCCCTCTCCCCGCTCAGCGGGGAGAGGGTGCCCGAAGGGCGGGTGAGGGGCGGCCCCTGGATTGACAGTGCCGCTCGTGCTTGGTACAATTGAAATCCGATTTCAATATGAGCGGCGCTCACGAGTTGGTCTATTTCCCGTCCTGGACGGCCGGCCGCCAAGGCTACGCGGCCCGCATGCGGGAGGTTTTCCAGGGGCAGCTTGAGCAGCGAGGGCTCCGCTTGACCGGCCAGAGAGCCCTTATCCTGGACGCCTTGCTGACCGCCGAGCGTCATCTGAGCCTCGAGGACCTGTACCGCGAGCTGAAGCCGAAAGGAATAGGCCGCGCGACGATTTTCAGGATGCTGAAGCTGCTTGAAGATTGCCGCCTGGTGGAGCGCGTGACGCCGCCCGACGGCGCGCCGCGCTTCGAGGTGAAGAGCGAACGGCCCCATCACGACCACTTGATTTGCGTCGAGTGCGGCGGGATCACCGAGGTCCGCTGGCCGGAGGTCGAGAAGATACAGGAGCGCGTCTGTCGCCAGGAAGGATTTCAGGTCTCCTGGCACCGCCACGAGGTCTTCGGGCGCTGCGGCGAATGCGCCAAGGCGCGGAAGGCTTGATTTTTTTGCCCGCATGATGAAATTAAATTTCAATAAGCGCTTCGTCCTGCGCGCCGGGATTCTCATTCTTGCGGTCGGGGGAGCCGCGGCCGTGGAGTCGATCAGGCCGGTGGTCGACATCACGCGCGACTTGGCCGCGCGCTACCATGGAGTGGAAGCGGCCATGGAAGAGCGCGCGCCCGCGCCCGAGGCCGCCGCCAAGGAACTGGCGGAGATGCGGCGTCTCTACGGCGAATTGAGGGCCGCCTATCGTCCGTTTTACGGAGGCCGCGAGGAGGATTGGGCCCGCTTTTGCGACGAGAGCGCCGCGACGGCGGAGCGGGCGCGCGCGGCTTTGGCGGAAGGAGATCGGGCGGCCGCGAGCAAGGCGATCTACCGGCTGGCCGAGCTGCGCGAGGAGGCGCATCGCGAGTTCCGACCGGGACTTTGGAGGCGTTTGGCGAGGGTGTTTTCGAGGAGGGGGTCATGAACGGAGACGGAAGCATGAAGCGTGCGATCATCGCCGCGCTGGCGCTGGGCTGGGCGGCCGCCTTGCCGGGAACGGCGCGCGCGCATTTGAGGAATTTTCTGGACACCTACGGTTACGATACCTTGGAGAAGGGCGCGGCCGAGGTGGAGTCGTTCACCGACAACGTTCATCCGCGCGACGGGGGGAACTTTTGGCAGAACGCCACCGAGCTCGAGCTCGGGCTCACGAACCGCTGGTCGTTGGGGCTGTACGGCGTCTTCGTTGACGGCCAGGGTGCGACCGCCTGGAAGGCCGAGAACCGCGTCCGCTTCGCCGAGGCGGGAAAATGGCCGGTGGACACGGCCGCCTATCTTGAGTACAAAGGCGGGATTCGCGGGAAAGAGGACGACGAGGTCGAGACCAAGCTGATCTTCTCCAAGCATATCGACCGCTGGAACGTGGTCGCGAATCCGCTCGTGGAGTTCGAGCGCGAGACGGATCCCTCCACCGGCGAGAAGGAATGGGAGGCGACGCCGGGCCTGGCGCTGGGCGTCGCCTACGCTCCTAAGGGCGGAAGGGTTACCCCGGGCCTCGAGCTTTTTTTGCGCAAGGATGAGACGCGGATCACTCCCGGTCTCTATATCACCGTGCTTCCCGAGGTCCGGCTCAACCTAGGCCTGAGCGTCGGCCTCGACGGCGCGGCGGACAAGACGCAACTCCGGTCCATGCTGGAGATCGAGTTTTAGGGAGAGAGCATGAATAGTCCGCAATGGACGTTGGGAATCATCGCCGGGACGACGGTCTTTTTGGGGCTTCTCGTCGCGAAGATCCCCAAGGTCGGCCGCAGGACGACCGCCTTCCTGACGTCGATCTCAACCGGTCTTTTGATCTTCATCATGGTCGAGATCATGGCCGAGGTGGTCGAGGGTCTGGAGACTCTTTTCTCGACGAGCGGGGAGGGCTACTCGACCCTGAAGGACGGGCTGACCTTGAGCGGCGCGCTGTTGGGCGGGCTGTCGATCGGCTTG
This sequence comes from uncultured Elusimicrobia bacterium, assembly GCA_964566245.1. Taxonomy (GTDB): domain Bacteria; phylum Elusimicrobiota; class Elusimicrobia; order CAZMIB01; family CAZMIB01; genus CAZMIB01. The sequence goes on along the minus strand of CAZMIB010000005.1, from coordinate 35,761 downwards.
CTGGGCATGGCCTTGTTCGAGCTGTACGCGATCAAGGGCGGAAAGGACAAGCCGGGCGCCGCGCATCAGAGCATGCGGCGGCTCGCGATGATGATCGCCGTCGGGATCGGCATCCACAACTTCACCGAGGGCCTCGCGATCGCCCAGGCGTACGGCTGGGGGCAGGACCGGCTCGCGCTGTTCCTGGCGGTCGGCTTCGGCCTGCATAACGCCACCGAGGGCTTCGGCATGGCGGCCCCGATCGCCGGCGCGGGCGCGAGTTGGGGCTTTCTAGCCTTGCTCGGCCTGGTCGGCGGCGGCCCGACGCTGGCGGGCATCTGGATCGGCAGCTTCTGGCAGTCGCATTTCGTGAAGACCTTCTCCTTCGGCCTCGCCTCGGGCGCGATCCTTTACATCGTCGGCGAGCTGCTGCACATCGGACGACAGCTCAAGGGGGAGCTGGTGGTCGAGGTCGGGCTGCTGGTCGGTTTCAGCCTCGGCTTCGCGACCGAGATGCTGCTGGCGGCCTACGGATAGCCCCTCACCCCCACCCTCTCCCCGCTTGCACGGGGCGAGGGAGCTCCTGAGAAGAACACCCTCTCCCACTTGTGGGAGAGGGTTGGGGTGAGGGATCATTTGCTTGTCGTGCCGTTTTCGCGGCCGTTTCATGGCGGCCGCGGCCGTTCTCCAGCAGTCTATAGGGATGCCGGATGCCGGCGCGCGTTGTCGGGTACGCCGGGAAAAAGCTAAAATGTCTCCGTCGTATTTTCAAACGTCGGGGCGCGGTAGCCAAGTGGTAAGGCGACGGTCTGCAAAACCGTTATTCGGGAGTTCGATTCTCCCCCGCGCCTCCAATTTTTTCTCCATTCCCTTGAGCCGTACGCGAACCTCCGCTTCCTTCTTTTCGTTTGTTCTCGCGGCGCTCCTCTTGGGAGCTGCGGCGAGCGCCACCGATCTCCCCAGGGATGCCGGGCCCATGCTGTCGGTCAACCGCAGCGTCAGCGCGTCCTATCTTTCGAGCTACATCTACTACATCGAGCCGAGCAACACCGACGCCTTCAATCTCGGGACGGACTACGAGGACTACGAGAAGGGCGGCCTCGACGGCGCGCGGCTGGGGCTTTCATGGATGACCGACGAGGGCTGGTACGCGGCCGGGGAATGGAGCCGCGCCTCGGGCTCGTTGGAGTACACCGGCTACACCCAGGGCTCGACCCCCGCTCCCGCCGCGGGGTTTTCCGGCGCGACGATACAGGACTACGACATCAAGCTCGGCCGCGGCTTTTCCGCCGGGGAGACCTGGCTGTTGACCCCGTACCTCAGCTTCGGCGGACGCCATTGGGAGCGTCTGGTGGGCCAGGATACATCCAGCGCCTTCCTCGAGACTTACAACCACATGTTTCTGGGCGGCGGGGCCATGGTCCAGCACGCTTTCTCCAATCAATGGGTTGTCACCGGCGACGCGCTGATCGGGCGAACCATCAGCCCGAAGATCGACGTTCCGGACGCGGGTTTGAATAACGCCGCGCTGGGCGTCGCGCCGATCATCAAGCTCGGCGTGGAGGCGGATTACAGCGTCAGCGCCCCGCTTCACTTCTTCGCCGCGGCGGATTTGATGTACTTCACCTACGGCCAAAGCGACGTGTTCCCGATCAGCAGCACCGAGGCGGTGATGGAGCCGCTCAGCCGCACGGAAACGTACAGGCTCGCTTTCGGCCTGAGAGTCTCTTTCCTATAACCGGCCGCGTCCGTCGCGCGACAGCATGACACCCGAGCGCTTGATCCAGGACCTCGAGAGGCAGCGCGCGTACTGCGAGAAGCGCTCGCCGCTCTGCGCCGCTCTGCTTTCCGCTCTGGCCGGCGACCTGCGCGGGCCGGAGCCGGCCTGGTTCGACGGGCTTTCGAGCGCGTGGGGGAGTCGTCCCGTTACGACGCCCTACGAGATTCCGCTGTTGATCCTCGCGGCCCTGCATTACCGCGCGCTGAAGGAAGGAGACCCGGAGTTGAGGCCGCTTTTCCCGACCTGCGGCGGAGCCCCAGGCGGGGACGCCGGTCCTCGGGTTCTCGCCCGGCTGCGCGAGCTGCCGCCCGAGTTCTGGGCCGGCGTCGCGTCGTCCAGGCTGCAGACGAACGAGGTCGCCCGCTCAATCGGATGGATGCTGGTCGCGAGCGCAGGGCTCGTGTCGCGGGAGACGCCGTTTCATCTCGTCGACTTGGGGACGAGCGGCGGGCTCAACCTGATCGGCGACTACCGCGCCCGCGACTGCCGGCTGGAGCTGGCGGACGGAAGCCCGGCCGAGACGCCGCCGCGCTTCGGCGACGCTCCCTATCCGGTCCTGTCGAGGATCGGCCTGGACGCGGCGCCGCGGCGCCTTGAGGATGAGGCCGACAGGCTGTGGCTGAAGGCCTGCATCTGGCCGGACGACGCCGCGCGCCACGCCCGCTTCGACGAGGCGGCGGCGTTGTTCGTGAGGCTCGCGCGCGAGCGGACGGGGCCGCGCCTTTTTCCGCGGGACTTTAAGGACATGCCGGCCTTCATCGCGGAGAACGTGAAGCCGCGAGAGGACGAGGGCTTGCTGGTCTACAGCTCGCAGGCGACCGATTTTCTTGACGACGGCGCCTACGCGGGGCTCGCCGCGGGGCTCGCGAAGGCCCTCGCGCCGTGGGGGGACCGGGCCTTCTGGGTCGAGCTCGAGCTGCCGCGCGACAAAAGCTCGGAGTTCCATCAGCTCCGCGCGCATCGCGTGAAGGACGGGCGGCTCGTCTCCGCGACGCTGGCGACGACGGCTGCCCACCCCAGCAACGTCCGGCTGAAGGGCGGCTGGGATTTCCTGGCCCCGTTCGGCCCGGTGCGCCCGCCCAAGGTCACCTTGGAGGAGCCGCCGAAGCGGCTCTCGCCGGGCATCTACAAGTTCCCCCAGTGAGCGACTCGCCGCTCGAGCCCGGCAAGCCCAAGGTCGTGGAGGGCGAGATCGTCGGCCTGGAGCGGAGGCCGTCCCTCTGGCGCCGCTTGATGGCCCGCCTGACGATGACCGCGATCGTGGGCTGTCTCGGCCTCGCCTTCTGCCTCGCCGGCGTCGTGCTCACCGTCACGATCGTTGGCGCCCCCGCCGGCCTGCCGCTTCTGCTGATCGGCCTCGCCTTGCTGGGCGCCGCCCTGCTTGTCCTGCTGACCTGATCGACCCTAAAGCGCCAACAGCGCGCTTTGCAGGTGGTGGTACGGCGGCCGCGACTGATAGCGGGAGATCGCGTTCTTCAGTATCTCCTCGATGAAGCGGTCGTAGGGCAGGCCGATCAGCTCCGCGCAGGCCGGGACGCAGTCGCCCATGTTGATCGACGGGTTCGGGTTGACCTCGAGGATGTAAGGATTGCCGTTCTTGTCCACGCGGGCCTCGATGCGCGCGTAGTCGTGGCAGTCGAAGATGTTATAGACGTCGAGCGTGATCTCGGAGATGAGCTGGGTCAGTTTCTCCGAGAACTTGGCCGGGCGCTCGGTGCGGATGCGGGAGTAGACCGAGTCGTGGCCCCACTTGGCCTTGAACGGGTAGATGTGCCACACGCCGGCCGGCAGCCCGTCGAAGATCGAGCGCGACAGCGGCAGCACGCGCAGCGCCTCCTCGTTGCCGATGACGGAGACGTCCACCTCGTCGCCCTCGATGAACTCCTCGATGAGCACCGGGCGCTTCAGGCCCGTCAGGATGGCCTCGACGCGCTCCTTGAGCGCCTTGGGGTTCGTGACGACCGAGTCGTTCGTGATGCCGATCGAGTTGTCGGTGTTGGCCGGCTTGACGATCAACGGGTAGCGTAGGTCCTCGCGCACCGGGTCCTTCGGGTCGAACACGTAGTCCCACTTCGGCGTCGGGATGCCGTGGAACTCGAGGATCTTCTTGACCTTGATCTTGTCGATGCACAGCGCCAAGGTCAGCGGGTTGGAGCCGGTGTACGGGACGCCGAGGCAGTCGAGCATCGCGGCGGCGTGCGGCTCGAGCAGGCTGGAGTCGTTGATGCGCTCGCAGACGTTGAACACGAGGTCCACGTCGGCCTCGGCCAGCCTCGAGAACGGCAGCGGGGCCTCGTTCATGTCGAAGAAGGTCACGCGGTGGCCCTGCGACTCCAGGGCCTTCTGTATGTTGAGCCCCACCGAGGTCAGGTCCTGGTGGACCAGCGCCTCGTTCGTCGCGCTCTCGCTCTCGCCGCGGCCCGCGTCGTCGAAGCGGTTGCAGAGGACGCCGATCTTGAGCTCCCGCAGCGAGCGCACGTCGGCGCCGCGTATCTTCTCCAGCTTCGCCGACTGCAGGATGCGCCCGCGCGCGATCGAGGCGGAGCTGAAGCGGTTGCGCCGGCGGGTCTTCCCGATCGTCGAGGACGAGTCGAAGCGCGCGATCGAGACCTGAAGGCCCCTAAGAGCCTCCTCGAGATTCTCCTCCGCCTCGGCGTAGGTGTGCCCTTCCCCGGCCACCCAGCCGATCGCGTCGAAGCCTTCCGGCGGGACCAGCACCGCGTCGCCGGTCTCCTTGAGCAAGGCGACGTCATGGATCCCGCCCGCGGGGCCGCGTCTTTCCGGCAGGCTGATCCGCGAGATCACGCCCGAGGCCGCGGGGATGATGGTGCGCCCGACGAGGTGGAGCTTGGCTTCCTTCAGCCGGACAGGCTCGCACGGCAGGCCCACCGCGATCTTGAGCGACTCCTCGATGAGATCGACGTCCCAGGCGGTCCGGACCCAGTCCCAAAGATAGTCGCCGCCCAGGCGCGCGTTGACCTCGATCACGCGCGGGCCGGCGGGCGTGATCTTCGCCTCCAGGCGGACCGCGCCCGACGACAGCCCGAGCGCGCGGACCGTCTCGCGCGCCATCAGCAGGACCTCGTCGAGATCGGACTCCTCGTGGCGCGACGGCATCGCCGCGCCGGCCTCGATGAAGAACGGCTCCTTGGTCGGGAAGTTGTCGGTGACCGCGTGGAACTTCACGCGGCCGTGCTGCAGCAGCAGGTCGACGTCCACCTCGGCCCCGTCGATGAAGCCCTCGACGATGATCTCGGTGCCGTCGCGGTAGATCGGGTCGAAGCGCGGCGTCAGGTTGGCCTGGATGTACTCGAGCGCGTTCTTCGCCTCCTCGAGGTCCCCGACCCGCACGACGAACTGGCTCGACGCGCCCCACGCGGGCTTAAGCACCGCCGGCAGCCCCGTCGCCTTCAGAGCCTTCTCCAGCTCCTTCGCCGAGCGCACCAACGCGGCCGGAACCGAGTAGCTCTCCAGTCCCTTCGCGCGCAACACCTCGCGCGCGCGAAGCTTGTTGCGGGCGTTCAGCGCGGCCTCGACCGAGTTGCCGACCCAACCGAAGCGCTCGCAGAGCTTGGCGGTCAGCGGGACGTCGTCCTCGCAGAAAGTGATCGCCCCGTCGATCGGCCGCGCCTTGAGGTAATCCTCGACCGCCTTCAGGCTTTCCTCGTGGTCGTAGGTGTCCGCCGCCAGCACGCGCTCCGCGTAGCGCCCGGCCCAGTTGGCCTCGCGGTTGAGCAGCACGATGTCGACCCCGAGCTGGCGCGCGCGCTGAAAAACGAAGCGCTTGCGCGCGGGCCCGGAGCTGACGAAGAGAAGGGTCTTGCCTTTGAGCGACTGCGGCGCGGAAACGTCGACGGAGGGCGCGGTCTGGTTCATGGGGCCCGCGTTATATCACGCGGGCCAATTTGTGTCAATAATCGCGTCGTGCCCTCTCCCAAGGGGAGAGGGAAAGGGTGAGGGGTTTAATGCAGGTCTTCGTCCCGGTAATTCTTCCGGACGAACTCGCGGAGGCGCTTGCCCTTGCAGGCGTCGAGAAGATCGATCGAGTGCTTGTAGAGCTTCTGGATCGCAGGATCGTGTTCCTGCAATGACGCCGCCGCGCCGGCGAAAAGCCCTTCCTCGTCCCCCTGCAGGTAATCGCACTGCGCTTGGTGCGCCAGAATCTCATCCTCGAGGCCCGAGGCCTGATGCAGCGCGTGGGTCGCCTCGTGCGCGAGCAAGGCCCCGACGACGCGCCGGTGCGTCGGCTTGGAGGCGTAATCCTTGAACTTCTCGCTGACGAAGATCGCCTCGCCGTCCTTGTTGCCGCTCTCGTAGACCGCCTGCATGCGTTGGTCCTTGAGCGCTTTGTAATCGATCCGCCCCTGCTTCTTGACCCGAACAAGGGCCGCCGTCTGGTCGTAGAACTTCGAGTTGGCGAGCACCGCGGACTGATACTCCGCCAGCAAGGTCTTGATCGAGTCGCCCGGGAAAAGATCGTGATGCTTCTTCTCATCCGGCGCCAGATGGGGAACCTCTGCGATCACCCCGCCCGTATCCATCTTATAAAGCGTGGAGTACAACTTGCCCGTCCCTTCCTCAGTCCGCGCCAAAGAAGCGATATCCCCCGGGTTCTGATCCAGGACTTCCTGAGAGCGCACCGGAAGAGCGATCAAAACGCTCCCCAGGAAGGCCGCCACGACGGGAAACAAGAGCCTCATCCCACTCATTATAAGGGGCCCTATTATAGGAAGGATGGGCCGTTAGGGAAAGCAAGGAGGACACGAGGACCCATGAAAAAATAGGCCTAAAGACCCAGATTCGTCGCCGTTGTCGTGCACCTTACCGAGCTGTTAGGACCGCGGCCCCGCGGAGGGGGCAGCCGTCAGACCCTGAGGGGCCGAGGTCCCAACAAAGGGCCGTTCGTCAGAAAGTGAAAAAGTGAAAGTATGACACCGGGGCCGGTTAGGCGACGATGCCTTGTTCGCGGAGGTAGCGGCGGATCTTCGAGCGGGCGCGGGCGGTGCGGACGACGCCTAGCCAGTCTTTCTTGGGGACGGAGCCCTTCTTGGTTTGGATTTCGCAGACGTCGCCGGACTTCAGGACGTGGTCCAGGCGGATCATCTTGTTGTTGACCTTCGCGCCGACGCAGGCCATGCCGACGTCGGTGTGGACGGCGAACGCGAAGTCCAGAGGCGTCGCGCCGGCCGGCAGAGCCTTCACCTCGCCCTTCGGCGTGAACACGAACACCTGGTTCAACTGCAGGTCGGTCTTCAGCGACTCGAGGAACTCGCGCGGGCTCTGCAGGTCCTGAAGCCACTCGATCCACTGGCGGAGCCAGTTCAGCTTCTCCTCGAGGTGCGGGTCGGCGCCGGCCTCGCCGGACTTGTAGCGCCAATGGGCCGCGATGCCGTACTCCGCGGTGCGGTGCATCTCCTCGGTGCGTATCTGCAGCTCGATCATGTCGCCGGTCGGGCCGACGACGGTCGTGTGCAGGCTCTGGTAAAGGTTGATCTTCGGGATCGAGATGTAATCGGTGAACGAGCCCGCGACCGGCTTGAACGCCGAGTGCACGACGCCTAGGATCGCGTAGCAGTTCGAGACCGTGTCCGTCAGCACGCGCACGCCCAGCGCGTCCTGGATCTCCTCGAACGGCCGGCTCTGGCGCAGCATCTTGTGGTAGATCGAGAACAGGCTTTTCGAGCGCGCGAGGACCCGGTACGGCACCTGGGTCGCCGCGAGGTGCTCCTCGAGGACCTTCTTGAACGAGGCCAGCGCGATCTCGCGCGACTTCACGAGGCCGGCGACGCGGGTTTGGATGTCCGCGTGCTCCTCGGGGTGCAGGATCTCGAAGGCCAGGTCCTCGAGCTCGCTTTTGAGCTCGAACATCCCCAGGCGGTGCGCGAGCGGCGCGTACAGCGAGGCGGTCTCGTTCGCGACGCGCAGTTGCTTGTCGCGCGGCAGAAACTTGATCGTCCGCATGTTGTGCAGGCGATCCGCGAGCTTGATCATGATCACGCGGATGTCCTCGGCCGTCGCGAGGATCATCTTGCGCCAGTTCTCGGCCTGCGCCTCGTCGCGCGAGGTGAACTGCAGGTGGTCGAGCTTCGTGACGCCCTCGACGAGGCGCGCGATCTCCTCGCCGAACTCCTTCTTCAGGACCTCGTGAGTGACCGGGGTGTCCTCGACCGTGTCGTGCAAAAGCCCGGCCGCGACGGTCGGCATGTCGAGCTTGAAGTCGAGAAGCGTGTCCGCGACGGCGAGGCAGTGCGAGAAATAGTGCTCGCCGGAGGCGCGCTGCTGGGACTGGTGCGCCTTCTGCGAGAAATCGAACGCGAGCTCGAGCGCGGTCGTGTCCACGTGCGGCGCGTAGGACTTGAACTTGTCGACGAGGTCCTTGAGGTCCATCGCCGGCCCGCTCATTAGGGTTGAGGTTCGGGCGCCGCGGCTTCCAGGCGCTGCATTTCGTAGAGCTTCTGGTAGACGCCGCCCGCGGCCAAAAGCTCGGCGTGAGAGCCGGTCTCGACGAGTTCGCCCTGATTCAGCACGAAAATCTTGTCGGCGCCTTGGACCGTCGAGAGCCGGTGCGCGATGACCACGACGGTTCGGCCCTCCATCAGCCGCGCGAGGGCCCCCTGCACCGCGGCCTCGCTTTGAGAGTCGAGATTGCTGGTGGCCTCGTCGAGGATGAGCAGCGCCGGATTGCGCAGCAGGGCGCGCGCGATCGCGAGGCGCTGGCGCTGGCCGCCCGAGAGCTTCAGGCCGCGGTCGCCGAGCACGGTGTCGTAGCCGCGCGGCAGCTCGCGTATGAAGGCGTCCGCGTCCGCGACCCGGCAGGCCTCTCGTATCTGCGCCTCGGTGGCGGGCCGGCCCAGCGCGACGTTAGCGGCGACCGTGTCGTGGAACAGCACCGTCTCCTGGCTCACGAGGCCGACGTGCTCGCGCACCGCGCGGACGTCCAACTCCGCCAGGTCGGCCCCGTCGATCAGGATGCGGCCCTCCTGCGGCTCCAGGAGCCGCAGCAAGAGGCCGGCCAAGGTGGACTTGCCGGAGCCGGAGGGCCCAACCAAGGCGACCGTTTGGCCGCGGCGTATCGAGAGGTCGACGCCGCGAAGGGCCCAGCGCTCGCGCTCGGGGTAGCGGAAGCCCAGCCCGCGCAGCTCGATGACCTCGCGCAGGCCGGAGAACGGCGCCGGGCGCGCGGGTTCCTTCGCCGAGGGCTTTTCGTCCAGCAGCTCGAAGACGCGCTCGGCCGAGGCCAGGCCGCGCTGGACGTCGGAGTTCATCTTCGCGAGGTTTTTCACCGGCGCGTAGGCCGCGAAGAAGCAGCCGAGGAAGGCGAAGAAGGCGCCCGGGGAAAGCGTCCCCGCGAGAATCTCGCGTCCGGCGACGTAGACGAGGCCGGTCAATATCAGGCCGCCCAGCAGCTCCATCAGCGGGCTGGAGAGGGCGGAGGCGCGCAGATAGCGCATCATCTGGTCCAGGAACCACTGGTTTTCCCTCTCGAAGCGCTCGATGGCCCCGGGCTCGTAGTTGAAAGCCTTGATGACCGCCATGCCCTGCAGGCTCTCCTGGAAGCGGTGGTAGAGGTCAGCCATCAGGACCTGGCTGCGCGTCGAGGAGTCGCGCATCTTGCGGCCCAGCTTGCCCAAGGTCAGCGCCGCGAACGGCATGCCGAACAAAGCGACCATGGCCAACTTCCAGTTGAGCGCGACCAGCACGATCAGCAGGAAGACGACGGTCAGCGAGTCGCGGATCAGGTAAAGGGGGATGAACTGCAGGAACGACTGGACGTTCGTCAGGTCGCTCGTGACGCGCGAGAGCACCTCGGCCGCGCGGTTGCGCCAAAAGAACTCCAACGGCAGGGAGTGCAGGTGCCGGAACAGGTCCGCGCGCAGGCGCTGGACGGCCTGCTGGCCGATCGCGGTCATCAGGTAGTTCTGGACGTAGGACGCGACGGCCTTGAGCACGAACAGGACCGGCAGCAGGACCAGAGCGCCGCGCAGCAAAGCGACGTCCTTCGAGATGAAGATTTTGTCGACCAGCGGCTTGAGCAGGTAAACGGCGGCGCCGTTGAACAGCGCGACCGCCAGCATCGCGAGCGCGGCCTGGACGAAGCGCAGCCGGTACGGGCGGACGTAGGGGAGGAGGCGGCGGACGGTGTTCAAGGAATTAACCCCTCACCCGCCCTTCGGGCACCCTCTCCCCTAGGGAGAGGGCATCGGCCAAGACGCGGGCGGCGCGGCGGGAGGCGCCGGGGCCGCCTAGGCGAGCGCGCAGGCCCGTCAGCTCGGCGCGCAGCGCGTCCAGGCCGGGGCTTTTGAGAAGCCGCAGCGTCTCGCGGGCCAGGCTCTCGGGAGTGCAGGCCGTCTGCAGCAGCTCGGGCAGGAGCTCTCGTCCGGTCAGGATGTTCGGCATCGCCACGTGCTTGACGTGAGCGATCGACTTCGCGATCAGGTAGGTCGGCCAGTTGGTCTTGTAGGCGACGACCATCGGCACGCCGAGCAGCGCGTTCTCGAGCGTCGCGGTGCCCGAGGTCGTGAGCGCGAAATCCAGGCGCGCGCGCTCCGCATAGCCGGACTCGCGCACGATTTTGGCGGGGACGCCCGATTCCTTCAGAATCGGCTCCAGCAGCTCGTCGGAGATGCTCGACGACGCGAACACGATCGCCTCGGCCCCCGGCAGCTCGCGCCGCAGCAGGGCCATCGCGCCCAGGTAAAGCGGCAGGTGCCGCCGGACGACGGCCGGCCGGCTTCCCGGCAGAAGGCCGATCCGCGGCGCGTCGCCCGCGCGGCGCCGCGGCGGAGCCTCCGGCAGTATGTCGAGCAGCGGATGGCCGACGAAGTCGTACGGGACGCCGGCTTTCTCGTAAAGCGCGACCTCGAACGGAAAAATCAGCAGCATGCGGCGCACGAGGCGCTTGAGCTTCTCGATCCGGTACGCGCGGCTGGCCCACACCTGAGGGCTGATGTAGTAATAGGCCGGTATGCCGCGGTGCTTGGCCAGCCCGAGCACCTGGTGGTTGAAGCCGTAGAAGTCGATCGTGACCAGCAGGCTCGGGCGGCGCGCGTCCATGTGGCGCGCGACGACCCGCAGCATCCGCTGAATCTTGAAGAACTGGGCCACCGGGTCGAGGAACCCGGTCAGGCCGATCGAGGCGAGGTCGAGCAGGAACTCGTCGGAGGCCTCCTTCAGGCGACGGCCGCCGACCGAGGCGATCGAGAGCCCCGGGACGAGCGCCTTCAGCTCGCGCGCGAGGTTCGCGCCGTGCAGGTCGCCCGAGGCGTCGCCGGCGACGATCAGCAGGCGGGGGCCGTCCATGCCGTTGCCCTTCAGGATTCCTCGCCCTCGCCGATCGCGGACTTGCTCATGCGGCCGAGGTCCACGAGCTGGCTGAACAGGTGGTTCGGCCCGTGAGCGCGCGGATGGCTCAGCTCGAAGCGCTCGAGCTCCTCGGTGATCCGGAGAGCGATCCTGAGCGCCCGGAGGCCGGCCTCGCCCGAGGGCCAGGGCTTGCGGCTGTGCGCGATGCAGTCGAGGAAGTGCTCGTGCTCGGCCTTCAGCGGCTCCTCGCCGTGGAGCTTCGGGTACAGCATGTCGATGTCCTTCAAGCTCTTGATCGTCGGCGACTTCTTCTTGTAGACCTTGAGCTTCGCGTTCATGTAGTCGACCGAGACGTAGCTGTCCTCCTGGAAGATCCTGATCTTGCGCGACTTCTCCAGGCTGATGCGGCTCGCGGTCATGTCGACGATGCAGCCCGACTTGAAGCGGATACGGACGTTCGCGATGTCCTCGTGCGGCGAGAGCAGGCTCGCCCCGATCGCCTCGAGGTTCTCGACCTCGGAGCCGACCAAGGTCAGCACGATGTCGAGGTCGTGGATCATCAGGTCCAGCACGACGCCGATCCCGGCCGTCCGGGGGTCGTACGGCCCGATGCGCTCGACGGTGATGTAGCGCGGGCCGTGGATGTGGCGCATCGCCTCCAGCACCGCCGGGTTGAAGCGCTCGACGTGGCCGACCTGCAGCACCAGTCCCTTCTCCTCCGACAGGGCCAGCAGACGCCGCGCCTCGTCGAGCGAGGAGGCGAGAGGCTTCTCGATCAGGCAGTGCACGCCCTGGCCGAGGGCGGCCAGGCCGACCTCGCAGTGCAGCTCGGTCGGCACCGCGACGACGACCGCGTCGACGAGCTTCAGCAGGTCCTGGTAGTTGCGGTACGCGACGCAGTTGAAGCGCCAGGCGACCATCTGCGCGCGCCAGATGTTGTTGTCGCAGATGCCGACGAGCTCCACCTGGGGCAGCTTGGAGAGGACGCGCGCGTGCAGCGATCCGATTTTGCCCGCGCCGACGACGCCGACGCGTATCTTAGGCTTCGCGCCGGGCTCGGGGTTCCTGCCGTTCATGCTCATCGCTCTCTCGCCCTCCTGGCTCGCGCCGTCGTTCTCCATGCCGGGGTTCATGACGGGTTCTCCTCGCTGACGGCGACGATCGACAAGCCCAGCTCGTCGGCGCGCCGGATGAAATGCTCCCGGTCCAGCAGGAGCGAGCGGCCGGCCTCGAGCGCGACCGTGCGGACGCCCGACGCCTGGAACGTCGTCAGCGAGTCCAGCCCGAAGACCGGCAGGTCGAAGCGGAAATCCTGCCTCGGCTTGGCGACCTTCACGACGACCAAATCCAGCGGCCCCTCGGCCGCCTGCGCGGCGATCTCGTGCGCGCGCAGGATGCAGGCGTCGGTCCCTTCCATCGCCTCGACCGCCAGCACCGCGCCGTTCTTCACGACGACGGTCATCCCGACGTCGTGCGCGGCGACCGCCTTGGCGACTCTCCAGCCCATCTCGATGTCCTTCTTGTCCTGGCTGGTCGGCCGGCGCTTCGTGAGCGCGCCCGCCTCGGGGATCAGGTGCGAAAGATAAGTCGCCGAGCTGATCAACTCGATCCCGTCCTTCCGAAGCTCGGCCGCGACCTCGCCGAGGATCGTGTCGGCCCTGCGGTCGCGCAATCGCGCCAGGACCTTGACCGCGCGCCAATCCGGCGTGAAGCCGGAGAAGACGCGCACGTGCGGGACCTTCCCGGCCATCACGACCTTGTCGACGCCGGCGGCCTTGAGCAGACGGATGGGCTCGTCGAGCTTGCCGAGGGGGAAGTTGTGGAACTCCGCGACCTCGCCGGCCAGCTCGTCCGGCGTCACGCCCTTGATGCCGAGCGCGACGACCGCGACGCCCATTCGCTTGGCCTCGCGCGCGAAAAGCACCGGGAAGCGCCCGGCGCCCGCGATGAGGCCGACCTTGCCTCCGGTCAAGCGGCGACTTCCTCCGCCGCGGCCGCCTCGAGCATCCGAGGCCGCGCGAGGCCGCGCTTGGAGCTCTCGCAGAAGCGGATCAGTTCCTGGACCTGGGCGCACGGGTTGGAGTCCCGGAGCTTCCGCAGGGCCTCCTCGAGGCGCAGCCGCTCCATGAACAAGGTCTTGTAGGCGGCCTTGACCTGCGCGATCGCGTCGCGCGGGATGCCCGCGCGGCGCATGCCGATCAGGTTCAAGCCTACGAGGCCGGCGCGGGGGCCCGAGGCGGTCGTGTAGGGCAGCACGTCCTGCACGATCCCGGTGAGCCCGCTGATCATCGCGTAGGAGCCGATGCGGCAGAACTGGTGGACGGCGGCCAAGCCGCCGAACACGACCCCGTCGCCGACCTCGACGTGGCCGGCGAGCGTCGCGGCGTTGGCCATGATCACGCCGTCGCCGAGGCGGTCGTCGTGCGCGATGTGCGAGTACGCCATCAGGAAGCAGCGCGAGCCGATCACGGTGTCCTGCTTGGTGCCGCGGTTCAGCGTGACGAACTCGCGGAACACGCAGTCGTCGCCGATCACGACGCGGAAACCCTCGCCGGTCTTCACGAGGTCCTGCGGCGGCGTTCCGGCCGAGACGTGCGCGAGGAAGCGGTTGTTCTTGCCGGCGCGCAGATGCTCGAGCGTGCAGTGCGGCCCGACGACGGCGCCCTCGCCGAGCTCGACGTTCGGCCCGAGCACCGCGTACGGCCCGATCTCGACGCCCGCGCCGAGCTTGGCCGACGGGTCGACGATCGCCGTGGGATGGATCTTGGCGGTCATGGTCTCTCCCTCCTTCTCGATGACGAGGCTCATGCCTTGTCCTTGTCGACGATCGCGAACGTCATCTCGGCCTCGGCGACGGTCTGGCCGTCGACCTTGGCCTCGCCGCGGAACTTGCCCGCGCGTCCGAGGCGCAGCACCTCGATGTGCAGCTTCAGCACGCTGCCGGGCCGCACCGGGGCGCGGAACTTGGCGCCGTCGATGCCCATGAAGTAGGCGATCTTGTCCGACAGTCCGCCCTTCGACATCAGCATCACGCAGGCGGTCTGCGCGAGCGCCTCGAGGATCAGCACGCCCGGCATCACCGGATGCCCGGGAAAATGGCCCTGGAAGAACTCCTCGTTGATCGTCACGCACTTGGTGCCGACGGCGAGCTTGTCCTCCTCGATCACGTCGACTCTGTCGACGAGCAGGAACGGATAGCGGTGCGGTATCGCCTTCTGTATCTGGACGGCGTCCAGGCTGCGGATGGGAGCCGCGGCCGGAGCGGCTTGGGTCTGAATCTCGGGGGTCATGCGTCCTCCTTGGGGCTGATTTTGACGGCGTCCGGGCGTCGCTGACGTCGTGCGGCCCGGTCCAGCAAAGCGGCGAAGGCGACGTTGTGCGCGTGCCCGCAGCGCACGGCCTCGACGCGGATCGGCAAAAGCGAGCGTCCGAGCAAAGCCAGGTCGCCGATCAGGTCGAGAGCCTTGTGGCGCGCGAGCTCGTTCGGGAAGCGCAGGCCCTCGGGGCCGGTCAGGAAGCCGTCCTTCCCGAGCACGATCGCGTTGTCGAGAGAGCCGCCCTTGGCCAGGCCCATGCGGCGCAAGGCTTCCAGCTCGTGCTCGAAGCAGAAGGTCCGTGCTCCCGCGATCTCGGCCATATAAGCCTCGGGCTCGACGCGCAGCTCGATCGACTGCCGCGGGGCCAGCGGATGCTCGGTCAGCAAGGTCACCGAAAGCTCGAAGCTCGGCGCGGGGCGGGCGACGAGGGTCGTCCCGTCCTTCTCGTAGCGCACCTCGCCGTCCAGGGCGAGCCGGCGCTTGGGGGCGTCCTGTTCCAGTATCCCGGCCGACAGGACGGCCTTCGCGAACGGCAGGGCCGAGCCGTCCATCGCCGGGGGCTCGGAGGCGGTCAGCTCGACGTCGGCGTTGTCGACGCCGAGGCCGGTCAGCGCCGAGAGGACATGCTCGACGGTGTGGACCTTCGCGTTCCCGAGGCCGAGGGTCGTGCCGCGGGTCGTCTCGACGACGAAGCCGAAGCGCGCGGGGATCGCCGGGGCTCCGTCCAGGTCCGCGCGGAAGAAGCGCACGCCCGCGTTAGGGGGGGCGGGCTTCAGCGTCAGGCGCGAGGGCTCGCCGGTATGCAGGCCGACGCCCTCCAGCGTGACGCTTCCGCGCAGCGTCGTCTGGTTCACTGCGCGGAGCCCTCCTTCACGCCTTGCTCGCCCGGGCGGGCCCCCTTCCTCAGCTCCTGCACGGTATCAAACAGCTCGTGCAGTTTGTTCAGGTAGTAGGTAGGCCTGAAGAACTCGCGATGGCCGCGGGGCGGCATCCCCACCATCACGGGGCCGGCCGGTATGTCCGCGAGCGGCGCGGAGCAGCCGAGCAGGATCGCCTTCTCGCCGATCTTGATATGGTCCGGCAAGGTCGTCTGGCCGCCGATCGTGGCGCCGTTGCCGACCTCGATCGAGCCGCCGAAGATCGCCCCGCCCATGACGAGGCAATGCTCGCCGAGCTTGACGTTGTGCGCGATGTGGACCAGCTCGTCGATCTTCGTGCCGCGGCCGATTTTCGTGTCCCCGAGCGCGCCGCGCGCGATGCAGGCGCCGGCTTGTATCTCGACGTCGTCCTCGATCACGACGCGGCCGAGCTGGGGGACCTTGTGGTGGCGTCCCTCCGCCTGCACGAAGCCGTAGCCGTCGCCGCCGATCACGACGCCGGGATGCAGGATCACCCGCTCGCCGAGCTCGCAGCGCTCGCGTATCACGACCCCGGGATAGATCACGCAGTCCTTGCCGATCTTCGTCTGGTGGCCCACGTAGGACTGCGCCATCACGCGCGTCCGCTCGCCGACCACCGCGCCGTCCTCGACCACGGCGTGCGCGCCGACGTGCGCGTCCTTGCCGATCGTCGCGTACGGGCCGACGACGGCGGTCGGATGGATGCCGGGCGGGCGCTTCGGGGTCAACTCGCGCTCGACCGCGCGCAGCACCGCGATGAAGGCCAGGTGCGGGTTCTTCGCGAGCACGCGGTGGCCGCGGACTTTGTCCTTCATCTCGGGGGCGACGATGACCGCCCCGGCGCGCGTCGTCTCGAGCAGCTTCTCGAGCTTCGGGTTCGCCAGGAACGACAGGTCGCGCGGGCCGGCGTCCTCCAGGCCCGCCACGCCCTCCAGGACCGCCGCGGGGTCGCCGACGGCCTCGCCCTGGACCAGCGCCGCTATCTCGGCAAGGGTCATTTTCATGGGATCACCTCGCGCCCTCGGAACGCAGGCGCTCGAGCAGCTTGGGGGTCAGGTCGACCGCCTCGTGGCCGAACAGGATGTTCGACTTGTCGACGACGACCGAGACGCCCTCCTCCTGCGCGGCCTCGCGGACCAGGCGGTAGATCTGCCCGAGCAGGGCGTGGCTGCGCTTCTTTTCCATGTCGGCCATCTCGGTCTCGGCGCCCGCGGCGTACGCGCGCAGGGACGCCTCCGCGTCGGCCAGCTCCTTGCGCTTGTCGGCCAGCTTGGCGTCCGCCGCGCGCAGGTTTTCCTTCGCCTTCGCCTGGGCCTCCACGAGGGCGGCCGCCTCGGCCTTCACGGCCTCGGGGGACGGCGTCGCCGCGGCGGCGGGGCTCGCGGAGGAGACGGCGACCGGCGCGGCACCCGACGCGGGCGCGGACGACGCGGCGACGGCCGAGGAGACCGCGACCGTCGAGGCCGGCGGCGGCGCGGCGGCCTCCGGCTTGGCGGGAGCCGCGGGCGTGGAAACCACGATCGGAGTCTGGAGCATGAACTCTCGCTCGGACTCCAGCCGGTTCACCTCGGCGCGCAGGCGCGACAGGGCTTTCTTGCGCGCGCGGATCTCCTGGTCGCGCTTCTTGACCTCGGCGTCGAGCTCGTCCTTGACCTTCTTGGTCTCCGGAAACTCCTGGAAGACCTTCTCGATGTCGACGAACCCGACCGAGCCGCGCTCGGCCTTGTTCTCCTCCAGCGAGAGCTCCATCGCGCGGGCGGGCCCGGCGAGGAGGACGGCGGCGCAGACGGCGGCCAGAGTTTTTCTCATCAGAACAGGTTCCCCAGCGCGAAGTTCACCTGGAACTTGCTCTCTCCGGGGCGGTGGTTCAGGCCGTAGCCCCAGTCCAGGCGTATCGGAAACACCGGCGTCGTGAAGCGGATGCCGAATCCGATGTCCGTCTTGAGGTCGTTCGTGGAAGGTCCGATGTTGAGGCTCAGGTCGCGGAAATTGTCCCAGGCGCCGCCCATGTCGAAGAAGAACACGCCGGCGACGATCGTGCGCCGATGCTCCTGGGCCAGCGGGAACTTCAGCTCGGTGTTGAACACGTCGTAGACCTTCGAGCCGGACGGGTCGCCGACCTGGCCGTTGGCGCTGTAGCCGCGCAGCGTGTCCTGGCCGCCGATGAAGAAGCGCTGGAAGACCGGCACGTCCGAGGTCGAGCCGAAGCGGTCGACGTACGCGAGGCGGTTGAAGAAGGACAAGGTGAACGGCGTGTCGCCGACCGAGAACAGCTTGTGGTGCCAGCTGTCGGACAGGCTCGGCGAGTAGTAGTTGAGGTCGCCGCCGAGGGGGCCGCCCGCGAGCGTGTAGCCGATCGAGTTGCGGGTGCCGCTGGTCGGGTCCCAGTAGCTGTCGCGCGTGTCGCGCGCGAACTCCATCGAGATCGAGGTGGTCACGCTGGTGCCCGGGGTCAGCGTGCCGACGAAGGCCGGGTCCACGTTGTCGATCGTCACGTTCTCGTGCGTGAACGAGAAGTTCATCTGGTACTTGTCGTCCTCGAAGCGCGGCCCGAGCCTGACGCGGCCGCCGGCGCGGCGGTCGCTGAACGCCGAGAACGAGGTCTGGAAGGGCCGGAGGCGCCGGGTGTTGAAGACGTCGACGCCGAGGCTGGTCGGCTTGTCGTAGATCCACGGCGTCGTCCAGCTCACCGAGTAGTCGGCGACGCGCGAGCCGAACTGCCACTGGATCGAGGCCTGCTGGGCCCGGCCGAAAAGGTTGCGGTGCTGCAGCGAGATCGTCCCGACCAGGCCGTCGAGGCTCGAGAAGCCCGCGCCCGCGGTCAGCATGCCGGGCTTGCCCTCGAGCACCGAGAAGGTCAGGTCGACCTTCTCGGGCTCGTTCGGGACCTGGAGGATGTCCAGGTCGACGTTGTCGATGAAGCCCAGGTTCATGATTTTCTCGCGGCTGCGCTTGATTTTCGCGGCGTTGAACGGCTGGCCTTCCTTCTGCACGACCTCGCGCTTGAAGACGTAGGACTTCGTCGAGTGGGCGCCCTCGATGTCGATGTGGTCGACGTAGATGACCGGGCCCTCCACGATCTTGAACTCGACGTCGAGCTCTCCGGTCTTGTCGTTGGGCGTCTTGATCGGCTCGACGCGGGCCTTCAGGCGCCCGTGGTCGGCGTACTTCTCCTGGATGAACTGGATCGTCTCCTTGAAACGCTCGTCGTCGAAGGCGCGTCCCTCGCGGTAGGCGATGGCCGCTTTAAGCTCCTCCTCGTTGAACAGCGAGCTCCCGCTGAACGTGGTCGCGCCGAATTTGTACGCGCGGCCCTCGGAAATCTCCAAAGTGATGACGACGCGCCGCTCCTTGGCGGCCTTCTTGGAGGCCGCGGGGGGCTCCTCGAAGACCGCGGTCGAGCGGATCAGCTTGTAGTCGATGAACCCGCGCGTCTTGTAGAACTTCTCGACGGTCGTCAGGTCCTTCTCGAACTCCGCGGCCACGAAGGGCTTCTTCGGGCGGTTCGTCATCTGCTTGACGATCTTTTTCTCGGGGAAGGCCGAGGCGCCGATCACCTTCACCTCGCCGACCTTGGCCTGGCGGCCCTCCGAGACGGCGAAAATCAGCTCGATCCGCCCCTTGCCGGCGTCCTTTTGGCGCGTCTCGACCTTGGCGTCGACGTAGCCCTTCTCGCGGTACTTGGCGAGGACCTTGTCGACGTCCTCGCGCAGCTTGAACTCGTCGAAAGGATCTTTTTCTTTCAAGGAAATCGCGTCCAGCAAGGTGCCCTTGCCGATCTCGTGCGTGCCCTCGAACGTGATCGTCTTGAGCACCGGCTTCTCGACCACCTTGACGACCAGCCGGACCGTGTTGCTGGAGACCGAGACCGATTGGTAGGCCGCCGGCACGGTCGAGCCCGGAATCGGCTCGACGTCGATCGTCACGCGCGAGAAGCTCCCCAGCCCGAGGACCTGCTGGATGTCATGATTGACGTCCGGGCGCCGGTACAGCTCGCCCTTACCGGCGCGGACCTGGTTGCGTATCGCCCCGGTTCGGACGTTCAGGTTGCCCTCCACGCTGACGTCGCCCACGACCCACGGGCCCTGATCGAAGTCGCTCGAGGTCCCCGAAACGGCGGTCGCGGAGGAGGTCACGGCGGCGGCCGGAGCGGTGGACGCGGTCACGGTGACCGGGCCGGTGGAGGCCGCGACAGCGGGACCGCTCGAAACCCCCACGGATTGAGCCTGGGCTCCGGTCGTTAGTAACAATAAGGAAAGAATCGTATACAAGGGGGCGGGGTCAAGGGGCCCGGAGCGGCAGGCAAAGGATTATACCAAACGGGCCCGACTAGTGTCTATAAGCCGGTTTTCCCGCTCCGGGGATGACAGCGGGCTGTCGCGCGAAGCGCGAAAAGCGAGCGCCGACAAGGGGCAGGGCCCCTTCTCGGAAGCCGCCCGGCCGCATATGCCTCTAAAGGCCGGGGCGATTAGCCCCGAACGCGCCGCGCGGCGGCGCGATTCGGGCGGCGCTAGAGGGGGGGGTGGGAGCGGCCGGAAGAGGGATGGAGCGGAGCCAGTCGTTAAGTCCTCCGGCCAACCCCGGATCCGGGACCCGGCCTATCTCGCGGCGGACGGTGGAGGGGTCCAATTGGCCGGCTCGAAGAGCTTGACCCACCCTTTCCAGGTCTCCCGGCCAAAGAACCTGGAACTCCTTGGCGGCGAGCCAGGCGTCCGACACCGAGCCGCGTCGGACGAACAGGAGCGTGTTGCTGTCCCAGTAGACCAGGGCCCAACGCTGGGAGGGCATGAAAAAGACGTAGAACGGGCGCTGATAGAAGGTTTGCGGCGAGGCCTCAAGCAAGGCGACGTCGATCTTGTTCGCGTCTAGATACGACTGCCAGTCGCGGTCGCTGGACTGGGCTTGGCGCAGCGTCTTCAGGTCCTCATGGAACAGGTAGCGCCCATCCAGCATCACTTTGTACGGCGGGGCCAGTTCGAAGCCCAGGTAGCCGCCCCAGCCCCAGGGATTGTACAGCCGATGGGGGGAGAGGACCCCTGCCTCGGCTTTCAGGAACCGCGCCGCGCCGACCGGAAACTCGCTTTCCGTCCATGTTCCGTCGCGGAGAAGACGCGGCCAGGCCTCGAGCGCGCAGAAGGCGATCGCGCCGGCGACCAACGCCGGCGCCAGGCGCGAAAGGCCGGGGCGCGCGCGGGAGCCCAGGATCGAGGGCAAAAGCGCGGCCGCGGCGACGCAGAAGTAGGCGGTGTCTCGGGAGTGGCGCAGCGAGGCGAGGGCCAGCGCGGCGAGGACGGCCAGGTGGACGCCGGGCAGGGCCCGGCCCCGCCACCAGCGCCACGCGGCGGCGGCGGCCGTGACGGCCAGCAGCCCCAGGTAGGGCCATTCCCATTGGTTCGCCGTGGTCACGGGGCGCCACTCAATGAGGTACTCTTGCAGCAGCGGTAGAAGGCGGGCGTGCAGCGCGATGGCTTGGTAGACCCCGGGGCCGAGCGGGTTCGCCAGGCTGCCGGCGAGGCCGGCGCCGAGAAGGTGAGCGTGGTCGAGGAATTTGCTAAAAGAGAAGGGAATCAGCGCGTAGGCCGCGAGCAGGGCCAGGCCGTAGACGAAGCCTCCATGCAGGCCGGCCCAGAGGCTGAAGAAGGCCGCCGCGAGTAGCGCCTCGCGCCCCTTCGTCAGGCGCGGAGCTTCACGGCGGCGCGCCTCGAGGAACCAAAGCTCGAGCGCGAAGAAAAGGAGAGAGAAATTCTCGGGCCGGGGATTGAGCGACGGGATCAGACCGAGGGACAGGGCCAGCAGGACCACGGCCTCTTCCCTCGGCTTCGTTTTATCGAGGCGGGCCGTCGCCAGGGCCGCGCCGGCCGTGCCGGCGAACAGGAGGGCCTTGAAAAGCCATATCCCGGCCAGGCCGGCGGCGCCGTACAGCGCGACGTAGACGAGCTGGGAGAGGCTCTCGAAGTCGAGCCAAGGTTCGCCGGCGCGCGACCAGGAAAGCCAGTCCTTGGCGGGCACGCCGCCCAGGCGCAGCAACTCCCTTCCGGCGCTGAGGTGCCAGAAGAGGTCGGGATTATTGACCGGGAAAAGAAAGAGGCTGGCCGCGACGAGCGCGGCCGCGAGCAGGTAGGGCGGCTCGCTTACGCCGCCGGGCGAACGGCTCGTCCGCTCCGTATGCAAGTGGTGCACACGTAGAGGGTCTGGTTCCGACCGCCGACGGCGACGCGCTGCCGCTGGAGGTTCGGCCGAAAGACCCGCTTCGTGGCCTTGTGGGAGTGACTGTAGCTGTTGCCGGCGACCGGCCCTTTATTGCAAATACCGCACTTGAAAGCCATGGGAGACGCCAGTATAGCAAAAGACGCCCCGGGAATCAACACGCCCGCGCAGTATTTGCGCGGCGTGGGACCCCGCCGCGCGCAGGCGCTCGCGCGGCTCGGCATCGGCACCGTGCGCGACCTGCTCGAGCATTTCCCGCGCGAGTGGCAGGACCGGCGGCCCAACCGCCGGCCGAGCGCGGGGCCGGCGGCGTTCCTGGGCCGCGTGCTGCGCACCCAGCTCGTGCACGCGGGACCCGCGCTTCAGATTTTCAAAGCCACGCTCGCGGCCGAGTCGGGGACGATCGAGGCGCAGTGGTTCAAGCGGCCCAGCCCGCGCTTCGACGTCTTCCGCCGCGTGCGCGAGGTCGCGCGATCCGGCGAGAAGATATGGGTGGTCGGCCGCCCGGAGCCGGCGCTGTTCGGCCCGCGCAAGCTCACGGTCGACGAGTGCTATCCGAACGCCGCGGCCTCGGCGCCGCACGTGAACCGCATCGTGCCGCTCTATCCGTTGACGCAGGACATCGACCAGGCGCTGATGCGCCGGCTGGTCCAGCAGGCGCTCGCGCACGCCGACGAGCTGCCCGAGCTGCTGCCGTACTCGCTGCGCGGCCAGCACGGGCTGCTCGCCGCGCCGCAGGCCCTGCGCGGGATACATTTCCCGCGCAGCCTCGCTGAGCGCGAGGAGGCGCGGCGCCGGCTCGCGTACGAGGAGCTTCTGATCCTCCAGCTCGCTTGGGCGCTCAAGCAGCGCCAGTCGCGCGGCGTCGTGAAGAGCCACGTCTACGAGCTGAAGCGGACCTTGCTGACGCCGTTCCGCCAGGGGCTGGGCTTCGAGCTCACGCCCGCGCAGCGGCGCGTGATCAACGAGATTTTCCAGGACCTGCAGGCGCCTCACCCGATGACGCGGCTGCTGCAGGGGGACGTGGGCTCCGGCAAGACCTTGGTCGCGCTCGCGGCGCTGCTCTTGGCCGTCGAGAACGGCGGGCAGGGCGTTTTCCTGGCGCCGACCGAGGTTCTGGCCGAGCAGCACCACCAGACCTTCAAGCGCCACCTCGCGGGGCTGCCGGTTCGGCACGCGCTGCTGACCTCGCGCACGAAGCCCGCCGAACGCGACAAGCTGCTCGCCGCGCTGGCGGCCGGGGAGGTGGACCTGGTGGTCGGGACGCACGCGGTCCTGCAGGAGCGGGTCGCCTGGCGCTCGCTCACGCTCGCGGTCATCGACGAGCAGCACCGCTTCGGCGTGCGCCAGCGCGCGACGCTGCGCCAGAAGACCCCGATCGACCTGCTGGTGATGACCGCGACGCCGATCCCCCGCACCTTGGCCCTCGCGCTTTACGGCGACCTCGCGGTCTCGACGATCGACGAGATGCCCCCCGGCCGCCGTCCGATCGAGACGCGGCACGTCGGCGAGAAGACGGCCTTCGACCGCGTGCGCGCGGAGGTGCGCGCGGGCCGGCGGGCGTACGTCGTCTACCCGGTGATCGAGGAGTCGGCGGCCGACGACATCAAGTCGGCGATCGCGGAGTTCGAGCGCCTGAGGAACGTGGTGTTTCCGGACCTCAGGCTGGCCCTGATCCACGGCAAGATGCCGGGCGCCAAGAAGACCAAGGCCATGGAGGACTTCGCCGCCGGCCGCGTGCAGGTCCTGGTCGCGACGCCTGTCGTCGAGGTCGGCGTCGACGTGCCCGAGGCGACGGTCATGGTGATCCAGAACGCCGAGCGCTTCGGGCTGGCCAGCCTGCACCAGCTCCGGGGCCGCGTCGGGCGGGGGTCCTGGCCGTCGCTGTGCTGCCTCGTCGGCGAGCCCGCGACCCCGGAGGCCGAGGCCCGCCTGCGCACGCTGTGCGCGACGAACGACGGCTTCAAGATCGGCGAGGAGGACCTGCGCCTGCGCGGCCCGGGGGAACTGCTCGGGACCGAGCAGCACGGGGACATGCGGCTGAGGGTCGCGGACCTTTTCAAGGACGCGGTGCTGCTGAGCCAGGCGCGCCAGGACGCGCTCGAGCTTTTGGCCCACGACCCCCGCTTGCTCGACAAGGAGCACGCCGGCCTGCGCGAGAGGCTGCTCGCGCTTTACCAAAAGGAATGGGACTGGATCGATCTGGCCTGAAGACCCGCCCCCGGCGCGGCAAGGGCGGCTGGCTGGTCTACATCCTGCGCTGCCGCGACGGCAGCCTGTACACCGGGGTCACGAACGATCTGCCGGCGCGCGTGGACACCCACAACCGCGGCCGCGGCGCGGCCTACACGCGCGCGCGGCGGCCGGTCAAGGTCGTCTACAGCGAGCCCTGCGCCGGCCGCGGCGCCGCCCTGAAGCGCGAGCACGCGATACGCCTGCTCGGCCGCGCGGGAAAACGGCTGCTGGCTCTCGCGGGTAAGGTCCCCGTGCGGCGCCGCTAAATGCTAAGCTGGGCCGGTTCCATGCCCTCGCTCGCGGTGTATCCCGGCAGTTTCGACCCCGTCACTCTCGGCCATCTCGACATCGTCAAGCGCGCCTCCGGGTTGTTCGACAAGCTCATCGTGGCCGTCTCCGACAACCCCAGCAAGCGCCACGCCTTTCCGGCCGAGGAGCGCCGGCGGCTGATCCGAGAGAACCTCAAGGGGCTCTCGGGGGTGACGGTCGACGGCTTTTCCGGCTTGCTTGTCGACTTCATGCGCGCGCGCCGCGCGAGGGTCGTCATCCGCGGGCTGCGGGCCGTCAGCGACCTGGAGTACGAGTTCCAGCTCGCGTCGACGAACCGGACGCTCTATCCGGAGCTGGAAACCGTCTTCATGATGCCGGACGAAAGGTTCACCTACCTCTCCTCGTCGATGGTCCGCGAGGTCGCCGGGCTGCGCGGCGACGTCTCGCGGATGGTGCCCGCCAACGTATCCCGGGCCCTAAGACGGCGTTTCGCCTGATCCTCGCAACCACGCCAAAAATATTAGGTCTTGACAAAGACCCAAACCAGGGTTAAGCTCCAATTTGTCGGCTTCGACGGGGGTCCCCATGGCGCTTAAGACCTATACGACGTTCGAAATCGGCCGGATTTGCGGCGTCTATCCAACCACGGTCATCAATTGGGTCAAGCAAAAGAAGATACCCGCCTTCAGCACCCCCGGGGGCCACCGTCGCGTCAGGCATGAAGATTTGATAGAATTTTTGAAGGAATACAACTTTCCAGTGCCTCCCGAGCTCCGAGCCGACCGCAAGCGCGTTTTGATCGTGGATGACGACCCCGCGATGGGTAAGCTGTTGCTTAAGGCCTTCGAGCCCTACGCCGAGACGTTCGACGTGCGCCTCTGCGAGGACGGCGTCGAGGCCCTGGTCGCCGTCGGGCAGCGGCCTCCGGACCTTATTTTGCTGGACGTCGTGATGCCGGTCGTCGACGGCTCGCGCGTCTGCGCGACGCTGAAGAACAACCCCGACACCAAGCATATCCGCATCTTCGTGATGACCGGCAAGCGCCTGCCCGAGCGCGCCGAGCGCTTCCTGAGGCGCACCGCCGACGGCTTCTTCTCAAAGCCCTTCGACGTCAGGGCCATGCTGCGGCTGGCGGCCGACAGGCTGAAGGTGACCTTGCCCGGCTGACGCCGTCTTAGAGCGCGACCCTAACAAAGAGAGCCCCTTTTCTGATGTCCGATAAGATCACCGCCATACAGCTCTTGCTCCGCTATTTGGAGGGCGAGGGCGTCGAGTATATTTTCGGCATCCCGGGCGGCCCGCTGATGCCGCTGTACGAGGCCATGTTCGACCGGGGCCGCATCCGCCCGGTGCTGAGCAAGCACGAGGAAGGGGCCGCGTTCATGGCGGACGGCTACGCGCGCGTCTCCGGAAAGCCCGGCGTCTGCTGCGCGACGACGGGCCCCGGCTCGACGAACGCGTTGACCGGCGTCGCCTGCTCGTTCATGGACTCCTCGCCGGTGCTGCTGCTGACCGCGCAGATCGCCCTGGGCGCGTTCGGCAAGGGAGCGGCGCAGGAGTCGAGCCTGCACGGCGTCGACCTGGTCGAGCTTTTCAAGCCGGTCACGAAGACCTCCTTGATGCTGCTGTCCGGCGACAAGATGGCCGAGACGGCGCGCTTCGTGCTGCGGACGATGCTCAGCGGCCGCCCCGGCCCCGCGCACCTCAACCTTCCCGCCGACCTGGTCCGGCGCTCCGTCCCGCAGGACTGGCTGCCGCCGGAGCGCTACCGCGCGACCTCGGAGCCCTTCGACCGCGAGGCGGTGCGGCGAGCGGCGCAGTTTCTGGTCCGCGCGAAGCGCCCCGCGATCCTGGCCGGCCATGGGACGCAAATCTCCAAGGCTCACGCCGAGCTCCGCCGGCTGGCCGAGAGGCTGCGCCTGCCGGTCGCGACCACGCCCAAGGCGAAAGGCGTCTTCCCGGAGGACCACGCGCTGGCGCTGGGTCCTTTCGGCTTCGCCGGCTCGCCGCGCTCGGAGGCCTGCCTGCTGTCCGGGGAGGTCGACGTGCTGGTGACGGTGGGCACGAGCCTCGGCGAGCAGGTCACGCACGGCTGGAGCCCCAAGCTCAAGCCGAAGGAAGCCCTGATCCAGATCGACATCGACCCCCGGGAGATAGGGAAGAACTACCCGGCCCAGCTCGGGGTCGTCGGCGACGCGCGGACCGTCCTCAACGAGCTGTTGTTCCACGTCGAGCGGGAGATACGCTGGAAGGAGGAGTCCCCGCCGCTGGAGGCCCGCGAGGCCTGGATCAAGGACCTCAAGTCGCGCCATCCGGCCTGCCTGCAGGCGGAGGGGCTCACGGACGACCGCGTCCCGCTGCGCCCCCAGCGCGTGATGAAGCTGATGCGCGAGGCCCTGCCCTCGGACGGCATCCTTTTCGTGGACGTCGGCAACGTGATGGCCTGGGCGATCCACTACTTCCAGGTCACCGAGCCGAACTCGTTCATCCTGAACATGGGCCTGGCCTCGATGGGCCACGCGGTCGCCGCCGCGATCGGCGGCAAGCTGGCCGCGCCCGGCCGCCCGGTCGTCGCCTTGGTCGGCGACGCCGCGTTCGCGATGAACGGCATGGAGATTCATGCCGCCGTGGAGCTGGGCCTGCCGGTCGTCTGGGTGGTGCTGAACAACGGCGGGCACGGGATGGTCTATCACGGGGAGCGCAAGCAGTTCAACGGCAAGTTCGTGAGCTCCAAGTTCCGCTCGCCGATCGACGCCGCGGGCGTCGCGCGCGGGCTCGGGGCGCTGGGCCTGTCCGCCGAGACGCCGGCCGAGTTCGGCTCCGCGCTGTCGCGCGCCCTGGAGCACAAGGGGCCCGCGGTCATCGACGCGCGCACCGACATCGAGCTGGCTCCGCCGATGGCGATGCGCATCGAGACGTTGGACCGCTTCTTCCAGGGCGAGCTGGCGAAGACGTCGTAAATCGCAAGGGAGATCTCATGATCGCCGCTCCGGTCCGAGGCCGGAAGGCCGTCGTCGCCGCCCCCGCGCCTCCGCCCGACCCCATAGGCACGCTTATTTTGGCTTACCGCCAAGCGAAGGCCCTGTTCACGGCCTCCGAGCTCGATCTGTTCCGCTCCATCGAGGACACCGACGGCACGGCCGAGGCCGTCGCGCGCCGGTCGCGCGCGACGCCGCGCGCGGTGGAGATGCTGCTGGACGCCCTGGTCGCCTCCGGCTTCATCGAGAAGGAGGGCGGCGTCTACCGGAACACGCCGTTCGCCAAGGAGCGGCTCGATCCTCGCGGCGCGCGCTCGGTCGCGAACAACTTGAGGTACCAGGAGCTGCTGTCCGAGGCCTACGCCGGGCTCGCGCGGACGGCGCGGACCGGGCGCCCCAGGCTGGGCCTGAAGGAGTTGCTGACCAAGCGGCCCGATTTCACGCGGGACTACATCCGCGGCATGGATAACATCGCGCGCCGCCCGGCCGAGGAGCTGGCCCGGGCGCTGGATCTTTCCCGGGCTGAGACGCTGCTCGACGTCGGCGGCGGGCCGGGGACCTTCAGCTTCGCCTGCCTGGCGCGCGCGCCCGGGCTCCGGGCGACGATCCTCGACCTGCCCTCCACCTTGAAGGTGACGCGCGAGTTCGTCGCGGCGGCGGGCCTGGCCGGGCGCGTGAGCCTGGCGGCCGGGGACTATCACCGCCGCCCGTTCGGGAGCGGGCGCTTCGACGTCGCGCTGCTCTCGCACGTCACCCACGACGAGGGGCCGGAGCAGAACCTGCGGCTGCTGCGCAAGGCCCGCGCGGCCCTGCGCGACGGCGGCCAGGTCGTTATCCACGATTTCATGACCGACGAGAGCCGCGCGGCGCCCGCGTTCGCCGCGCTGTTCTCGCTGCATCTGCTGGCCTACACGCGCTCCGGGCGCTGCTACTCGGAGGGAGACTACAGGGTCTGGCTGCGGCGCGCCGGCTTCGACGAGGCGCGCCGCGTGGAGATCTGCGCGGGCGCGCCGAACGCGACCCGCGCGCTGATCGCCGCGAAGCGGAAAGGAGGCTGAAACCATGATCCGGCCCATGAAGGCCGCGGCGCCGCTTCTCGCGGCGGCGCTCTGGCTCGGCCGCGCCCCGGTCGAGGCCCGCCCGCTCGTCGTCTGCGACGACGTCCAGGACCCCGCGACGCTCGATCCTCTCGGCATGTTCACCGAGAAGTCGCACGCGCTCGTGCAGCAGATCTTCGACGGGCTGGTGCATCTCGACCCGGAAGGGCGCATCGAGCCCGCGCTCGCGTCGTCGTGGGAGCAGCGCGACCCCAAGACCATGCGCTTCCACCTGCGCCGCGGCGTCCGCTTCCACGACGGCGAGCCCTTCGACGCCCAGGCGGTCCGCTTCACGATCGAGACCATGCTCGACCCCGCGCGGCATTTCCCCGGCGCGGGCCTGCTGGGGCCGATGGGGCGGGTCGTGGTCGTCGACTCCTCGACCGTGGACATCGAGGACCTCGCTCCGGACGCGCTGCTGCTGCGCCGCCTGGCCGGCTTCGTCTTCATGCTGCCGCCGAAGGCTTACCTCGAGCCGGACTTCGGCTCCAAGCCGGTCGGGACCGGCCCGTACCGCTTCGTTAGCTGGAGCAAGGGCGAACGTATCATGCTCGAGCGCAACCCCGCCTACTGGAAGGACATCAGCCGGGCCCCGGAGGGCCTGGTGTTCCGCTTCGTGCCGACCGACAAGCAGATCGAGATGCTGCTCAAGGGCGAGCTTGACGTCGTGACCGAGCTTCCGGGGACGGCCACGCTGGAGGTGAGCCATAACCCCAGGACCAAGGTGGTCAAGAGCCCGAGCCTCTACACGGTCTGCGCGACCTTGAACACCTCCCGCGGCCCGCTCGCGGACGCGCGCGTCCGGCGGGCGCTCAACTACGCGCTCAACAAGGAGGACATGGTCCGCTACGACCTGCTCGGCAACGGGCGCGTGATCGCGAGCCTCTCGATGCCCGGCGAGATCGGGCACGACCCCGGCCTAAAGCCCTACGCCTACGACCCGGACAAGGCCAAGGCCCTCTTGAAGGAAGCCGGTATCGTCCCGCCGCTGAAGCTCAGGACCTTGACCAAGGTGCAGGGCGACAGGACGGCCCACATCCTCGCGAGCCAGCTCAAGGAAGCCGGGATCGAGCTCGATATCTACGGGGTCACGACCGACGCCGAGGCGATCCGGGACATGGCCTCGAAGGACTTCGACGTCGGGATCTCCGGCTTCTCGGACGTCCTGGGCCACGTGTTCTTCGTGCCGAGCATCATGCTCTACTCCCGGTCGCCGTTCTCGATCATGCGGAACCCGGAGTTCGACAAGCGCCTGGAGGCCATGGTGGCCGAGACGGAACCCACACGGCACGAGGCCCTCGCGCGCGAGGTGGACCGCTACATCCACGACGAGGCGCTGAGCCTGTTCACGTACCAGAGGCTGCGCACCTACGGCGTGTCGCGCGGCGTCAAGTTCGTGCCGCACGTCACCGGGCGCGCGGATTACTATCGTTCGGAGATCATCGATGAGACGGTCAAGGCAAGCCAGCCATAAGGATATCGCCTCGATTCCGGGGGCGCGCTTCGGCGTCAGCACGATCACCCAGCTCTGCGAGCCGGGGGACCTGCGGGCGGCCTCGACCGCGATGCTCGACGTTCCGTCGCGCGGCGAGATCCCCTCGATCTTCCACCGCAAGACCGCTGAGCTGGTCGTCGCGCTGTCGGGCGGAGCGCGGGCGAAGGTCGGCGCGCGGCTTTTCCATTTGAAGCGCGGCTCCGTGCTGTTCATACCCCCGGGCGTCCCGCACGATCTCAAGGCCGGACCGTCGGGTTTCAAGGCGCTGACGGTGCTTTCCCCGTTCATGGACCACGGGGACCCGGACGTCTTCTTTTCCGACAGCGGCAGGCACATCTTCGACCCCAAGAAGGTCGCGCACGCGCGAAAAGAATGAAGCCGACCTGGCCGGGCGGCCCGCCGACGTTCGTACGGACCGTCATTGTCGGGTTGCTCCCGGTCGTCCTGACGCTGTTCCTGCTGCTCGGGCTCGCGAACTACCTGACCGCGCGCCGCCAAATCCTCGAGGGCGTGCAGCTCGAGCTCGACACGATCGCCGCCCAGGGCGGCGACGATCTCGCGGCTTTCTTCGCGCGCCGCCGCGAGGACGCGATCTACCTGGCCGACGCCTCGCTGATCCGCGACTACCAAAAGAACAAGGACTACGGCCTGACCCAGGAGGCGGAGGCTTACCGCGACGAGTTGAGCCGCTACTTGTCCCGCTTCGCGGCGCGCGCGGAGATCTACTCGCGCGTCGCGTACGTCGACGCGGGGGGCCGGGAGCTGGCCGCCGGCACGCCGCAGGGGCCGGGCGCGCTGCGCTCCGGACGCCTTCTCCCGCCGGGCAAGGCGCTCCCCGGCCAGGTTCGGCACAGCGGTTTCGCCGGCGATCGCAGCTCGATCGACTTCACGATCGGCGTGTTCGACGAGGGAGAGCGCCAGCGCGGCTCCCTGATGCTGACCTGCGATCTTCGCCCGGTGATGCGCTTGCTCAATGCGGTCCAGGTGGGCCGCGAGGGGCGGGCGTTCCTGATCGACTCCCGCGGGCGGGAGCTCCTCGGGGCGCGCCCGTCGTTCGGGGGCGGGATGACCGCGGAGGCCGCCGTCGGCGGGACGCCGTGGAGGATCAGGCTGCTGGCCAAGCCCGGGGAGTTCCTCGCGCCGCTGGCGCGCGTGCAGCGGTGGACGTTCCTGTTCTCCCTGCTCGCGTGCGCGCTGGTCGTCCTGTGGATCGGCCTGTGGGTGCGCTCGGCGGTCCTGCCGCTCAGGCGCCTCGCCGAGGGAACGCGGCGCTTCGCGGCCGGCGACCTGGACTTCCAGTTCGAGCTGCCCGCGATCCACGAGCTCAGGACGCTGGGCGCGGCCTTCAACGACATGGCGCGCAGCCTCGGCGAGAGGACGCGCGACCTCGAGGAGCGCGTGCGCGAGCTGACCTCGCTTCGCGACATGGAGAGCGCGGTTCTTCAGCGGATGGACGAGGAGACGATCCTGCGCGTCGGCCTGGAGTCCGCGTCGAAGGGCTTGTCGCTGGAGCGCGTCGGGCTGTACTGGGTGGACGAGGAGCGCCGGGAGATCGTCGGCCGCTACACCTACGGCTCCGACAGGATGGGCCTGCGCGAGGACGCCTGGCGGCGCCGCCACGTGGCGCTCGGCGGCGACGACATCTTGAACCAGGTCGTGCGCACGCGCCAGCCGGTGCTGTTCAACGACACCCACGACCCGCGCCTCAACCCCGATTACGTGCAGGAGGCCAAGACCCGGGAGTTCGTCATGGCGCCGGTCTGCGGCAAGGACCGCGTCTTCGGCGTGCTGACCGCCGACAACTACTACGGCTCCCGTCCCCTCGGCGAGCGCGACAAGGAGAGCTTGTCGCTGTTCGCGAACGCCCTCGGCCTCGCGCTCGAGAACGTGACCTTGCTCCGGGACCTGTCGCGCTCCGAGGCCCGCTACCGCGCGGTCCTCGAGAACTCCCCGGTCGCGGTCGTCGGCCTCTCGCGCGAGCATTGGGTCACGACCTGGAGCCGCGGGGCGGCCGAGATGTTCGGCTACGGCGCCGAGGAGATGACCGGCAAGCCGCTCTCGGCGCTGCTGCCGGCGGGCTCCGAGAGGAACATGCAGGCCCTGCTGGCGGAGCTGATGGAGAAGGGCTCCGTGCGCGACGTCGAGGTTCCGGGCAAGACCAAGGACGGGCGGCGCCTGGATTTGAGCCTCTCGTGGGGCGGGACGCACCGCGATTTCTGGCTGAACAACGAATGGACGGTCGTCATCCGCGACGTCAGCGACGCGCGCAGGATGCAGCACCGGTTGATCAACTCCGAGAAGCTGGCCGCCGTCGGCCAGCTGATCTCCGGCATCGCTCACGAGCTCAACAACCCGCTCCAGGCCGTGGTCGGCTACGCGCAGCTTCTCGAGGGCTCGGGGGCCCGCGCCGGCGAAGATTTGAAGATGATCCTCGACAACGCGATGCGCTGCCGCAAGATCATCGACAACCTGCTGTTATTCGTGCGCCAGGGCGAGGTCAACAAGCGCGTGATACGCGTCGACGAGGCGGCGCGCGCCTCGATCGAGCTGCTGAACTACAAGCTGAAGAAGGCGGCCGCGATACGCTTCGAGGTGAAGATCTCCCGCGGTCTCCCGAAGGTGAAGGCCGACATGCAGCAGCTGGAGCAGGTCTTCGTCAACCTGATCAACAACGCCTGCGACGCGATGGCGGATTCCCCCGGGCGCAAGGAGCTGCGCCTGGAGGCCCGCGCGGTCGAGGGCCGGGTGCGCGTCGAGGTCCAGGACAGCGGCCCGGGCGTTCCCGAGGCGGTCCAGGCGAGGCTGTTCGAGCCTCTGTTCACGACGAAGGGGGAGGGCCGTGGGACCGGCCTGGGGCTGACGGTCTGCCGCCAGATCATCGAGGACCACGGGGGCCGCATCGGCTTCGTCAGCCGCCCCGGCCACGGGGCCACGTTTTGGATCGAGCTGCCGGCGGCCAAGGAGGAGGACGCCCGCCCGGCGCCGAAGCCGCGCGCCGCTCCGCGCCGCCGCGGCGCGTCGATCCTGGTCGTTGACGACGAGCCGGCGGTGCTGGCGTTCCTGCGCGAGGCCTTGGAAGCCGACGGCTGCCGCCCCGAGCTGGCCGCTTCGCTGGAGGAGGCCTTCAAGCTGGCCGCCCTCAAGCCCTTTGACCTGGTGATCGCCGACATCCGCCTCGGGGCCGGCAGCGGGCTGGGCCTGTTCGACGCGTGGTCCTCGCGCTCGCCGCATCCGAGGCCCGGTTTCCTGTTCCTGACCGGGGACGTGCTCGACCTGGAGCTGGAGCGCTCGCTGAAGGCCCGCAGCCTCGAGGTGCTGCACAAGCCGGTCGAGCTCGAGGAGTTGTGGCGCGCGGCGCGGGGCCTGCTGGCCGCCGCGCGGAGGGCCTCCCCATGAGCGAAAAGCAGCGCATTCTCGAGTCGTTCGCCGAGGAGATGGAGGCCGTGCACGAGGAGTACCGCCGCATCGAGCGCGAGCGCTCCGACTTCATGGCCAAGAGCGTCCGGGGCCTCGAGGACTGCGTCGGCGACGTCGAGCGCGCGCTGCGCCTGCTGGAGGCGCAGGGGCTCAGCCCGGAGTCCAACCGCCTGCTGATGATCCTTCGCGAGGATTCTTCCCGCCTGAACGAGCTCGCGAAGGGCCTGCAAGTTTTTCTCGCCCACCTGAAGGCCCGACTCCCGAAGGAGTGAGCCCTCCCCCGCCCTCCGAGGGCTTGCGTCCGGCCGAAAGAAATTTTATATGATTAGAGGCGACGTTTGACGGTCGTATGACGGTCGCCACGAGTCCACGGTCACGAGGCCGCAGGACGCTTTGGCGTTTCGGCGCCGGCCCAGACGCCGGCGGAGGCAGGACGCATGCCCGTAAAAACCGCCGATCCTCGGAACGGGGAACGACGCATACTGACCCCGAAGCAGGCCGCGAACTTTTGCGGCGTCCACCCGGCCACGGTCGTGAGGTGGATCGACCAAGGAAAGCTCAAGGCCTATCGGACGCCCGGCGGACACCGGCGCATCTTTCTGCGGGACCTGCAGACCTTGATGGCTCCCTACGGCCTGCTGCCGGGCGACGAGGTTCCCGCTCGCGCGCCTGTCCCCGCGCGCGCCGTTGGACGCGCCGGCAAGAAGAAATAGCGCGGCGCGAAAGCCGCGCCGCGCGCCGCCGGCCCCTCTCCGCTCCGCTACTTCTTTCCGCGGGCTCTCCGTATTGCAAACCCGCGGACCTGGACGTATACTAACCCCGCCGCCTTTCCGATGAAGCTGCTGATCGTCGACGACGATCCCGAGATTCGCGATCTCTGCGAGCGCTGCCTGAAGGCGGCGGGCTACGCCGCGTCCGCCGTGGAGACCTGCGAGCAGGCGGCCGTGCGCCTCGGCGAGGGCTGGGACGTCGCGTTGATCGATCCCGCGCTGCCCGGGGCGATCGACGGCCACGAGCTGGCGCGCCGCGTCACCGCGACCACGGGGGCCGACGTCGTGCTGCTGGCCGCCCCCACGGACCTGCAGGCCGCCCTCGGCGCGCTCAAGGGCGGCACCTACGACCTGGTCCTCAAGCCTTTCACCGAGGAAACCTTGCTGCTGGCGCTGCGGCGCTGCATGGAGAAGCGGCGCATGTCCCAGGAGCTCGCGCGCGAGCGCATCCTGCGCGCCGAGCTCGACCGGGCCTACTACGAGCTCGCGCAGATGGAGAAGGTCAAGGAGACGTTCGGGCAGTTCGCGACCCCCGACATCGCGAAGCTCGTGCTGGCTCATCCCGACGACTTTTGGAAGCGAGGCGAGCGCAAGGTCGTCAGCGTGCTGTTCGCGGACGTGCGCGGCTTCACCGCGTTCGCCGGGCGCGTGCCTCCCGAGGAGGTCGTCTGGGCGCTGAACGACATCTTCACGCGCGTGATCGCCGCCGTCCAGCGCGAGAACGGGATCGTGAACAAGTTCATCGGCGACGGGTTGATGGCCATCTTCGGGGCCCCGGTCGCCAACGGCGACCACGCGCGCTCGGCCGCCCGCGCCGCGCTGCGCGCCAGGACGGCCGTCGACGAGCTGGCCGAGTCCAGGCGCAAGCTCGACCTGGAGCCGCTGCGCGTCGGCGTCGGGGTGAACACCGGCGAGGTCGTCTGCGGCTGCCTCGGCACCAAGGAGCGCGCCGAGTACAGCGTGATCGGCCACGCGGTGA
The DNA here is from genome assembly GCA_964566245.1 of uncultured Elusimicrobia bacterium. GTDB lineage: Bacteria > Elusimicrobiota > Elusimicrobia > CAZMIB01 > CAZMIB01 > CAZMIB01. The sequence goes on along the minus strand of CAZMIB010000005.1, from coordinate 1,035 downwards.
ACCTGGCCGCGCGGCTCGAGGAGTCGGCGGCTCCCGGGCAGGTGCTGTTGGGACCCGAGACGGCCCGCCGCCTCGGGGCGGACTTCGAGTGGCGGGAGCTGCCGCCGCTGAGCTTTCAAGGCATCCCGGCCCCGGTGATTCCCGCGGAATTGGTGAGGGAAAAACCAACGGTCTAACCCTCACCCCGCCCTCGCCCGCTTGCGGGAGAGGGCGGGGTGAGGGGCGACTGTCCGCCGTCTATTTCTCGGAAAACTCGACCGGCAGGTCGGACTGGGGAACCGCCTTCAGCTCGAAGGTTCCTGCGCTCGCCCGGCCGCGCGCCCGCCTCAGCCGAACCTTGATCTTCCCGTCCCGCTCCTCGACGGAGCTTAGGCCTTCCCACCGCGAGCCGGGGGCGGCGACCACGCCGACGACCATCGAGCCGCCGAAGTCGACCAGCGGGAGCGGCTCCATCGAGTGCAGCGGCCAGAAGTTGATCCAGCCCTGCATGTCGCGTATCACGACGCGCTCGTCGCGCGTCGGGGCGAACAGGGCCGTCCCGGTCCAGGTCGGCCCCGCGTCCGGGGCGGTTTCCGCGTCGGGCTCCAGGCTGCCGGCGCCGCTCCCGTAGGCGGCCTGCATGCCGAGCGAGTTTCCGCGCTGGAGAGCCTGCGCCGCCTCCATGCGCGCCCGGGCCTCCATCGGCAGCGGCAGCATGAAGCCCGGGAAGGTGGGCGTTCCCGACGGCAGCGGCGCGGTTCTCGCGGGCTCCTCGTCGGCTTTCGAAGGCAGCATGTTCGCCGCGCCGCCCGCCGTAGCGGCGGAGGGACTCCACGCCTTGGCCATCGGGGCCGCCGCGCTCTCGATCCGGCGGCTCTTGGCGCGAGGGGCGGCCGGCGACGCCGTCTTGGCCGCCGGAGCCCGCGCGGCGGCTTCCAGGCGCGAAGCCTCCGGAGCGGGCCGCGCGCCGGGAAGGGGGACGGGTTGCGTTTGAAAGGCCGGGCCGGTGGGCAGCCCCGACTCTGGCGCGCGCGGACCGCGCAAGCGGTCCGCGTT
>CAZMIB010000004.1:28138-45005 GCA_964566245.1 uncultured Elusimicrobia bacterium | reverse complement strand
AAACGCCGGACGCGGGCGGGATGGCGCGGAACATCGCCCGCAGGGGGAGATCGCCTCAGGCGATCAGCGCGCGTTACGTGGCCGGGAGGGGGTGTCGGGGGCCGCCTGGGCATCAATGATCGGCCCAGGCGGAACACCGAGGGGCCCCCGTCGGACGCCTCTGGCGTCCGGCGCGGCCCGAGCGCGCGGCCCCCGAGGACGCAGTGGAGCGCCAGCCCGCCCGCGTCCGGCCCTTCGCAGCTAGCGCGGCCTTCGAGTCACCTACAAATCTTCCCCGCACCCGTCGAGCGGAAGCTCCTTGCCCGCGGCGGCCGGGTTTTGTAGAGTCGCCGGGTTCGATTCCCCAGCGCCCCTCGACGCGGCCGCGTCGAGAATCGACCCTCCACCCGACCCATGAGCACGACCCTCGAGGTGCTGTACGAGGACCCGGCGCTGATCGCCGTCGCTAAACCCGCGGGCAGCCTGGTCGTGCCGGGACGCGGCCCCTCGGAGGGAGAGCCCCTCGTGCGTCTGGTCGGCCGCCGCTGCGGCGGGGTCGCGTTCGCGGTGCACCGCCTCGACCGCGAGGTCAGCGGGGTGGTTCTGTTCGCCAAGACGGCCGCCGCGCACCGGGCGCTGTGCCGCGAGTTCGAGACGCGGCGCGTCCACAAGCGCTACTTGGCCGCGGTCCGCGGCCGGTTGGAGGGCGAAGGCCGCATCGACAAGCCGCTGCGCGAGTTCGGCTCGGGACGGGTCGGGGTCGACCCGCGGGGAAAGGAGTCGCTGACGCGTTGGCGCGTCCTCCGGGCGCTGAAGGAAGCGACGCTGACGGAGCTCGAACCCACGACCGGGCGCCGGCACCAGCTGCGCGTGCACCTTTACGCGATCGGTCATCCGATCATCGGGGAGACGCGCTACGGAACGGCCGCCCCTGACGCCCCACGTTTGATGCTGCACGCCCTGGAACTGGAGCTCCGCTCCCCCCTCGGGCGCCCACTCAAGCTGCGGGCGGAGCCTCCGCCCGACTTCGCGGCAGTCCTTAAGTCGCTCGAGCCCTAGCTCTCGGCCGAGATCTCGACCGTTATCCGGCCGGGACCGGGACGCGGGCGCAGGCGCAGGCGCCCCGCGCGGGCGCCGTCCTCGAAGGCGGAGTGGCCGAGCTCCAGGATGCGGGTCATCGCCGCGAACGTTTCCTCGGCGCCGACGCCGGCCTCCCGGCACAATCTGCGAGCGGCGTTCTGCGCCGCGGCGAGATGCAGCGGGTCGCGGACCTCGATGACGATGCTTCGCATACGCGCGGCATTATAGAAGTACGCGCCGCAAAGCGTTATCGGCGCGCCGTAACTTCCATGTAGCCTGCGCGTGACCTTGTCCGCGCCCCTCGCGGCGCTTCATGTCGGCGGCGGGCGTTTCATATAATAAGGGCGACATGTGCGGACGCTACACGGAGACGGCGGGCGCCGCCGCGCTGGCGCGGCGCTTCGGAATCGCGGAGACGAGCCTCGAGCTCGCGCCCCGCTATAATCTCGCGCCGAGCCAGCAGGCCCCGGTCGTCGCCGGAGCGCCCCGCGCGCTCGCGATGATGCGCTGGGGGCTGGTGCCGCGCTGGGCCAAGGAGCCCAAGATCGGCTACAAGATGATCAACGCGCGCGCGGAGGGGCTGGCGTCGAGCCCGGCCTTCCGCGAGGCCTACCGCGCGCGGCGCTGCCTCGTACCGGCCGACGGCTTCTACGAGTGGCACGGCGAGAAAGGCGCGAAGGTCCCGCTGCGCTACACGCTGAAGGACGGCGGGTTGTTCGCCTTCGCCGGCCTCTGGGAAAGCCGGCGCGACCCCGCCGGCAAGGAGCTGCGGACCTTCACGATCGTCACGACCGCCTCGAACGAACTGATCCGCCCGATGCACGATCGCATGCCCGTCATCCTGGGGCGGGAGGCGGAGGATATTTGGCTCGATCCGAGCGTCCGCGAGCCGGCGCGCCTCGCCCCCCTTCTAAGGCCTTTCCCCTCCGACGCGATGGCCGTCAGGCAGGCCTCACCGGCGGTCAATTCCGCGAGGATAGACGAGCCGGAGTTGCTGTTGCTTTAAGGAAGAACCCCTCACCCGCCCTTCGGGCACCCTCTCCCTCAAGGGGAGAGGGCACTTAGGAGTTAGAGCAGCTCGCTGGCCAGGGCGGCCAGGCTGGAGCGCTCGATCTTGTCGAACTTCACGGTGCCGAAGATCTTCTGGCCCTTGAAGCGCTCGACCAAGGTCGAGAGGCCGTTGGAGGCGGCGTCGAGGTAGGGGTTGTCGATCTGGTACGGGTCGCCGGTCAGCACGACCTTGGTCCCGTCGCCGGCGCGCGAGATGATGGTCTTCACCTCGTGCGGCGTCAGGTTCTGGGCGTCGTCGATGATGAAGAACACCCGCGGCAGGCTGCGGCCGCGCAGGAACGAGACCGCCTCGATCTCGATCTTCTCCGAGCTGAAAATGTCGCTGGAGTCGGTCAGCATCTCGTCCGGCGTCACGTGCCCGGCGGCGTCGCAAAGGAACTCGATGTTGTCCTTCACCGCGCCCATCCAGGTGTTGAGCTTCTCCTCCTTGGAGCCCGGGAGGAAGCCGATGTCGCGGCCGACCGGAACGATCGGGCGGGAGATCAGCAGGCGGCGATAAAGCTTCGACTCGAAGACCTGATCGAGGCCGGCGGCCAAGGTCAGCAAGGTCTTGCCGGAGCCGGGAACGCCGATCAAGGTGACGAGGTTGACGTCCTTGTCGAGCAAGAGCTCGAGAGCGAAGCGCTGCTGCACGTTAAGCGGCTTCACCCCCCACGGCCGGCTCTGCGCCGAGGCCAGCGGGACCAGGCCCGAGCCGGGACGGAAGCGCGCCAGCGCGCTCTGCGAGGCGCCGGGGCCGGCCTTGAGGATCACGAACTCGTTCGGACGCAGCTCGCCGAGCCCCTCGGGGACGTCCAGGCGGTGGTCCTTGAAGAAAGCGTCGATCGCGGGCTGCTCGACCAGGACCTCGCGCCAGCCTTTATAGAGGTCCTGGACCGGGATCTTCTCGCGCTCGTAGTCCTCGGCCTCGAGGCCGAGCACCTCGGCCTTGATACGGAGGTTCATGTCCTTCGAGATCAGCACGACCGGCTCGCCCTTCTCCTTGAGATAGAGCGCCGTCGCGAGGATGTCGTTGTCCTTCTTGATGGTCCCGGAGTCCAGCGGGCCGGGCAGGCGCTCCACCTTGCGGTACTCGATCACCAGCTGGCCGCCGTGGTCCAGCGCCACGCCCTGCGAGAGCCGGCCGCGGAAGCGCAGGCGATTGAGCTGGCGCGTGACCTGGCGCACGCTGTAGCCGCGGTCGTCGTTGAGGCGCTTGAACTGGTCCAGCTCCTCGATGACCGCCAGCGGCAAGACGACCCGGCTGCGCTCGAACATGAAGAGCGACTCGGGGTCGTGGATGAGGACGTTGGTATCGAGAACGAAGGTCTTTACGGCCTTGCCCATGGAATCCTCATCGGAGGTCCGGCCATCTTTCGAGTTCAACGACGGAACGACGGGCGAGGAGACTTTCGGCGTGGATCCCATGGAGGCGTTTATCTTACCAAAACCCGGGGGCAAAGGCAAAAATGCTACGATCGGCCTCTCTTATAAGGAGGCGAACATGACGAAAGAAAGGATGGGCGTGCACGTTTTGAAGGGCAACCCGCTGACGTTGCTCGGTAACGAGGTCAAGGTCGGGGACAAGGCCCCGGACTTCACCGTTCTCGCGAAGGATTGGACCGCGGTGACCGGCGCCTCGTTCAACGGCAAGATCCGCCTGATCAACGTCGTCCCATCGCTCGACACCGGCATCTGCAGCGAGCAGACGATGCGCTTCGAGAAGGAGGCGGCCTCGTTCTCGGACGTCGAGATGCTGACGATCAGCTGCGACCTGCCGTTCGCGCAGAACCGCTTCTGCACGGCCCAGGGCGTCAGCAAGGTGAAGGTCCTCTCGGACTCGAGGGACGTCTCATTCGGCCTGGCCTACGGCCTGCTGATCAAGGAGCGCCGCCTGCTCGCGCGCTCGATCTTCATCGTCGGCGCCGACGACAAGATCGCCTACGTCCAATTGGTGAAGGAGTTCGCCTCGCACCCCAACTACGACGAGGCCCTGGCCGCCCTCAGGAAGGTGACGGAGAAGGTAGCGCGGTAGCCTTCAGGGAGCCGAATCCAAAGATCAGCTCTCGCATCTCCTCGATCGTCCCGGCGCGGCAGATTCCTGCCCGGAACTCGGCCGCGCCGGGCAGGCCGTTGAAGTACCAGCAGCCTATCCGCCGCATCTGAAGCAGCGCGAGGCGCTCGCCTTGGTGCCGGACCTCCAGCTCCATGTGGCGCAGCAAGGTCGTGCGCCGCTCCTCCAAGGTCGGGACGTAGGCCGTGCCGTTCCCCTCCAAGGCGCCGGCGACATTCCTGTAGATCCACGGGTTGCCGAGGCCGCCGCGGCCGATCATGACCGCGTCGCAGCCGCTGACGGCCAGGAGCCGCCGCGCGTCGTCGCCCCCCAGCACGTCGCCGTTGCCGATCACCGGTATCTTGACCGCGGCCTTCACCTTGCCGATCCCGGCGTAGTCGGCCTTGCCCGAATACTGCTGGCTGCGCGTGCGCCCGTGCACCGCGATCGCCCGCACGCCCGCGGCCTCGGCGCGCTTGGCGATGCCGACCGCCTCGTCGCCCGAGGGATCGTTGAAGCCGAGCCGCATCTTGACCGTGACCGGGATGCGCTTGACGGCCCGGACGACGCGCTTGAACATCTCCTCCGACTTCTCGGGCTGGATGAGCATCGCCGAGCCGGCCCCGTCGCCGCCGCCGGTGATCTTGGGGACCGGGCAGCCGAAGTTCAGGTCGACGAGGTCGAAGCCCAGCTCCTCGACCACCGCGGCCGCCTCCCCCACCGCGCCGGGGTCGCAGCCGACGAGTTGGGCGCCGAGGGGGCGGTCCTCCGGGATCGTCTTCATCAGCTCCAAGGTGCGCGGGTTGCGCGACAGCAGGGCGTGGGCCGAGACCATCTCCAGGAAGGCGAACTCCAGGCCCTTCTCGCGCGCGATCAGGCGGAAGGGCAGGTCGGTGCAGGCCGCCATCGGGGACTGGATGACTCCCGTCTTCAAGGTCAGCGAGCCGAGACGGAGAGGCATGGAGCCCTCATTTTACCATTACAGCGCCGCCATGGACCGGCTCATCGGCCGGCTGATACGCTTTAGCGCATGCCCAAAACCATCTCGAAGCACGGGACAAACCACTTGAAGCACGGCCTGAACCACCATGGCCTAGGCAAGTGCCCGACGGGCATCCATGGGTTCGACCAGCTTTCGGGGGGCGGCCTTCCAAGGCATGGGACCACCTTGGTCTGCGGAGGTCCCGGCTCGGGAAAGACGCTTTTCGGCATCGATTTCCTGATCGCGGGCGCGAGCCGCTACAACGAGCCGGGCGTCCTGTTGTCCTTTGAAGAGACCGAGGCCGAGCTGATCAAGGACGTGGCGTCTCTTAATTGGGATCTCAAAGGGCTTGTTTCCCAGGGAAAGATACGGCTTGAATACCTGCGCTTGGAGCGCAGGGATATCTCGGAGCGCGATTTCAATCTGGAAGGGGTGCTCATCCATCTGGAGCATGCCATCAAATCCATCGGGGCGCAGCGCCTGGTCATCGACTCGATTGAATCGCTGTTCGGAAGCTTCACGGACCCGGGAATCCTCCGCATCGAGATCAAGCGGCTGTTCCGCTGGATCAGGGACAGGCGCATCACGGCGATCACCACGGGGGAGCCCGGCCCGCACTCCTACACCCGCCATGGACTGGAGGAGTTCATTTCCGACTGCATCATTTACCTGGATAACAGGGTCCAGGAGCAACTGTCCATTCGCAGGATTCGCGTGGTCAAGTACCGCGGCTCCAAGCATGGGACGAACGAGTATCCCTTTCTCATCGATGACGGCGGCCTTTCCGTGATCCCCGTCACCGACGCGGGTTTCCAGGTCCCGGGAACGAAACAGCGGATTCCCACCGGGATCGAGTCGCTGGACGGGATGTTCGCGGAAGGAGGCTTTACTCAAGGCAGCACCGTGCTCGTCTCAGGCACCGCCGGCACCGGGAAAACGAGCCTCGCGGCCGCCTACGCCATAGAATCCTGCAAGCGCGGCGAACGATGCCTTTTCCTTTCCTATGAAGAGTCGAAAGGCCAGCTCATACAAAACATGACGTCCATCAGCCTTCAGCTCGAACCTTGGGTCAAGAAAAAGCTTTTGAGGATCATTTCCACGAGGCCCGCCCTTTACGGCTTGGAAACGCATCTGCTCGATTTGCACAAGATCATCGAGGAGTTCAAGCCCCAATCCATCGTGATCGATCCCTTGACCAGCCTGCTGACCGAAGGCAGCCCGCGCGAGGTGCAACTGATGGTCACGCGCACGATCGACCTTTTAAGAACGAACAGAATCACCGGGTTTTTCACCAGCCTCGTTCCTTCAGCCGAGGAAAATTACACCAGCGGCGAGATCGGCATCTCGTCCTTGATCGATACGTGGATCGTCGTCAGGGAGCTGGAGGAACCGACCGGCGGGTCGCGGACTCGCGGGCTCTACATCGTCAAATCGCGCGGCATGGAGCATTCAAGCGAGGTCCAGCAGCTTGTCCTGGCCGACGATGGGATCGCTTTGATTCCGATGGATCAGGGATCCCCCCCCCCCCCAAAAAAAAGGGCGGCGTGGATTCTAGGAGCCTATGAGCCCTTCCCGCCGCCCGCCGGGCAAGAAGGCGCGGCGTCCCAGCTTCATCGTTGGAATCGGCGGCTCGGCCGGAAGCCTTGACGCCTACAAGGAGTTCTTGGAGGCCCTGCGGCCCGACACCGGGATGGCGTTCGTCTTCGTGACCCACATTCTGCCCACCGCCACGAGCCAACTGGCCGAGCTGCTGTCGTATCGCACCCCGATGCCCGTGCTCGTGGCCGCCGATGGAATGCGGGTCGAAGCGAACCGCGTTTACGTGAGTCCTCCCAACGTCGATCTGCGCGTGGTCGACGGCTCCTTCAAGGTCACGTTCCCGCGCACGAGAGCCAACGACGTCGTGGATGTTTTCTTCGCTTCCATGGCGGCGGCCCTGGGCGCGCGGGCGATAGGCGTCGTCGTTTCCGGTTGGGACGAGGACGGCACGGCGGGCTGCCTGCTTATCAAGGAAAAAAAAGGCGTCGTCTTCGCCCAAGACATGTCCGCCACGGTGTCCGGCATGCCGCTCAGCGTCCAGGCGGCGGGCTGCGTCGACTTCGTCATGACTCCAAGCGGGATCGCGAAAAAGCTCGGAGCCATGGCCGATAAAAACCCCCGCCGCCGCGCATGATCCTGGGTGTCATACTTTGACTTGTTGACTTTTGATCTTGGCCGCGTGGATCGGTCGGCCAATAAGTTCAAAAGTCAAAGTATGACACCCGAACACCCGAAGAAATGATATAATGCGTTCATGCCTATCGTCGTCGAGGATGCCCTTACCGAGACCGAGTTCCGGACCGAGCCCGCCCCCGTCATCGAGGAGGAGCGGCCGGATCTTTCGAAGATTCCCCAGCGCCGTCCCCCGAAGGACGGACCCTGCAAGCGCTGCGGCCAGGACAAGCCTCTCAACCGCTTGTTCCTTTGCTATCCCTGCTGGGTGAAGACGGTTCTCGAGGAGAAGGGCTGGAACGAGGGGACTCCCCATCCCCACGGCTGTGACTGCGAGCTTCCCGCCTCCCACGGCCGGCCGCTGAGCTGAACCCCTCACCCCCACCCTCTCTCCGCAAGCGGGGAGAGGGCGCCCGAAGGGCGGGTGCGGGGCTGACCTACGGTCTTCAACCCCTGACGCAGCTATTTTCCCGGCAGGCGCGGAACCAGTGAGGAAAGCGATAGCGGTGCCGCGCCACCCAGTCGTAGATCGGCTCTCCTAGATAGCCCAACCCGGGCAGATTCAGCAGCGGCGCCGTCGGCCATAATAGAGGAAGGCGCAGGCTGAGCCGCCGGAAAACCTCGAAACCCGCCGACAGCCGGTCGTCCGTCTCCAGCAGGTGCAGGCTCGCGCGGCAGGCCTCCGGCGTCAAGCTCGGGTGCAGGCGCGTGACGTCCTGGCTCCGAAAATCGACGGGCTCGAGCCTTCCCGTCGGGTCCAGGGCTTGAAGGCGCGCGAGCGAGGCCCGGCAGAACCCGCAGCCCCCGTCGTAGATCACCTTGTCCCGCCCGGCCGCGGCCCGGGCCGCCCGCCGGCGGTCCAGCCACGCCGTCAACGCCTCCGGGTCGATGAACAGCAGAAGCTGGGGCGGAAAGAGAAAGAAGAAGATCGTCGGGACGTGCATCGTGACCAGCAGCAGGACGTGGAACAGGAAACCGAGCGCGATCGCGACGGGCCTCGTCCGCCTCCAAAAAAGCGCGACCGGCATCGCGAGCTCGCAGGCGATCACCGCCAGGCCTATCCCATAGCACAGCGACGGGTGGACGGCCAAGAAGCCGCGGAACGGAAAATCCTTGATCACCCCCAAGGCCGGGGCGCGCATCAGGTAGTAGTAGGGGTTGTCGCTCAGCCAGTTCCCTTCGCCGGTGATCTTGCCGAGGCCGGTGTAGAAGTAGGTGCTCGCGATCTGAAGCTGAAGCAGGCGCTGGATGAAGAACGGCCGCCGGCGGCGGTACGGGTCGGGGTCGCCGCGCAGCAGGCTGTCGAGGGAGAACGAGTCGCCCGGGTAAGGCGTGACGATCATGAGGAACAACGTCACCAGCAGGATGTCGTAGGACAGAGTCCCGATGTGCAGGGAGTTGCGCGCGTAGAAGTAGTAGCACCCGGCGGCCATGCCGAGCCCGCTGAGCGGCGTCAGGAGCCCGACCAGATACGCCAGCCACGAGAGCGTGAAGAATCCGGCCATCCCGCGGACGAACGCGTCCGAGGTCCCGTCCACCCACTTGAGGACCCCGATCGTGAAGAAGCTCGGGTTGTACTCGCGGAACGCCGTCGAAAGATAGTTGTCGCCCAGCCGCAGCAAGGTCGGGAACACATGCAGCCCCACGGTCGCCGCGACCGCGATCCGGAACAGCGACAACGAAATCGACGGCCGCTCCTCGATGAACCACTCTTCCCAAAACCGCCTCAGCATCGGTACGCGAGCCTCCTGAAGACCTTATCCGGCTCCTTGCTGACCGAGAGCACCCAAGATTCCATCACCAGGAACCCGTCGTACTCCGGAAACTTCCGTTTCAAGTAACCGCAAAAGCTGGGCGCGTAAGCCCTGTTCAGCGCCGAGATCAGCACGTTGCGATGGATGTTGTCGTACCCGACCCAACGCGTCTCGAAGATGCGGTGCGGGTCGATGAGCGCGCCGTCCTCCCCCTTGCGCCCGTACACCTCGGCGCTGCCGCTGGCGTCGTCGACGCGGTAGAACATGATCCAGCCCGCCGGCGGGAACAGGAACTTCACCTTCGGCAGATCGCGATGGAGCCAGCGCTCGAGATAGTTATGCCGGACCGACTCGTAATTAAAAACGAGCAGCCAAGCGACGACGAAAACCGAGATCGCCGCCCTGCGCCAAGGGCTCATCCCCCATAAAATAGCTCAAAACCCGAAACCGCGCCATGGGGCGCCCGGATGGGTGTCATACTTTGAATATTTGAATTTTCGAAACGACCCCGGTGTCATGCTTTCACTTTAAGACCGGCATGCATTTTCAACACGCGAGACAGGAGCCTGACCCGCGATCCGGAAGTATGATGCAGCGATGGGACGGGCGCCTCGCATACACTATCCTGGAATTATCTTCCACGCGATGGCCCGCGGCAACGGAGGGCAGCGCATCTTCGATGGCGAATCGGATTATCGACGCTTCCTTCGGGTTCTAGCGACGATTAAGAAACGTCAGCCATTCCAGCTTTTTGCTTATTGCCTGATGCCGAACCACTTTCATCTTCTCTTGCGCGTCGACCGGTTCAGCGTATCGCTTATCATGCAGCATTTAATGACCCGGTATGCGTGCTGGTTCAACAATCGCCGAAAACGGATGGGGCATGTTTTCCAAGGCAGGTTCAAGACGCTGCTCTGCGACAACGATTCATATTTGCTGGTCCTTCTTCGCTACATCCACTTGAATCCCGTCAATGCCGGGCTGGTCTCGCAGCCGGGCCAGTGGGCATGGTCGAGCCATCGCGATTATGTAGGGACTCTACGGAAACCCTTCGTGGACTTGGATTTTCCTCTGTCCATATTCGGCGGCTCGCAAGAAGAGGCGGCGGCCCGCTATTCGTCTTATCTTGAAGCGCAAGACGCTTCGCGAGATGTGGAACCTCCCCATCACCCGGACGGCGGGCGGGATATTGAAAGAGGACAAGCCGACTTCTTGGGGTGGGACCATGCAACAACCCTCCGCGGAATCGCCGAGACCATCTGCGCCGATGCGCACATAAGGCTGGAGGATTTGATCGGACCTCTGCAGAGTCGCCGCATATCGGGCCTCCGCCGTATTTTCGTCCTGCAATCCGCCGCTCAAGGTTTGCGACCTTCGGAGATTGCCGCATTTATCCACCGGTCTCCCTCGCTGGTCTCAAAACTGATCAACGCGGCCGCCTGATTTTTCAACAATTCAAAGTATGACACCCATCCGCTCCTTGCCCTGGTGGCGCTCGGCGGGGTCTGATATACTCGATGCGTGGCATGCGCGTGGGCCGCTTGCATCCTTTTCGTCGCGGCGGCCGCGTCGGCGAAGACGTATCCTCCCCAGGTCGCAGGGGCGTTCTATCCGGCTTCCCCGGCCGCGCTCAGCGCGGCGGTCGATGGATTCCTTGCGAATATCTCCACCTCGGGCGATCAGGGCGAGCTGGTCGCGGCGCTCGTCCCGCACGCGGGCTATGAGTATTCCGGCGCCACGGCGGGCTTGGCGTACGCCCGCCTCAAGGGCCGGCGCTACGAGACGGTCATCGTGCTCGGGACCGGGCATCACGTCGCCATCAAGGGCGCGGCGACGATCGGCGGCGGGGAACTCGCGACGCCGCTCGGGGCGGTGCCGATCGATCAAGCGGCGATCTTCAAGCTGCTGAAGGACTGCCCCCTCGTCCAGGACCTGCCGGAGGCGTTCAAGGGCGAGCACTCGGTGGAGGTCCAGCTGCCGTTCCTGCAGCGGACCTTGGCGGGGCCCTTCAAAGTCGTCCCGCTGCTGATGAACTCGGACGATCCGACCGTCTCGCGGCGGGTCGGGGAAGCCTTGGCCAAGCTGATCCGGCCCGGGAAGAGCTTGCTGATCGTCTCCTCCGACCTCTCGCATTACCCGGACAGCGTCTCGGCGCGGGCGGTCGATCAAGTGAGCCTCGCGGCGCTGACCGGCTCCGACGATCCCGAGCTGTTCTGGCTCGCGAACCGCCTGCTGATGCGGCGCGGACCGTCCTCCTTGGTCTGCACCTACTGCGGCGAGTCCGGCGTGCTCGCGGCGGACTTCGCGATGCGGACTCTTCAGGCCCGCGCGCGCTTCCTGGCCTATCTCAACTCCGGCGAGCTGCCGAACGGCGACGCCTCGCGCGCGGTCGGCTACGCGGCCGTGCTGTGGCTGCGCGGCCTGCCCGCGCCCCCTCCGCCCAAGCTCGGCGACGCCCAGCGCGCGACCTTGCTCGCCCTCGCGCGCCAGGCGCTGAAGGACAAGCTCGAGCGCGGCGAGGACCCCAAGTCCGGGCTATGGCGCGACCCGGCGCTCGGCCTGCCGGCGGCGGTGTTCGTGACCTTGCGCCGGCGGGACGTCCCCCGCGCGCAAAGCCTGCGCGGCTGCGTCGGAAGCCTGACCCCCGACCTGCCCCTCGCCGAGGCCGTGCAGGTCTACGCCATGCGGAGCGCTTTGGAGGACCGCCGTTTTCCGCCCGTGATGGCGGACGAGCTGGCGGGTCTCTCCATCGAGGTCTCGAAGCTGTCCCCGTTCCGCAGGGTCGCGAACGCGGAGGCCGTCCAGAAAGGGCAAGGCGTGCTGGCGATTCAGGGAACGCGCTCGGGCTTGTTCCTGCCCCAGGTCTGGGAGGACATCCCCGACAAGACCGCTTTTCTTGAGGAGCTTTGCGCGCAGAAGGCGGGACTGCCGCGCGATTGCTGGAAGGATCCTAGGACCGAGCTTCAGGTGTTCGACGCCGAGGCCTTCGAGGAGAAGGAGCCGGCGGCCGAGCCCCCTTCTCCTTAGACGCTGCCCCGCACGCCTTCCGCCGAGCCCAGCACCACCGCGGCGTTCGAGATCATCGACGAGACCGAGCTGAACAGCACCGGCATATAGCGCTTCAGCGAGACGCCGGCGATCATCGTCACGCCGACGATCACGGTCAACATCAGCAAATACTCGACCGTGTTCTGGCCCCGAGACCGGCTTCGCTTCTGCTTCAAGGTGCTTTTCATGTTATTCCCCCCGTCCTTCCCGTCTCTATAGTCTACCCCCCGACGGTTAAGCCTGTGTGAAAGAGGCATCAGATCGCCGTAACGGCCCTCAGTTCTTGTACTGAATGAACGACTTGCCGAACGGGCTCGGGTTGAACGTATTGGGGGTGAAGGCCGCCCCCCCCATCGCCGTGCTCTTTGATCCGGCCGACGCCGCCGAAGCTCCCGATAACGTCGAAGCCGACGTAGGATTCGCGGAGACCAATCCCGCGGGATTGAGAGCGTTCTGCTGGTTCTGCAACGTCGTGCAGTAATCGTGATCCGCCTGGGTCTCAAGCTCGGGATGCTGGTTCGCGGTCTTGCAGTCCGAGAGCTGGCTCGCCAAATCCTTCGTCGGATCGATCATGTTCTTCTTCGGGATCCCCTGGCCGTTGTTGGGATTGTTCGCCGGCTGGCCGCCGCCCTTGTCTCCGCCACCACCGCCACCGCCCGGAGGCGAGCCGCCCCCGCCGCCGCCCTGGCCCTGGCCTTCGCCGGGACCCTTGGCCGCCTGGCTGCCCGCGCCCGCGGGCAGCTTCGGCATCGGCTTGCTGGCGACCTGCTGGGCGTCGCTGATGATTTTGTCGAGCTTTTGGGTCAGAGGGTCGATTTTCTTGCCGACGCCCTGCAGCTTGCTTTTGCAGTCCTGCTGCTCTCCTGAGCATGACAACCCTTGCAGCTCGTTTTTAAGATCCGACACCTGGCTCAAAACGTCGACGAACTGCTGATCGGCGCCCTTCGCGGTCTGCAGGGCGTTCTTGAAGTCCTGAATGGCGCTGTTCACCTGATTGATCTTGTTCCCCAGCAGGCCCGCCTGGCTCTTCAGGGCGGAGAAACTGGCCATACGCGAGTTTTTCGTCGGCGCGATTTGATTGTTCTGGGCATCGTTAAGACCGGACATGTTCTGAGCGTTCTTGGAACCGCTTTGGCTTGAATCCTGCGCCGCCTGCTGGCCGAGCTGCTCGCTTTTATCCAACTGCGGCTTCCACTCCTGCTCCGTGCTCTTGTCGTAGGAGGAAATCTGGCCCGCGGCCTTGCTTCCGAAGCTTTGGACCTCGCTGGAGTTCGATTGTTTGTTCTGCTGGTCCTGCTGCTGATCGCCCGTGTTCGTGGGCTTCATCTTGGATTCCGAGGAGCTTTCGTCCTGCTTGATTTGCGACAGCTTGCCCTTGATCTCGCTGCCCTTGGCCTGCATCTTGCTTGCGGCCTGCTTGAGCTGAGCCATCGCCTGCATCAACTCCGTGCCGGCCTTCTGCATGGAGTCGTAGGAGCCGTTGCGCGCCTGGGTCGCCTTGTTGATCGTATCGCCGTAATGATCGGCCGCGGGCTGATAGCTACGCGTCTCCCGCACGGACTTCAAGGGGGCCTCGAGCGGCTGGGTTCCGCCATCGCCGCTGTCCTCGCCGGAATCGAAGCCCGCGAGAACGGGCTGCGCGGCGAGCGATGGAATGATCCACGCGACTAAGATCAGCCGCCAAAGTTTTATGGACATGCGGTCCTCCCGCTGCATGTCGATAGTGTAGGGGGCGGGGTTATATGGGGCGTCAGGGCGGGGTAAAGGTGTGGTAAAACGGCCTACCCCTCACCCTCCCCCTCTCCCGCCGGGAGAGGGCACTACGGGAGGTCGATCGCCGTTGTTTTGCCGGGTTTGATGCGGACGGATTTTAGGGTTTTGGCGGGGGCGTCGGGGTAGTCTACGCGAATGTCGTAGACGCCGGCGGGGAGGAGCATCGGTTGGTTGGTCACGTAGGGGCCGGGCTGGGGATGGCCCGATGCCAGCACGGTGTAGGGGAAGGCGGGGAAGCGGCCGTCTCGGGGGCATGTGAGAAGGACGGCGCCTAGATCTTTCCGCGCGAATTTGGCCTTGCTCGTCTTGCCGGGCTTGACGCGCACGTTCTCCAAGCGAAGCTGGATTCTCTGCTGCGGCTCGAAAGTCAGGTCGTAGGTTCCTTCCGGCAACTCGGCGTCCTTGTTGGTGATCAGCGCGCCGGGGTAAGGATTGCCGCTCTCGCGATCGACGGCCACGTAGGGCAGCTCGGCGGCGCCGGCCAACGGAACGTAGGATACGCGGAGCTTGCCGGCGTCGACGTGCTTGAAGTAGACGCGCGTTCGTCTCGCGGGCTCGACCTTCACGGCGGGCAAGGTCAGCTTTTCCCCCTCGTGTTCCAGCACCAGGTCCCAGGTGCCGGCGGGAAGGTCGCGGACTTGGCCTGTTATCAAGGAGATCGGGTGGATATCTCCTGTCGCTCGGTTGATCGCTTGGTAGCCGACCGAGAGGTCGCGCTTCGTTTTCGTCCGGTACAGCGCCAGTATCTCGCCGAGCTCGTTGCTGGGGAAGCGCGGGCGCGCGACCGTGTCGGGCTCGACGCGGATACCGCGGGTCATCAGCTCGCCGCCGTCTTTCGGTATCAGCAGCAGATCGTAGAGCCCCGGAGGCGCGGCGCTTCTCAGGTTCGTCATCGGGTACAGCGTCAGCGGGTTGCGGGTGCCGGCCGCAAGGAGGCGATACAACATCACCGGACGGTCGGAGGTCGGCGTCTCGTAGAACGCCTCGAGGCGGCCGCAGTCGCGGCAGGCGACCTCAAGACGCGCCTGGGCGACGGCGCCGGCGAAGCTCGACTCATCGAAGGCGCCGTAGTAGCGGCCGCCGGTCGCCTCGGAGACGCAGCGCAGCGCGGCTTCCCCTTTAGGACCCGAGCCGAAGCCGATCGTGTCCACGCGCAGGCCGAGCTTCTTCAGCGTCGCCGCGTAGCGGCACGGGTCTCCGCCGCAGCTCTCGATGCCGTCGGTGATCAGCAGGATCGCGCCGGGCTTGGCGGCGAAGTCCTCGGCCGCGCGCTTCAGGGACAACTCCAGCGGGGTCATGCCGTTCGGCTCCAAGGCCATCAACGGCTCCAAGGACTCCGGGGCGTGGTTGTCGGAAAACGGCAGGATCAGCTCGGTGTCGCGGCAGTCGTTGCGCGACCTGGCGCCGAAGACGCGGACGGAGATAGGGGTTCCACGGCCGTCGTCGATCGCGCGGGACAACGCATGACGCGCCTGCAGGTAGCGCATCGAGGCGGTCGTCTTCGCGTACATCGAGCCCGACATGTCGAGGATGATTTCCTCGGGGAGGATGGGGTCGGCGTGGGCGAGCGGCGGCAGGATCGAGGCGAACAACAACAGCAAAAGAGCACCCCTCACCCCGACCCTCTCCCGTTGGGAGAGGGCACTCCTATAAAAAAAGGGCGGCGAAAGCGGGTGTGGGCGCATGAAATCTATCGTCAGGATATTATAAAATCATGTCTCCATGATGAAAACACAGGCGCCGGAGCACACCGTCGTGAAGGAGCAGGAGCATCATCCCTTCGTTCCGGCCTCGCAGCGGCCGCCGGAGTTGACGGCCTTCCCCATCTTCATGGGGGTCGTCCTCGGCATCATTTTCGGCGCCTCCTCGCTTTATCTGGCGCTCAAGGTCGGCATGACGGTCAGCGCCTCGATCCCGGTCGCGGTGCTGTCGATCACGCTGTTCAAGGGCTTCTCGTCCGTGTTCGGCCTCCGCCGCGCGACGATCCTCGAGAACAACATCGTGCAGACCACCGGCTCGGCCGGAGAGTCGATCGCCTTCGGCGTCGCGGTCACGATGCCGGCGCTCCTGATCCTCGGCTACGAGATGGAGCTGGCGCGCATCATGGTGGTCGCGGTGCTCGGCGGCCTGCTCGGCGTGCTGATGATGATCCCGCTGCGCTACGCGCTGATCGTCAAGGGCCACAAGGAGCTGATCTACCCCGAGGGCACCGCCTGCGCCGAGGTGCTGATCGCGGGCGAGCGCGGCGGCACGACGGCCAAGACCGTGTTCTCCGGATTCTTCTTCGGGCTCATCTACAAGCTGCTGAACCTGGGTTTCAAGCTTTGGAACGACGTCCCCGAGCGGGCGCTGTCCTTCTTTAAGGGCGCGGCGGTCTCGGCCGAGGTCTCGCCGGAGTTGCTCGGGGTCGGCTACATCATCGGGCCGCGCATCTCCTGCATCATGGTCGCCGGCGGCATCCTGTCGAGCTGGGTGCTGACGCCGATGATCAAGTTGTTCGGCGAGGGCCTGGCGGCCCCCCTGTTCCCGGCGACGAAGACGATCGCCGAGATGAGCCTGCATGAGATCTGGCGCAGCTACGTGCTGTACATCGGCGCCGGCGCGGTCGCGGCGGGCGGGATGATCAGCCTCGCGCAGAGCCTGCCGACCATCGTGCACGGCGCGCGCGCCGGCCTGGGCAGCCTGAAATCGGCCGGGCGCAAGCTCGGCGTCCTGCGGACCGAGCTCGACATCCCGATGACCTACGTGCTCGCGGGCTGCGTGGGCCTCGTGCTCGCGATCTGGGCGACGCCCTCGCTCAAGATGAACCTGCTCGGCTCTCTCCTGATCGTGGCGTTCGGCATCCTGTTCGTCACCGTCCGCTCGAGACTCAACGGCACACTCGGACCCTCGTAGCACCCGGTCTCGGGCCTGACGGTCCGGACCTTCCTGTTATAC
>CAZMIB010000004.1:1710-28128 GCA_964566245.1 uncultured Elusimicrobia bacterium | reverse complement strand
GCGCTCTCCTGGGGGCTTCGGCTCCTCGTCGAACCGGGTTTCGGGAAGGACGGTTGCGACCTTGCTTTTGACCAGCTTGGCCTTCTTCGCGCGGGGCTGGGTCGGGCCGACATACCGCGTCACCGCGCTCAGCGTGGCCGCGATCGTCTGCGTCGCCGCGTCGAACGGCGGGACGACGTCCCAGGACCTCAAGACCGGCTATCTGGTCGGCGCGACGCCGCGCAACCAGCAGATCGCCTTGCTGATCGGAGCCCTGACCTCGGCGATCGTCATCGGCTACACGCTGAACGTCCTCAACGACGCCTCGACGATCTACTCGCGCAAGGCCGTCCCCGAGGGCGCCAAGGTCGAGAACGTCGCCTCGCTGACCGAGATGGACCGCGTCCACGGCCGCGACTACGCGGACGACGCCAAGATGTACCACGTGCTGCGCCTCGCCCAGACGCCGGCCCAGGGCCCGCTGGCCAAGGTGCTCCCGGGCAAGTACCTGGTCGACGACGACGGAACGGTGCGCTACATGGTCGACCCGGGCATCAACGGCAATCTCCAGAAACGGGACGACGGCACCGCGGTCCAGAAGTACGAGGCCCCGAAGGCGCGGCTGATGTCCTTGATCATCGACGGCATCCTCACGCGCAAGCTCCCGTGGGGGCTCGTGCTGCTGGGCGTCTCGATCGCGCTGGTCATGGAGCTGTGCGGCATCTCCTCTCTGCCGTTCGCGGTCGGCGTCTATCTGCCGCTGTCGAGCTCGACGCCGATCTTCTTCGGCGGCATGGTGCGCTGGCTCGGCGACCGCCTCACCTCCGCGCGCGGCGTCAAGATGAGCGCCGAGGAGGCCGAGACCGGCCCCGGCGTGCTGTTCTCCTCCGGCCTCATCGCCGGGGGCTCGATCGCGGGCATCGGGCTCGCGATCCTCTCCATCAGCTCCGGGCTCGGCAACGCGCTCGACCTGAGCGGCACGTTCCCGAACCTCGCGCAAAGCGACGGAACGCCGGTCGCCTGCTTCACGGCGATGATGCTCGTGCTGCTCGCGGTCGGGGCTTCCCCGGCCTTCAAGAAGGACGAACGGAGGCACGGATGATCCGGCACTACCTGCTGACCGCCTCGGGCAAGGACCGGCCGGGGGTCGTCTCGGCGGTGACGCAGATACTCTTCGAGGACGGCTGCAACATCGAGGAGTCGCGGATGACGCGCCTCGGCTCGGAGTTCGCGATGCTGGCCTTGCTCGCGACGCCCAAGGGCTTGGCGCAAAAGTCGCTCGAGGCCTCGCTGAAGCGCCTGCGCTCGCGCCTCGGCATCGCCGCCGAGCTGAAGCCGCTGACGCCGGCGGAGGCCGCCTTGGCCCGGCCGAAGGGCGCGCGCTACCACGTGATGGTCCGCGGCAAGGACCGCCCCGGGATCGTCTACCAGCTCTCGACCTTGCTCGCGTCGATGGGCGTCAACATCGCCGACGCCGCGGCCAAGCTGGACCTCGCCCCCGCCGGAGGGCCGGCGGTCGTCAACGTCTTCCTCGACGTCGAGCTGCCTCGCAAGCTGAGCGCGCAGGAGCTCAAGACCAAGCTCGACGACTACGGGCAGACGATCGGCCTCTCGTTCCAGCTCGAGCGCTCGCCCGAGCCCAACGGCCGCCGCGCGTGACGCCCTGGCGCGCCCGTCTCCGGCGTTATCTCATCAACGGCGTCGTCGCGCTCGTTCCCCTCAGCCTCTCGATACTCCTGGTCGCCTGGCTCGTCCAGAAGGCCGACCGGGTCGTCGCCCCCTTTCTGACCGCGCTGCTCGGACGCGACATACCCGGCCTCGGCTTGGTGTTCACGTTCCTGACGCTTCTCGCGGTCGGAATCGTGGTCTCGGACCAGGTCGGCCAGCGGATGGTCCAGCTCGTCGAATGGTCGATCCTCCAAGTCCCGGGGCTGGGCTGGATCTACCGGACCTTCAAGCAGGTGGCCGAGGCCTTTTCCCCGGAGAGCCAGGAGTCGTTCATGGGCGTGGTCCTGGTCCCGTACCCGCGCGCGGACGTCTGGCGGCTGGGCTTCGTGACCAAGGAGATCGTCGCGGGCGGAGAAACGCTGGTCGCGGTGTACGTGCCCACCAACCACTTCTACATCGGGGACGTCGCCCTGTTCAAGACGTCGGAGGTGCGGCCCACGGGGATGACGGTGCAGCAGGCGATACAGTCCACTTTATCGGCCGGGGCGGCGCTTCCGGAAAAGCTGCCCTGAGCTCAGTTAAGGGCGTCCCGAAGGACCTCGCACTCGCGGCGCAGGACGCCGCCGCGAACCTTAAGGTCCTTGCCCTTGCCCCAGTAGCGACGCAGGTCGAGGACGGTGCCGAGGCCGCCGGAGTTGAGGCCCTTGGCCCCGTAGACGACGGCGCTGACCCGGGCCCAGATCAGGGCCGCGGCGCACATCGGGCAGGGCTCGAGGGTCGTGTAGACGACGGCCTCGGGGATCTGGTAGTGGCGATTGTGGCGCGCGGCGCGGCGCAGGGCCCGTATCTCCGCGTGCGCGGTCGGGTCGGCGTCGGCCTGCGAGCGGTCATGCGCGACCGAGAGGAGCTGGCCGCGGCGGACGATCAACGCACCGACGGGGGTATGGCCCTCGCGCAAGGCGCGATAGGCCTCCTTCACGGCGACGCGCATCCATTGCTCGTGGGTCATCGCGGTTTGATCATATAAAAATTCGATGGCGATCCAGACTTTCAGCGACCTCGATCCGGTCGAGAGCTTCGATGCCCTGGTGATCGGCTCCGGCTTCGGCGGCGCCGTCGCGGCGCTGCGCCTGGCCGAGAAAGGCTGGTCGGTCGCGGTGCTCGAGGCGGGCCGGCACTTCGAGGACCGGGACTTCCCCCGCTCCAACTGGAACCTGCGCCGCTACCTGTGGGCGCCGCGGCTATGGCTGTACGGCCTGCAGCGGCTGACCTTGCTGAAGGACGTCCTGATCCTGTCCGGGACGGGCGTCGGCGGCGGCTCCTTGGTCTACGCGAACACCTTGCTCGAGCCCGGCGAGCGCTTCTACGACGCGCCCGAGTGCCGCCGCCTCGCTCCCGACCTGCGCGAGCGCCTGCGCCCGCGCTTCGAGACCGCCTCGCGCATGCTCGGCGCGGCCCCGACGCCCCGCCTGTTCCCGGCCGACCTCGCGCTGAAGGGCGTGGCCGAGGACGTGGGGCGCGGCGAGACGTTCCATCGGGCCAAGGTCGGCGTCCACTTCGGAGCGCCGGGCGAGACCGTCCCCGATCCCTATTTCGGCGGCGAGGGCCCCGCGCGGGCCGGGTGCGTGTTCTGCGGCGGCTGCATGATCGGCTGCCGGCACAACGCCAAGAACACGCTGATGAAGAACTACCTGCACCTCGCGCTCAAGCGCGGCGCGCGGATATTCAGCATGACGACGGCCGAGAGGATCGAGGAGAACGGCGGCGGCTTCACGGTCGTCGTCCGCCGCTCGGGCTGGGGGCTGAAGCGCAAGCGCGTCCATTGCCGCAAGCTGGTCGTCAGCGCGGGCGTGCTCGGCACGCTGAAGCTGCTGCAGAACCCGGACAACCGCCTGTCGCGCCTTCCGCCCCGGCTGGGGCGCGACGTGCGGACGAACTCCGAGGTGCTGCTGGGCTCGACCGCGCGCCGCGGGGGCCAGGACTGGTCGGAGGGGCTCGCGATCGCCTCGGGCATGTGGCCCGATCCCGACACCCACGTGGAAGCGGTCCGCTTCCCCGCCGGCTCGGACGCGATGAGCCTGCTCGCGGTCCGCGACGTCCCCCCCGGCTCTACCGGCGCCGCGCTGAAGGCCTGGCTGCGCGCCACGTTCGCGCGCCCGCTCGACGCCCTGCGCGCGCTCCCGTTCGCCTGGGCGCGCCGCAGCACGATCCTGCTGGTGATGCAGACGTTGGACTCGCGGCTCAAGGTCCGGCTTTCGCGCGGATGGTTCGGCCGAAGGCTGACCAGCGAGCCCGAGCCCGGCGCCGCCGCGCCGCCCAAGGAGCTTCCGGCTGCCTCGGACGTCCTGCGCCGCTTCTGCGCGCGGACGGACGGCATACCGCAGTCCTCCTTGGCCGGGGCCTGGCTCGGCGTCTCGACGACGGCGCACATCCTCGGCGGCGCCGCGATGGGCACCGGGCCGGAGAACGGCGTGACCGGCCTGGACGGCAAGGTGTTCGGCTACGAGAACCTATGGATAGCGGACGGCTCGGTGATCCCCGCGAACCTGGGCGTGAATCCCTCGCTGACGATCACCGCCCTGGCCGAGCATTTCATGTCGCAGATTCCAGCGAAGGAGAAAAGATGACCTCGTTTCGATCCGGTTTCGTCGCTATCGTCGGGCGGCCCAGCGTCGGCAAGTCGACCTTGGTGAACGGCCTGCTGGGCGCCAAGCTCTCGATCGTGACGCCCAAGCCGCAGACCACGCGCGACAAGATTCTGGGCATCCTCAACGGCGAGGACCACCAACTGATCTTGATCGATACGCCGGGCCTCCTGCGCCCCGAGTACATGCTGCACAAGCGCATGGAGGTGGCCGCGCGCTCGGCCGCGCGCGACGAGGCCGACATGATCTGCCTGATGGTCGAGCCGCGCGTCCCCTCCGAGGACGACCTCAAGCTTTACGAGCGCCTCGACGGCCTCGGCAAGCCGCTCGACCTCGTGATCAACAAGCTGGACGCGCTCAAGCGCGCCCACGACGCCGACGCCGTCGCCGCCGCCTACGCCGCGAAGCTCAAGCTGCGAAAGACCTGGAAGATCTCCGCGCTGACGATGAACGGCGTCGAGCATTTGAAGCGCGGCCTGATCGAGGCCCTGCCCGAGCATCCCCCCTTCTACCCGACCGACCAATCGACCGACCGCTACGAGCGCTACTTCGCGACCGAGCTGGTGCGCGAGAAGGTGCTGGAGCTCTACGGCGAGGAGATTCCCTACTCCACCGCGGTCGAGCTGGAGGATTTCGTCGAGCATCCCGGCGAGAAGGACATGATCCGCATCAACCTGCTTGTCGAGCGGCCCAGCCAAAAAGGTATCTTGCTCGGCAAAGGCGGCCAAAGCCTGAAAAAGCTCGGCGAGAAGTCGCGCCTGGCGATCGAACGCATGACCGGCCGCCCGGCGCGGCTGGAGCTATGGGTGAAGGTCGCGCCGAACTGGCGGAATGATCCCGAGGTTTTGAAGCGCTTGGGTTACTGATCCCCCTCACCCCACCCTCGCCCGCTTGCGGGAGAGGGTGCCCGAAGGGCGGGTGAGGGATTGGACAGCCGAAGGGAGGCTTCATGCTGATTCGACTCGCCGTTCTTGCCGCTCTTATGCCGTTTTCCTCGGCCCGCGCGCAGGACAATGGCCTCTGCCGCGTCGAGTCCTTCAAGGTCCAGCTCGACGGCTGGACCCGGACCGACTGGAAGACGCCTGAGCCGTGCTCGGTGAAGCCGATCGCCCCCAACGCGACCTGCACGGAAGCCCCGTGCTTCAATCTCGCCTGCCACGCGATCCTGCATTACGTCGCCGTCGTGGAGCTAAGTCCGGGCGAAACCCACGTCTTCCGGCCCTGCTTCTTCAAGCAGCAGCGCATGGGCTCCCGCGGCCACAACGACGGCGGCGAGCGCAAGCTCGACGAGCTGGACGCGACGGAAACCTACGATTTCTCCGGCTCGCCCGAGACTGGGCTCAAGATGCGGCCGGTCGAGGGCCGGCCCGACCATTGGGCCGTCGAGTTCTACGACATCCCCGGCTGGTACGCGGCCTACTGGAACGGCGTCCCCAACGCGGTGGCCCCGAAATGGTTCCCGATAGATTGGCATTACATGTACCGCGCTTACCTGGGGCCCAAGCACGAGGGAATCGAGCCGGGCGACTATCAATACGTCCGCGTCGACATGGAGGCCAGCGTCGCGCCGGAGCCGGGAATCGCGCACGCGCAGGCCTACCGCTCCTTGGCCGACTGGCTGGCGTTCAAGACCGAGCTCCAAGCCCTGCCGCCCCTTCCGGCGCCCCCCGAGGACAAGGGCGCGCCTGCGGACCTGGGACCTTTAGTCCCCACCCATCCGGGCCAAAGGACCCCTGACGCCGGTCGCACCGCGTTCTAGAATATCCCCGACGGACGACGGAGGGATAGGGAATGAAGCTGCTTTGCGCCGCCTTGCTGAGCCTGGCCTTGCCGGCCTTGGCCCAGCAGCCGTCCGGCTTGGGCGATATGCCCGAGAAGGTCAAGAAGCACAAGAACGCCTTCACGGAAGAGGACAAGAAAAAGGCCCTCGCCTTGATCCGCAAGATCGCCGCGGCCAAGGCCGCCGAGGACGCGAAGGCCGCGCCCAAGGCTCCCGCTAACGATATGCGCGACGCGGTCGGAAGCACGGGCCTGTACTATCACTTCCAGGGCGACCAAGCCCTCAAGCCCGATCCCCAGGTTTCTTTTTTGGCCTCGTTCTCCGCGACGGGCCGGGCGTATCCGATGAGCTGGCGCGACGGAGTGCTGTACGCCGGCGCCCAGACTTATCCCATCGAAGGGACCACGCGCCTTTTCGTCCAGGAGCGCGACGCGGCCACCATCCGCCGGCTGCTCGAGCGCCGCAAGATCGAGCTGCGCAACAAGCTCGCGCGCGCCCCGGACTGGCAGGCGGTGATCATCCGCGGCCAGCTCGAGTCGCTCGCGCGGCTGCGCATCGTCGGCCTGGACATGCCGTGAACCTTCTCGCTCTCATCCTCGCCGCGGCCGGGGCCGCGTCCGCGCAGCTCGCGACGCCGCCGAAGGACCCGATGGCGCCGGCACAGCTCGACGCTGAGACGATCCACCGCGTGACCGACCACCTCTTCACCTACGGGGCGGAGTCCGTGGATTACGAGAACCAACCGGCGCGGTGCCTGTCGAACGACGACGATCCCCAATCCGGCGGCAAGACGGCGTTCGCCTGCCTCGAGGTCCGGGAGGTCAAGACTCCGCCGCCGGCGCCCGATCAATTCAACCAGCGAGTCGATTCCAACACCCTCCAGACGATCGACCTGGAGTGGGATCTGCTCGGCCTGCGCATGGTCGATCAGTCGTCCGCGGAGGCCGAGACCGGCTGGCTACGCGTCGAACAATGGCGCTACAAAATCTCTCCAGTGGGATCGCTGCTCGAGGTCCAGCACGTCGTCTTCATGCGGGCCCAATCTCCGCTGACGACCGTCCGCAATGGGACGGTCGAGCTGCAGAGCCCCTCCGACCCCGCCGTGCTGGAGCGCTGGAACGCGCTGGCGAAGACGGTCCTGAAGATCGTTCCCCGCCTTAAGATTTAGGGCTTCGCGGCTTTAAGCGTCGCCATCGAGGACCAGACCTTCCTATCCCCCGGCCGAGCCGTCACCGGGGCGCTGTGCCGCATCGACTGGACCCACATCACGGCCAAGGCCGTGCCGACGGCCGCCCCGCCAAGTACGGCGAGGGCGGCGGACCAAGCTTCCTTCAGGCCGCCCGACGCCCCAGGTCTCTCCTCGTCGGCCTTCATCCCTTAGAAGGCTAACAGGGGACCGGGGAAATTTCAATGGAAAAATGCGCTCGAAAACCGCTGGAGCTCGGCAAGGACGCCGGAGGATACCGTCCATTTAATTTCGAGCCAAGTCTAAAAAAGTCTTGACTTTTTTAGACTTGTATCTGATAATATCATCGATATGCTTCCGCGGACCCTTTCGCCGCACCTGCGCGCCGTCCTCGAAGACTACGGGAAAATGGCCTTCGTCGGCGGCCCCCGCCAGGTCGGCAAGACGACCTTGGCCGAAGAGCTGCGACGGCGCTACGAGCGCGGCTTGTACTTCAACTGGGACATCGTCACGGACCAGAGGCGGCTGATCGCCGACCCTTACTTCTTCGCCGCCGAGAGCCGCGAACCCGGCCGGCCCTTCCTGGTGGTGTTCGACGAGATACACAAGTACGCCCGGTGGAAGAACTACCTCAAGGGGGCCTATGATCGCTATCGTGACGAGTTCCGATTTCTCGTCACCGGCAGCGGACGGCTGGACATCTTTAAAAAAGGGGGCGACAGCCTGCTCGGCCGTTATTTCGGCCTTTCCCTTTTCCCACTGACCCTCGGCGAGCTTTCCGGACGCTGGGCGTCATGGGACGATTTCCGGCGCGGGCTCTCCGCTCCCCCCGCGCCCTCGGCCTCGGCCCGCGAGGGCTACCGCGCGCTGTTTCGGCTAGGCGGCTTCCCGGAGCCGTTCTCCCGAGGCAGCGAGACCTTCTACAACGTCTGGCATCAAGACCATAAGCGGTTGCTGATACGCGAGGACATACGCGACGCCTCGAACCTGCGCGAGATCTCCCTCCTGGAGGCCATGACCCATCTGTTGCCGGGGAAAGTCGGCAGCCCGCTTTCGATCAACTCCTTGCGGGAGGACATCGGCGTCGCCTTCGAGACCACGCGGGACTGGCTGCTGCTTCTGGAAAGCTTTTACTACCTCCTCCGGATACCGCCGTACGCGCGACGCCTGGCCCGGGCCCTCAAGAAGGAGAACAAGGTCTACCTCTACGACTGGGGCGAGCTCGCCGCGCCCGGCCCCCGCTTCGAGAACCTGGTGGCTCTGCACCTGGCGAAGGCGGCGCGCAATTGGCGCGAAACGGGGGCCGGCGACATCGGACTCCACTACGTCCGCGACAAGGAGAAGCGGGAGGCCGACTTCCTGCTGACGGAAAGGGACCGCCCGATTTGCCTCGTCGAGTGCAAGACGTCGGATGGGCCGTTCTCCCCCTCGCTGGCCCATTTCCAGCGCCGGCTCGACGCGCCGATCGCCGTGCAGTTGGTCCATGAGTCCGGAATTTGCCGAAAAACGAAAAACGACGGCCGCGAGCAATGGGTGGTCTCCGCTGACCGCTGGCTCGGCCTGCTTCCCTGAGGTTCAGCCCCGGCTTTCGACCCCCGCGCCGCCCGGCGCTTCGGCAAGACGCGGGGCCGCTGCTCGCGGTCTTCCACGCCGACGACAAGCATCATGCCGCGTGCGCGAGTTGATGCGAAAGCACCATGACCTGCCGATGGACTTCGCGGACGCGGCCCTGGTCGCCCTGGGCGAGAGGGAAGGCTTGGCCACGATCTTCACCCTCGACCGGGACTTCACGCACTACCGCCCCCGCCACGTCAGGACCTTCCGCATCCTTCCCAAGCGAGGTTGAAGGCCGGGATCGGAGACTCAGCCCCGGCAGGCGGCGAGGGCCAGGCAGAGCCAGCCGGCGAGGAAGAGCAGGCCGCCGAACGGCGTGATCGCGCCGAGGACGCGGACGCCGCTCAAGGCCAGCGCGTAGAGGCTTCCGGAGAACAGCAACGTCCCCCCCGCGAAGCACCAGCCGGCCCAGCGAATCCAGGCTCCCGGGAACTGCGTCGAGGCCCAGGCGACGGCCAGCAACGCCAGCGCGTGGTAGAGCTGATAGCGCGCGCCGGTCTCGAAGACGGCCAGCAGGTCGGGGGTCAAACGGCTTTTCAGCGCGTGCGCGCCGAAGGCCCCCGCGGCGACGCCGAGGAAGGCGGAGAGGGAGCCTAGGGCGAGGAACATCCGCGCGGGTTCCATGGCACGGAATGTTACCATTTGGGCGGTGGCTAGGCGATTTTTTTAGGGGTATAATATCGCCGTATGAAGCTGCCCCGCGTCGACGACGAGCAGGCCCTCCTCAAGATCCTCGAACGGCAGAAAAAGCTCTGCTTCGACTTCGATAAATCCCTGCCGTGGAAGGACGGCATCGACCTGAAGCGCTATTTCGTCCCCCTCGACGAGGACGCGCTGATCTTCCCCGAGGCCGGGCCCGAGGAGCGGCTGGTGCTGAGCCAGTACCTGGGGCTCGTCATCGCGCGCACGTTCGGCGAGATGGAGACGGCCCTCGTCCAGGCCAAGGACAAGGTCTGGAAGCGCAACCTGGACCGCTACCCGGTCAGCCCGGAGTTCGAGGCCCTCGGCGAGCAGTTCTTCGCCGAGGAAGAGAAGCACTCGCGGATGTTCAAGCGCTACCTCGAGCTCTTCTCGGCGCAGACCGGGCTGAGCTTCGACGAGCTCGCGAGCCTGCTCCCCTCCGTCTCGGGCACGATGCTGGAGAAGGCCCTCCAGCTCAACTCGGACCTCGGCGGGCACGCGCTGTGGTGGGTGCTGACCTTCGTCGAGGAAATCTCGATCCTCATCTTCAAGCAGCTCCGCCCGTTCCAGACCAAGCTCGATCCCCTCTACTTCGCGATGCACCGCCGCCACTTCGAGGAGGAGGTCCGTCACAGCTCCTACTCGTACTGGATGCTGGAGCACCTGTACCGGCGCGACCGTTCGGCGAAGCAGGTGCTGTTCCGCAAGACCGACCTCCTCCTCGCGCAGGCCCTCGAGGTCTCGTGGACCTTCCAGTCGCTCTCGCGCATACGCAACGCCAAGCGGCTGAAGGACAAACATCCGTTCTACGGCACCCTCGCGCGCCTGATGCCTCTGCTCCGGCGGCGCTCACCGTTCGAGATCATACGCCGGATGTTCATCTCCGCGCCGTTCGTCAGCCTGATGCTGAACCCGAACCACTTCGAGGACTACAAGAAGATCGCCGGGAAGCTGCGCGCCTACGAGATCCCGGTCCCCAAGCCCAAGCTCTCCCGGCTCACCGTCTCATGAAGGACGCCTCCGCGGACGCCGAACGGGTGCGCTCGGCGACGATACGCGGCCTCGAGACCGCGTGGTACGAGAGCGGCCCCGAGGACGCCGACGTCCTGCTCTTCATCCACGGCTATCTCGACACGCCCGACGCCTGGAGCCTCCAGGCGCGCCCCTTCGCGGAGCAGTATCGCGTGATACGGCCGTTCGGGCGCGGCATCGGCGGCTCCCAGGAGCCGGCCGACCGCCGGCGCTACGGGGCCTACTCGATCCTGCTCGATCACCTGGAGCTGCTGAGGCTCGCCGACCCGGAGCGCAAGCGCAGCGTCCACGTGGTCGGCCACGACGTGGGCGGCGTGCACGCCTGGCTTCTGGCCTCGCATCCCCAGACGAACCTCAAGAGCGTCACGATCATCAACAGCGTGCACCCGAAGCAGTACCTCAGGCGCCTGTTCTGGCCGCGGCAGATCGTGAAGAGCTGGTACATCGCCGCGATGCAGGTGCCGATGCTCTCCGAGGCGATGCTCTCCCTTTTCCACCGCCGCATCATCGACAGCCTGATCTCCGAGGGCTGGCGGTCCCCGGACCACGACCTCGGGATACGAGAGTTCGACCAGGCCGCGCTGAACGCGATGAACCAGTACCGCCAGTTCGTGCGCGACATACCCCGCTTCTTGCGCGACAACGCCGGGCCGACGAACATCCCGGTGCTGGTGATCTCGAGCGAGGAGGACCGCTACCTCGAGGCCCCGTCGCGCCTGGAGTTCGCGGACCTCGCGAGCCAGGTCACCGTGCGCGTGGTGAAGGGCCGGCATTGGCTGCAGCGCGAGCAGCCCGAGCGCATCAACCGCCTGCTCGCGGACTTCTGGAAGGCGAACCCCTAGAGAGATCCCCATGGGACTGATCCGCGACCTGCTCTACACGTTGCCGGGCAAGCCCAGGCTGAGCCCCGAGGACCTGGCGGGGCTCGAGGCCAGCCAGGCGCTCGCGTACAAGTGCGCCAAGGACATCGCGGCCGAGATGAAGGAAGGCTGGACCGAAAAGCGCGTCGCGGGCTTGATGGACACGTATCTCGCCGACCACGGCGTGAGGACCCATTTTCATAAGTCGTTCGCCTGGTTCGGGGAACGGACGCGCTTCGACGGCATGACGGCCTGGGCGCATTTCCTGCCGAGCGACCGCGTGCTGAGGCCCGGCGAGAACGTGATCCTCGACACCGCCCCGGTCGTCGCGGGTTTCGCCTCGGATATCGGCCACCCGACCAGCCTCGGCCCCAATCCCCGCCTCGACGAAGGCCGGGCCTTCCTCGCGGGCCTGCGCGAGACGATACGCGAGCTGTTCGAGTCCAGCGCGAAAGGCTCCGGGCTCTCGGGAGCCGACGTCTGCGAGGCCGTCGTCCGGCACATACGCCGGGCGGGCTTCGACCCGGTGCACCACCGCTATCCGGGCGCCGTGCTCGGCCATCGCCTCCACAAGGTCACCGAGAGCTGGCGTCCCCCGCTGCCGATTCCGTTCAGTTGGCAGGCGGTGGCCGGCGTCGTGACGCGCGGGATCTATCCCGAGCTGCTCAACGAGGCCCATCAGGGGCATCTCGAGGGCGTCTGGGCCATCGAGCCCCACTTCGGCGGGGCCGGCTACGGCTGCAAGTTCGAGGAGATGCTGATAGTGGACGGCGAGGGCGCGCGTTGGCTCTCGAAGGACATTCCCTGGTGACCCTCGATCTCTCCGGGCGCAACGTCGTCGTCACCGGAGCGGGCTCCGGCATCGGCCGCGCCTTGGCGCGCGAGTTCCTGCGCGAGAACGCCCAGGTCGCGGCCCTCGACATCAACGCCTCCGCCCTGGAGGACCTGAAGCGCGAGGCCGGATTGCTCGGCCTCGAGGTCGAGACCGTCCAAGCGGACGTCTCCAAGCGCGAGCCGTTCCTCTCGGCCCTCGAGTCCCTCGCCGCGCGGCGCGGGGCGCCGTTCGTCCTCGTGAACAACGCCGGCATGGCCAAGGCCGGCGGCGCGCTCGAGACCGGGCTGGACGCCTGCGAGGCGACCTTGAACGTCAATCTGCACGGCGTCGCCTATGGGACCTATTTCGCGCTGGAGAAGATGCGCGCGGCCGGGGAAGGGACGATCGTCAACGTCGCCTCGATGGCCGGCCATATGCCGGCCCCGTACCTGGCCGCCTACGCCGCGGCCAAGCACGCGGTCGTCGGCTTCACGCGCTCCCTCGCGGCCGAGCTGGCTCTGGCGCATAGCCCCGTCAGGCTGTGCCTGGTGTCGCCGGGCTTCGTCGACACGCCGATCCTGCTCCAAGGGAGCTACGTCCTGCCGCCGCACGTCAAATGGATGGTCCCCTCCCCCGCCCGCGTCGCGCGCGCGATCGTGCGCGGCGTGAAGGCCGGCCGAGCCGAGATCATCCCCGACGCCGGCGGGCGCCTGCTCAACCGCCTGGCCCGGCTGGCTCCCGGGCTCGCGCTGAGCTCCGCGCGCCTGGTTCTGGGACGGACGACGCGCGAACAGCTGGGGCTGGACCCTATCATCCCCCGCTAAATTTTCTAAGATGCCCCGATGACCGAGAGCCCGAGGACCAGCGCGAACGCGGCCGGCCTGCCCGGCGCCCGCACCGCGGCCGAGACCGTCGTCATCGGCGGCGGGGTCATGGGCCTCTCCATCGCCTTCCACCTCTCGCGCAAGGGCGTGCGCGACGTCGTCGTCCTCGAGAAAGCCTCGGTCGGCGCCGGCGAGTCCGGCAAAAGCACCGCGGTGCTGCGCCAGCACTACTCGCACGGCCTCACCGCGCGGATGGCCAAGCACGGCATCGGCTTCTTCGCCTCCGATTTCCGCATCCTGACCGGCAGCGACCCGGGCTTCAAGCGCACCGGCATGCTGATCGTCGGCGGCCCGCGCCAGGCCCCGGCCCTGGCGCGCAACGTCGAGCGCCTGGTCCACGAGGGCATCGAGACCAAGCTGCTGACGGCCGAGGAGCTGCGCCGCGTCTCCTTCGACGCGGCCTGGCCGGACGGCACGGTCGCGGCCTACGAGCCCGAGGCGGGCTACGTGAACCCGTGGGCGGTGCTCAAGGGTCTCGACGCGGCCTGCCGCCGCAGCGGGGTCGAGCTGCGCGACGAGGCCGCCACCGGGATCATCGTGAAGGGCGGGCGAGTGGCCGGCGTGCGCACCCGCGGCGGCATGATCCCGACGCGCACCGTCGTGCTCGCCGCGGGCCCCTGGTCCGCGAGCCTCGCGCGCACGGCCAAGCTCGTCCTTCCCCTGGAGGTCACGCGCCCCCAGGTCGGTTCTTACTTTTTCGGCGACACGCGCGGCCGCGGGCTCATCTTCGCCGATCTCGCGCGCAACGCCTATTGGCTGCCGAACCCGGGCGGCCTCACCCTCGTCGGCAGCCTCGATCTGAAGGCCGACCGCCGCGCCAAGGACCCCGACCGCGCCGGCGAGGCGATCGAGCCCGCGATGATCGCCGAGTACCGCCGCCGCGTGCAGGGCCGCGTGCCGAGCTTCTCGGCCGCGATCTCGCGCGGAGGCTACAGCGCGCTCTACACCTTGAGCCCCGACCTGCTGCCGCTGTTGGGCTCGTCCCCGATCGAGGGCTTGGTGCTCGCGGTCGGCTTCTCGGGGCACGGCTTCAAGCTCGCCCCCGCGGTCGGCCTGGCCCTCTCGGAGCTGATCGCCGAGGGCGCCGCCCACAGCTTCGACATCACCCCCTTCGAGCCCACAAGATTCACCGACGGCCGCCGCCTTAAAACCCAATTCTCAAATGTGTTGGCGTAGGGAAATAACAATCCCAAAAGAATTCCTTCTCCCCTCAAGGGGAGAAGGCCAGGATGAGGGGTGTCGCCCTTGACCAATCTTCAAGCCGTCGTTTTAGGCGCCGTCCAAGGCGCCAGCGAGTTCCTCCCCATCTCCAGCTCCGCTCACCTGGTCCTCGCCCCATGGCTGTTCGGCTGGGACGATCCCGGCCTAAGCTACGACGTCGCCTTGCACGTCGGAACGCTGCTGGCGATCTTGATCTACTTCGCGAAAGACTGGCTGACCTTGGCGAAGGACGGCCTTTCCGCTCCCCAAAGCCCCGAGGGCCGCAAGCTCTGGCTTTTGGCCGCCGCGACGATTCCCGGCGCCGTCATCGGCAAATTGTTCGAGCACGCCGCCGAGCACGCGTTCCGCAGCCCGCTCGCCGTCGCGGCGAACCTGGCGATTTTCGGCCTGCTGTTGGGCTGGGCGGAGAACCGAGGCTCCAAGCGCCTCGGCGAGGACGCGATCGACCTGCGGATGGCTCTTCTTATCGGCCTGGCTCAGGCCCTGGCGGTCGCCCCCGGCGTCTCGCGCTCGGGCTCGACGATCACCGCCGGGCTGCTGTTGGGGCTGACGCCTCAGGCCGCGGTGCGCTTCTCCTTCCTGATGTCGGGGCCCATCCTCGCGGGAGCGGCGATACTTAAGCTGCGCCATCTCGGAGGCATCGACGCGCCGCTGGCCCTGGGCATTGCCGCCTCGGCGATCACCGGCATGGCCGCGATCGGCGGCCTGATGCGCCTGGTCCGCGCCCGCAGCCTTAAACCCTTCGTGGTTTACCGGGTCGCGGTCGCCGCCGCGATCGTCGCGCTGTATTTCACCCGCGGTTGAAAACCCAGCTCCACAAGGGCCGCCGGCTTGCCGCTTTATAGATGACCGGACGGGCGATGGGTTGACAATTTACATTTTATAGGCTATAATTGATTTAGACAATCAAGGTGAGGGTGGTCAAATGGAGCCATTAGCGGCGTTGGAGCGAGCGGAAGGGAACGTCCGGCGGCAAGCCGACAATCTCGTTCGAACCCTTTTCGCGACCCGCGGCACGAATGCCTTGTTGTCGCTGATGACGCAGACCGATCCAAAGGAGCTTACGGAGATAACGGCGGCCCCCTCGGACCTCGAGGTGCTCATCCGGGCGCTCGACGCCCTGGCCAAGTCGGAGGCGTTGAAGGCCCGCCAACCGCTCCTCTCGGCGCGAATCAGGGGCTTGAGACAGCGCCAGGAACTCCTGGAGGCGGCCGGCGGTCCGCTCCCTGTTTCCAAGGTCGCCGAGTTTCTGCGAATCTCGCGCCAAGCCGTCGATAAACGCCGCAAGGCCGGGGGCTTGCTCGCGGTGGATATCGGCCGGCGCGGCTACATGTATCCCGCATGGCAACTCGACGATGAACGCGTCCTCGCCTCCATCCCCAAAGTTTTGGCGAAGCTTCGCCGCGCGCCGGCTTGGTCCAAACTGCGCTTCTTTCTGACCGGCAACCTCAGGCTCGGCGGCCGGACCCCGCTTGAAGCTCTCCGCGACGGGAATCTTCAACAGGTTCTCCGCGCCGCCGAGGCCTTCGGCGAGCACGGCGCGGCTTGATGCCCGAGCCTCATCCCGATCCGCCCAAACGCCTTCGTTCGAAGGAACTCCCGCTCAAACGATCTGATCACAAAAGCCTGAGGCTCCGCTCCTTGCTGCGCGTCCATCTCCGAACGAATGAGGCGCTGCATTTCGGGCGCGCGGGCCTCCACCGCTGGGACGACCCTCTCCGGAAATTCGGCGTCCTCTACTCCGGCGCGGACCGGTTTGTCGCCTTCATCGAAACCTTCGGACAAACCACGGGGGCTCGCTTGCTGGACGAGATGGAGCTGGAAACTCGCGCTTTATCCTCCATCTCGATCAAGAAGCCTCTCAAGCTTGTCGATTTGACCGGCCCGGGCTTGGCGAGGCTCGGCGCCGACAACCGGATTTGCGACGGGGAATTCGCCGTGTCGCAACGCTGGTCGCGAGCGCTGTTCGAGCATCCTTCCCGTCCCGACGGGCTTCTCTACCGGGCGCGCCATGATCCTAGCCGCCTGGGCATCGCTCTCTTCGACCGGGCGCGCTTCAAGCTCGGCCGGGCCCTCCGGATCGTGGATTCGTTCGCGAGCCCGGCTCACGAGACGGCGCTCGCCGAGCTTCTGGATCAATACGGCTTCGGCCTCGCCTGACCAGCCGGCGCGCGGGTCCGTCAGTCGCCTAACGCGGGGTCGCTCCCGGAGGGCGGCGTCGCGCCGCTCTTAGGGTTATTCGCCTTGGTGGCGTCGACGAGGACGGTCTGGGTCTTCTTCTGGACCTGCTCGCGCCCGCCGTCGGCCGGAGCCTGGGCGAACATCGCCTTGCCGCCGAAAGCCGCGATCAGCGCGCCCACGCCGCCGTGCACCACGCCGAGCATGGTCTGGCCGTAGGTCTGCGAGAGCGTGACCGCGTTCTTGATCACGAAGCCGGCCACCGCGATCGCGGCCGCTCCTAAAGCCTTCCCGACCCACTGCATCGCGCCCGGCGTCGCGGCGAACTTGTTCGCGAGCGCCACCAGAACGACGCCGGCCAGCATCAAAAGCATGTTCTGCTTCGCGAGATCGGCCCAGGGCGTGCTCGAGTCCTGGTTCTGAGGCGTCGGCACCGGAGGCGCGACGCTGCTCGGATCGGCCGCCAAGGCGCCTTTCGCGGCGGCCATGCCGGTGCCGCCGCCACTGAGCCCGCCGCCGCCGCTGATGATCGAGGCCTTCGCCGCGCCGGGGTTGTCGAACACCTGCGAGGCGGCGTAGCGTCCCGCCTCGACGCCGAAGCCGTTCGCGGCGCGCTTGCCCATCATGTTCGCCGCCAAAAGCTGCTGCATCGAGTTATGCCGCGCGCCGGCCCCGGTGAGCCGCGCGCTGAGCGGCGACGCGGCCTTGGCGACCGCGAAGCGTCCCTTCGAGTCGAACCCCTTGCCCAGGACGGAGCGCGGCCCCGCGCCGCTCTCCGGGAAGGCCGCCGCCGCGGACGAGCCGCCGCTGCCGCCCGAGCCCAGGCTCAGACCCTGAGACGACTTGAAACCCGCCGCCTTGAACGCGGCGGCGTCCGAGGAGCCCGCGGCCCCGTGCTTGGCCGACAAATCCAGCTCCGGCATCGGCACCGCCGGCTGAGAGGAGGGAGTCTCGGCCGCGATCTCTATCTTGGGCTTGGCCCGCTCCACGGCCGGGTCCTGATGGAAATAGTTGTCGGACTTCACCGCGTCGCGGAACAGCTCCATGCCCCCGCTCGCCTTGGGCGCGGCTCTCGCGAAGCTCTCCTTCGCCGCGGCCGGATCCTTGGGAAAGCTGATCGCCGCCGTGCCTGAGGAAACCGCGCGCGGCGGGGCGTTGAGCGAACGGTTCGCCGCCGCGATGAGGAGCCCGCCGCCGATACCGACGACCGCGGCGAGGCCGACGACCGCGACCGGATCGCTCGGCAAAAGCATCGCGGCCAGCCCGCCCGCTCCCGCGCCGGCTCCGCCGGACGCCGCGGTCCCGCCGGTCAGCGTTTCGCCGACCGAGCCTGCAAGCCCGCGCAGGAACCACAGGAACCCGCCCTTGCGCTTCTTCTCGTCCTCTCGGCGCGAGTGGAAGGGCCGCCTGAACGTCACCGCCGGCCGCCCGTCCCCGCCCCGCTTCTCGCTCTTCCCTTTCATCGTTCTCCCCGGATGCTCCTATTTTTGAACAGGCTGTTTATCAACCTGCCCATCGCCATTCCCCGTCCCAAGAACAGTTGAAGCTAGGGTAGCCGGAGGACCTCCCTGCGACCCTGCATCAATAACGGGACTCGTATAGCCTCCGGTCGGCGAATGGACCGGTTTAGTGTCGTCTTTTTTCTTTGGATTTCCATTGCCGGCCCCATTGCCCTTGCCGCCGCCCTGAGGCATCTGCGGCATGCCGCCGCCCTTTTCATCCCCCTTCGCGTTGGGATCCTGCGCCTTGGCCTGCGCATTCGCGTTGCCGTCTTGTCCGGCCTTATCGGCGGCATTCAGCGCTTGGGAAAATTTCTGCGCGGCCGATTGAACGCCCCGTACCGCGCCGGGCACCGCGGCATCCTCCTTGACGCTTTGCGCCGAGCCGAGGGCCGACTGGACCTGCTGCCCTTCGCTCTGAATCGCGCTCTCCAGCTTCTTTTGCTTGGCATCGGCGAGTTGATAGGCTTTGTCGAACGCGCCCAGCCGACTCTTAAGAGCGTTCGCTTCTTGCGCCGTGCTAGAAATCTGTTTCCCCAAGGGAGCGAGCTCATCGTTATAGAATTTGCCGACGCGGGCGTACTTTATTCGAGTGTTGGTCGCCTTCACGGATTGCGGCTCGCCTTGCTGATCCATCGAAACACCGCTGGCCTGTTGACCCAACCCCTGGGCTTGGTCATAGGCGCCCTTCGCCTGAGACCCCAGTTTCTCGCCTTCGGTCGCCTGCCGTACCGCCTCGTCACGGGCGCTCTTGGCGGCTTCCAACTGCTTCGAGGCGTCCTGCAAAGACTGCGTGGCGGCTTGGAGGCCTTCTTGGAACGACGACGAGGCCTGGGACGCTTGCTGTTGAAGTTGGGTGGCGGTCGTAGCTCCGTTTACCGACGACGTCGCGCTCACGGCCTGCTTCGCCGAGCTCCGTGCGCTTGCCTGCTTCGACTTGGCCTGTTTCAGGCCATCTTCCGCTTTCTGAAGAGTCTGGCCGGCCTGATCCAAGGCCTTATCGGCTTGGCCGTCCAGCTTCGAACCTTGCTGTTGTTTAGTCTCCGCGTCGCTTAAATCCTTCAGCACCCCGCACACCCCGATGCTGTGCTGGATTCCGGTTCCCCCAGGACAATTGGAGCCGGATTCCGCGTTGAACGTCGTGACCGGGATAGCGAACGCGCGCCCCATCGACCCGGAGATGACTCCGGCCGCGACTATCAGGATTTCGACCGTCGTCATTCCTCTCACCGCCAACCTCTTCCCCTGCCGATTCCTCAAGATCAACTCTTAGCAAGCGGCAGCGGCGCCCCGTCTTGGTTGCCGTTGTTGCTCTGGCCGCCCAATCTCACTCCGCTGCTGTCGTTGCCGCTCGCGGGCCCGGTCTGCGACGAGGCCGCCGCCGCGTTATCGGCCTGCATATTCTGCGTTCCGACGCCAGGCCTTATCCCCACGGCGCCCTTGGCCGGCTGAGGGGTGCTCTTGCCCTGGTCCCCTCCTCCCTTGCCGGCGGCCGAGGCCAACTGCTGCATCATTTGCTGGGCCATCTGAGCCGCCTGCGAGCCTTCGCTGTCGGGGGAGGCTGATTTTGCCGCGGCGGACTTCGGGGCGTTCGTCGGCTGAAGTTTGCCGTTGATCTGATCGACTTGGCCGATAGCCTGTCCTAGATTCTGGCGAGTGTCGCTTATGGCCTTCATGACTTCTTGCTGAAGATTTTTTAAACGATCGTATTCCCCTTTCAGCTTCGTGATTTGGGACTGATCCTGATTCTGCATAGCCGTCTTCAGTTGGGACACGACAGTTTTCGCCTTTCCAGCGACCTTCTTTCCGAGGTCCAACAACTGGGAACCTATATCTGTGAGACTGGACTGCGCTTTGCCGGCCTTTCCGCGTGTGATGCCCTTTCCCAGTTCGACCTGAGTATGCCCTACGAGGTATTGCTGGATGTCGTTTGCCGACTGCGACAGCATCCCATGGTTTGTTCCAATCAGGCTCTTCAGCATCTGGACCTGGCTTTCCCATTGGCCGATCTCGTCCCCGCCTCCCCCCCCTCCCGATGACGTCATGGAACGTGCCGGCAATGTCAGCACGGCCACCGACACCGCGGCAAACGCGAGGACAGCGAACGAGCGGCAAACGCGCAACATATTAACCTCCCCCTGGTTACGAACAACCCAATCGCCTTTCATTTTTGTGTTCATGCCAGATTCCCAAACGAACTCCCGGTTCCGGTCGACGGCGGGCCACCGGGGGTCAGCATGTCACTCGAGCCGGCGTTCGAGATGTCGGCCACGACGGCATGCGGAGCCGGAGGGCTGAACGACGGCTGGGAAGACCCCCCCCCTCCGCCGCCACCGCCGCCACCTCCGCCGCCCATGCTGGCCATCTGGCCGAGGCTCTGGCCCAGGCTCTGCGTCATCTGCCCGAGGGTGTTGTCGGCGCTGACGGCATTGCCGATCGGGTTGTTCGCGGCTTGCAAGGCCGATAGATCTCCTTGAGCGGCGGCCGCCTTCGCCAGCGCGGCCTGCTTGGCCGCCTCCGACTCCTTCTTTTTCTGCATCGCGGCCAGCATCTGGGCCAGGAGGCCGAGCAGCATCGCGAGCATCGCCATCTTCTGGGCGTCGTTCGCCTTGTTCGCCGAATCGGTGTTCGTCTCCGCGGGCTTCTGCGGGTTCGGGGTCGGCGGGGTCTCGCTGCCGCTCGATCCGATCTTGTCCAAGGAAGCCATGGTGCGCGAGCCGCCGCCGAGGCCCGGGCCCTCGATTCCGGCCACCGCGCCGGCGTTGCCGCGCGGCGCCGCGGCCCCGTCGAAAGAGGCGCCGGACATCCCGTGAGCGTCGTCGGAATGGAACGCCCGGGTCGCGCGCCTCGACAGGCTGTTCGCCGCGAGCAGGCCGTTCAACGCGCCGCCCCGCGCGCCTCCGCCGTTCACGCGCTGGCTCAGCGTCGCGACGACGTTCGGGCGCTTCTTGCCGCCCAGCTTGCCCATCGCCTCGACGCCCGGGCGGTTGAAAAGCGGCTTCGGGTTGAACTCCTCGCCGAGCTTCGCGAAAGGCTGGCGTATCCCGCCCGCGGCGCCGGCCCCGCCCAGGTTCTGCATCTCCTTGATGCCGGGCGCGGACTTAAACTTGTTCGCGATAGCCTCGACCGCCTTCGCGGCGTCGTCCAGCTTCGGGAAGCTCGGGAAATCGGGCGGCGCGGGCGGCGGAGCCACGGCGACCTCGGTCTTGACCTCCGGCACGGGGGCCGGCTTCGTCTCCGCGGGAGCGGCGGCGGCCGGCTCCTCATGCAGATAGCCGTCGTTGCGTATCGCGTCCTTCAAGCTGTCGATCGAGCCCTTCGCGGAGCCGCGCGCCGTCTCGCCGTCCCAGGACTCGCCCTCGGGCCCCGGGGCGTTCCTCGAGAAATCGAAGCTCGGATCGGCGGTCCGGCCGTTGCGGGACGCCGTGTCGCGGAACATCGAGACGCCCAAGGCGCCGAGCAAACCCAGGCCCGCGACCAAGGAAAAGAGCCCGACCGGCGAGGCGGTCAAGACGGCCAGCGCGCGCGCGAACGCGCCCGTCAGCCCCGCCAGGCCGCCGGCCGCCGACTGGCCCGCCTCCATCACCACGACCTGCCGGGTGGACTTGAAGAGGTTGCCGAGGAACCACAGGAAGCCGCCCTTCTTCTTACTCTCGGGCTCGGGCGACGCGCCGCGCCGGCGCACCTTGATCTCCAAGGGCGACGGCTTCAGCGCCTGTTTCTCGACCGTTTTAAGCTTGCTCATGTCCTTCACGCTTTAAGTCTACCCCCGTCACGTCACGCCGCTGAAAGAAAGGCGTAACGCCCAGGTAAATGATCGCGTCACTTACCCCCGCTGGCTATGATCTGTGTGGCGCTCCCGACCATCCCGTTAACCGCCGCGCCGTTCGAGATATCGGTTCCGATGCTGTTACCAATCTGGGTGGCGTTACCCAAGGCCGCCTGCGACTGAGCCTGAGCCGCGGCGGCCTCCTTCTTCTTCTGCATCGCCTGAAGCATCTGCGCCAGCAAACCCATCAACATGCCCAGCATGGCCATCTTCTGGGCATCGTCGGCCTTCTTCGCCGAGTCGGGATTGGTCTCCGCGGGCTTCTGCGGGTTCGGCGTCGGCGGGGTCTCGCTGCCGCTCGAGCCGATCTTGTCCAAGGAGGCCATGGTGCGCGAGCCGCTGCCCAGGCCGGGGCCCGAGATGCCGGCCACCGCGCCGGCGTTGCCGCGCGGGGCCGAGGCCCCGTCGAAGGACGTCCCGGCCATGCCGCGCATGTCGTCCGATTGGAACGCGCGTGTCGCGCGCCTCGACAGGCTGTTCGCCGCAAGCAGGCCGTTCAACGCGCCGCCCCGGGCGCCCCCGCCGTTGACGCGCTGGCTCAGCGTCGCGACGACGTTCGGGCGCTTTTTGTTGCGGCCCAGGACTCCCATCGCCTCGACGCCCGGACGGCCGAACAGAGGCTTCGGGTTGAACTCGTCGCCGAGCTTCTTGAACGGCTGCATGATCCCGCCGGAGGCGCCCGACCCGCCAAGGTTCTGCATCTCCTTGATGCCGGGCGTGGACTTGAATTTGCCGGCGACCTGGGCCACCGACTTCACGGCGTCGTCGAGCTTCGGGAAGCTCGGGAAATCGGGCGGCGCGGGCGGCGGCGCGGGAGCGACCTCGGCCTTCGCCTCGGCCACGGGAGCGGGCTTCGTCTCCGCCGGGGGCGCGGCGGCCGGCTCATCGTGCAGGTAGCTGTCGTTGCGTATCGCGTCCTTCAAGCTGTCGAGCGAGCCCTTATCCGGGCGCTTCGCCGTGTCTCCGTCCCAAGACTCCGCCGGAGCCGCCTCACCCCTGCCGAAGTCCACGTTCATGTCGGCGGCCCTGCCGTTGTGGGACGCCCTGTCCTGGAACATCGACACCGCCAGAGTCCCCAGTATGCCGAGGCCGGCGACCAAGGAAAACAACCCGACCGGCGACGAGGTCAGCACGGCCAACGCGCGGGAGAACGCTCCCGTCAGCCCCGCGAGGCCGCCCGCGGCCGACTGGCCGGCCTCCATCACGACCACTTCCTGCGTGGACCTGAAAAGGTTGCCGAGGAACCACAGGAAGCCGCCCTTCTTCTTGCGCTCGGGCTCGGCCCCGGCGCCGCGTCGGCGCACCTTGATCTGAAGGGACGAGGGTCTCAGCGCCTGCTCGACGTCCAGTTTGGCTTGGCTCATGGTTTTCTCCATTCTTAGGCCCGGTTCGTCAGCGGGCCCCACGCCGTTAAAACGGTCACGAACGACAACGCCGCCTGTATCGCGGCCCAATCCTTGTGCGGCGTCAGGAAGGCCAGCATCAGCGCCGACGCGGCCACCTGGCCCGCGAACCACAACGACACGACGGCGAAAAAGCGTTGAAGCATGGTTCCCCCTCGGGATAAGTATGGGCCAGGGGGGTCAAGGAAGGATAAACGCGGGGTAAGAGAGGTGTAAACGGCCGACCCTCACCCCCCCCTTCGGGGACCCTCTCCCGCGGGGAGAGGGCTTCCTTTATATAGGGGCGGGCAAAGTGTTAGATTTGGGCCTATGCGGCGGCGGTTTTTAGCCCTCCTCGCGGCGCTTCTTTTCGCCCTTCCTGGGCGGGCGTTCGGGCCTTCCCGGACGGAGAAAGCGGCCCCGCCCGCCGGGGCGTGGCAGGCGTTCTATTCCGGGCTGCCGAAGCTGCCGGACCTCCCCAAGAACAAGGCTTACGCGCTGCGCGTGGTCTATCTGGAGGACGACCGGCTGCCGACCCTCAAGCCCGAGGAGCTGCGCGAGCTGTACCACAAGGTCGAGGACCTGCTCCAGAACTGGTACGGGTACAACGTCACGATCGTCGATCAGGGCCGCCGGCCGCTCTCCGCTTATTTCCTCGCGCGCAACAAGATGTTCGACCAGCCGTTGTACGCGGACGCCCTGCGGAGCATGGAGCTGGACGTCGACTCCCCCGAGGGGCGCAAGCGCCTTCTCGCCGCGATCGACAAGGATTTCGCCGGGCGCGACCTGTCCCAGCTCCGCAGCTACCTCGGGCGCAGCGACATCGTGACCAAGCCGGCCGCCGTCCGCGCGGCGGCGGGCCTGTTCCTGCGCAAGCTGCAGCAGATACGCGCGCTGAAGCTGCCGGACGGCTCCCCGTTCTACGACAAGCTGACCGCCCGCTTGACCTCGTTCCCCCACTGGGCGACGATGCTGTACGAGGTCGACGACGCGGACTTCATCCTGACGAACTCGATGCTGGTCAGCGCCGACCAAAGCATGCCGATCTACGTGATCATCCGCGGCGGGATCACGACGGGGATGGTCGACAACAACGTCCGCAACCCCTACCGCGCGGCGGGCATGGTCGGGCTGATGCCGTTCCTATCCAACGCGCCGTACTTCATGCGCGAGCGCGGGCTGCTTCCCAAGGAAGAACGGCTGGACGTGATCGCGACCTTCTGGATGCACGAGCTGGGGCACTTCTTCCTGCACGCGGCCGAGGCTTACGACCATCCCCACTGCGTGCACGTGGCCCCGCGGGGATTGCAGTACGTCGGGTGGCATTACGACGTGCGGCAGCATGGACCGTGCACGAAGGACCATCCGGCGCTCGAGAAATTTTGATCCCCCTTATTGGGGAGGAGTCGGCTCGGGGATCATCAGGATGGGGCCGCGGCGCAAAGCTAGACGGAAGCGGACCTCGGCCTCGTCGCGGGTCTTGATCAAGCCGCCGGCGACCACGAAGGGCTGGATGCCGTACTGCGAAGGGACTATCCGCACCTCGCCGGCCACCCAATAGCCGTCGGGGCGCGTCTCCACCGTCACCGGAAAAGAAAGCGTCCGGGTCGTCCCGTGCAGGCTGAAATCGCCGGTCACGTTCCAGGTCCCCTTGGCCGCGGCAGGCTCGCAATGCTGGGAGCGGAAGCTGATCTTGGGGTAGCGGAGGACGTCGAGTCCCTGGGCGCCGCGCATCGTCGCGCGTATCTTCGCCCGGTCGGAGGGGCCGATCTCGGGCGGGAAGCCCGCGGCCTTGCGCGCGTCGGGCTCGTCGATCTCCAGCTTGCCGGCGTCGATCTCCAGCGCGACGCTGCCGGTGGACGCCTCCACGACGGCCGTTCCCGAGCGCTCACGCACGTCCACGACGTGGTCGTGAGCGAGCGACTTCAGCAGGCCCATCCGCCGTATGACGACGGTGAACGAGCCGACGTACGGGTCGACCGTCAACTCCTCGGCCCGCGCCGCTCCCGCCACGGCCAGGAGAATCGCGGCCGCGCGCGTCCAACGTGCTATAATCTTTCTCACTCTCGCGCGCTAGGATAGCTCAAATGCTCATCGAGGCTCAAGACGAAACTCAGTTCCGGGAAGCCCTCCGCTCCCCGCGGCCGGTGCTGGCCGATTTCTGGGCGGAATGGCTCGGTCCGTGCCGGATCGCGGGCGAGCTGTTCGAGATCATCGCTAAGGACTACGAGGGCCGGCTCGACTTCCTGCGCGTCGACTCCGACCGCATGCCCGGCCTGCTCGCCGAGCATGCCGTGAAGAGCCTCCCGACCGTGATCGTCTT
The DNA here is from genome assembly GCA_964566245.1 of uncultured Elusimicrobia bacterium. Classification (GTDB taxonomy): domain Bacteria; phylum Elusimicrobiota; class Elusimicrobia; order CAZMIB01; family CAZMIB01; genus CAZMIB01. The sequence goes on along the minus strand of CAZMIB010000004.1, from coordinate 2,553 downwards.
CTCCGGCGGCCGCGAGATCAAGCGGCTCACCGGGCCCTACCCCCTGCAGGACCTTCGTCCCTGGCTCGAGTCCTTGCTCGCCCCCAACGGGAAATGACCGCGCCCTGGGCCTGGCTGGCCCGCCTGCTCGAGGCCCTCGCCGCGACGGGGCCCGAGGAGGCCGCCGGGCTCGTGCTGACCGAGCTGCGCCGCGCCTCCGGCGCGCAGGCCGCGATCGCCTTCGCCTTGGAAAGCGGACGGCAGGTTCCGGTCGCCGCGGTCGGCCTTTCCCTCCCGCGGCTGAAGGAACTGCGCTTCGAGGGACTTCCCCCCGCCAAGCCGTCCCGCCTCGGGCGGCGCGGCGTGCGTCCCGAGCTGGAGCGAGGCCTGGGCTTCGTCGCGCGCTCGGCGGCCGCCGCGCCGATCACGTTCCGCGGACGCGCCCTCGGCTCGCTCGAGTTGCTGAATCTTCCCGCGGGGAAACCGTCCCTCCCCGCGCTCGGGGCCGCCGGCGCGGTGCTCGGCTCGGCCTGGCAGCGCCTGGCCCCGACGGACGCCGGCCCCGCCTTCCTGCCCCGCGTCGCCCGCGCCTTTCCCGCGGGGCCTTTGGTCGTCGATCCCGTGGGCCCCCCGGTTCTGGACACGCATACCAAGGCGATCGGAAGCCCGACGATCGCCCTCTCGGCCAACCAGAGTTTCGGCACGGGAGATCCCTCCACCATCCTGAACACCATCACGGTGACGGAGGACGCCTCCGTGCCCCGCCTGCTGGCGGCGACCAGCATCCAGATCCACATCCCCCCGGCACTCAACATGAGCTGGGACACGTCGATCGTGACCGCCACCTTCGGCGGGTCTGGATCC
>CAZMIB010000004.1:0-1700 GCA_964566245.1 uncultured Elusimicrobia bacterium | reverse complement strand
ACCAGCGCGCCGAGCATCTTCTGCGACTGCCGCTCCAAGGCCGTGAGACGACGCCGCTGCACGATCTGGCGCGCGAGCGCGAGGGCTTCATGGAGGCCGTCCACGCGGTCATGCGCGCGGGCAAGACCCTCACGCGCCAGAGCACGGTCATCAATCTCGACGGCGATCCGCGCACGATCGGCTACTCCGGGGCCCCGGTGCTCGGCGCCGACGGGGCGACGGCGGGGTATGCGCTCCTTTTTCAGGACATTTCGGCGATCGTGTCGACGTAAGGCTGAAACGATGTCCCCCTCACCCCACCCTCTCCCCCGAGGGGACGAGGGAAAAACGACCCCTTGAAATTGGCGGCTAGGCGTACTAGACTCATCGGGATGAAGGGCGCCGGCCTTCTTGTCGCGGTCGTTTTCTGCCCTCTCCTCGCCTTCGCGGGCGACGAGGCTCCCCTCGCTCCGTTCCCCGTCGAGAGCGCGACCCTCGGGCCGGTCAAGCTGCTGGCGCTGCGCTTCTCGGATACGGTCGACCACGGGCGCTCGATACGCCCCCCCGAGCCGGGAGGCTCCTGGGCCCGCGACATGGCCGATCCGTTCGTCGAGCGCCTGAAGCCCCTCGGGATCGAGGTCAACTTCCTCAAGGGACCCGACAACAGCACCCCGAGCCGCAGGATCGTGCATGACGGGACGGCGTTCTCGCTGGAGCGCGACCGCCCGCGCTGGCTGGCCGAGCGCCCGAAAGACGGGGACCGGCGCTTCGACGCTTATCTCGTCGCCGACTTCGCCCACCGGGAGAACGTCAGGGTCTGGGTCGACTCGCATTATTGGATCCGCTACTCGCTGTTGAACAAGGACGGAGCGGTCGTCTTCAGCAAGGTCTACGCCGAAAGCCTGCGCACCCTCGCGCTCGACATCAACCGCGTCAACCGCGAGGCCCGCCTCCTCGAGGACCAGGTTCCCGCCAAGCTTCTCTCCGACCTCGAGCCCCTGCTCAAGCCGAAGTAATTTGACCGCCGGCCGCGCAATTTTTTATTCTGGGCCTGTTCCATGGCCCGCGTCCTGATCGTCGACGACAACCCCGAGCTGCGCGAGATGCTCTCGGACCTGCTGCGTCAGCACGACATCGAGGTCCTTACCGCGGGCACGCTGAACGACGCCGAGGTCCTGCTCAAGGGGAAGATAGGCTTGATCGTCCTCGACTACTTCATCGCCGGCTTCTCGGGCGGCAAGTTCTTCGACCGCCTCAAGTCCGACCCCGCGACCCGGGACATACCGGTCCTGGTCTGCTCGGGCTCGGCCGACGTCCAGACGCTCGACGACCTCGTCAACCGCGGCGCCGCGGGCTATCTGCGGAAACCCTTCAAGACCGACGCCTTCGTCGCGAAGGTCAAGAGCCTGATCCCATGATCGAGGTCAAGGGGCTGGTGAAGCGCTACGGCGAGCATGTCGCCCTCGACGGCGTCAGCTTCGAGGTGCGCGCGGGCGAGGTCGTCGGCTTCCTGGGCCCGAACGGCGCCGGCAAGACCTCGACGATGCGCGTGCTGACCTGCTACATGCCGCCGACGGCCGGCGAGGTGCGCGTCGCAGGCCTGTCCCTGCCGGAGGCCTCCCTCGAGGTCCGCTCGCTGATCGGCTACCTGCCCGAGAACAACCCCCTTTACGAGGACATGGAGGTCTCGGAGTACCTGGAATGAGGCGCGCGCATGCGGG
>CAZMIB010000003.1:27637-45859 GCA_964566245.1 uncultured Elusimicrobia bacterium | reverse complement strand
ATCCCCACAGCTCCTATATGACGCTCGACCTCAGGGCGGGCAAATCGAATCCCCCGGGCAAGGAGGACGCTCGGGGACGAAACGAGCTGGTCTCGAGTCGCGCGATCTCGGGCTTGAGGCTCTCGGCAATCCCGTCCTCGTCCGCCTTCGACCACAGGCGCACGCAGCGGCCCGGCGCCGTGCGGCCGGCGCGGCCGGCGCGTTGAGCCGCGTTGGCGCGGCTGATGCGGGACAAATAGAGGGTGTTGATGCCGCGCGCGGCGTCGTAGGCGGCGACGCGGTGCAGGCCGCCGTCGATCACCATGGTCACCCGCGGGATGGTCAGCCCGGTCTCGGCGATGTTCGTGGCGACGATGATGCGATGCTTGGTCGAGGGAGAAAGGACCCGGTCCTGTTCCCCGGGCTCCATCGAGCCGTGCAGGCCGTGCAGCTCCAAGCCGCTGTCGCGGCAGTAAGGGCCCATAACGTCGAGGCAGCGGCGGATTTCCCTCGCGCCCGGCATGAAGATCAGGACGGAGCCGTCGAGGCCCTCCCGCGCCAGGTCCCGCAGGGCCGCCAGCGCGCTTTCGGCGGGATCGTCGCGCGCCCCTGCCGGGCGGTGGCGTATGTCCACGGGAAACAGACGGCCCGGGACATCGACGCGCGCGCCGCCCGGCAGGTAGCGCGCCAAGGCGTCTCCCTCCAAGGTCGCCGACATGACGACCAGCTTGAGCTCCGGACGGCTCCGGCGCAGGCGCTTGAGCCACGCCAAGGCGAGGTCGCCGTCCAAGGTCCTCTCGTGGAACTCGTCGAGCAGCACCGCGCCCACGCCGGGGAGCGACGGGTCGGCGAGCATGCGCTGGATGAAGACGCCGTAGGTTTGGAAGATCACGGCGGTAGCGGGGCCGCAGCGGCTGTCGAAGCGCACCTGATAGCCGATCTTCCCGCCGAGCTCGGTCCCCGTCTCCGCGGCGACGCGGGCGGCGAGGCTTCTCGCCGAAAGGCGCCGCGGCTCGAGCACGAGCACCTTCCCGGCCGTGCCCAGGAGGAACCGCGGGACCTGCGTCGACTTGCCGCTGCCGGTGGGAGCGCTCAGGATGAGGCAGCCCGCTTCGGCCAGCTCACGGACGATGCGGTCGCGGAAGGACGAGATGGGAAGCGTCCGGCTCACGCCTAAGAATAGCCGTCCCGAGGCCGGACGCGCAAGCCTTTGTCAGCGTCGTCGGCGCCGATGCCAACGACGCCTTTCGCCGTGCGGCTGTCCGTGCGTCCCGACTGGATGTTGCGCGGCATGGCGGGGGTGGCCGTGCGCCGCGTGAGGCTGCGATACGCGATAATCGAACCCCTCCAACTTTCGGCGCTCGATGGGGCGGCCCAGGCGGCGCTCGATCTCCCTGATCATCGACGCGTCCCGCTCCGTGACGAGCGTGAACGCGTCGCCGGTCTTGGCGGCGCGTCCGGTGCGGCCGATGCGGTGCGTGTAGGCTTCCGGGGTGCCCGGGATATCGTAGTTGATGACGTGCGATATCTGCGAGACGTCGATGCCGCGCGCGGCGATGTCGGTGGCGACGAGGAAGTCGTACTTCCCCTCCCGAAAGCCGTCCAGGGCCTGCTTGCGGCGGTTTTGCGAAAGGTTGCCCTGCAAGGAAGTCGCCGAGAACCCGGCTTTTTGCAGGCGCTGGTCTAGACTTTTGGCGCGGTGCTTGGTGCGCGTGAAGATAAGCACGGAGCCGCCGGCGGTGCGCCTGAGCAGCTCGACCAGGAGGTCGGTCTTCAGGTGCTCCTGGACCGGGTAGAGGTAGTGGCTCACCGTCGTCACCGGCTCCAGCCGGCCGATCTGGACGGTGGCGGGGTCGCGCAGCCACTCGTGCGCGAGCTTGCGGATTTCCTCCGGCATCGTGGCCGAGAAGAGCAACGTCTGGCGGCGGGCGGGAAGCCGCGCCATGATCCGACGCATGTCGGGCAGGAACCCCATGTCGAGCATCTGGTCCGCCTCGTCAAGGACGACGACCTCCACATGGGACAAGTCCGCCGTGCCCTCGCCGAGATGATCGAGGAGCCTGCCGGGGCAGGCCACGACGATCTCGGCGCGGCCCTTGAGAGCCTGATGCTGCGGCCGCATCGACACGCCGCCGTACACCGTGGCGCTGCGCAGGCCCGTGTCCCGGCCCAACTGCCCGAAGGCGACGTGCGTTTGCTCGGCCAACTCACGCGTGGGAGCGAGCACGAGGGCGCGCACGCGCCCCCGCGGGCCATGAAGCAGGCGCTGGAGGATCGGCAGCGCGAAGGCCGCGGTCTTGCCGGTGCCCGTCTGCGCCAGGCCCAACACGTCGCGGCCCTCCAACACTTTCGGGATCGCCTGCGCCTGGATCGGCGTGGGCGCGACGAAGCCTCGGGCCTGGATGCCGGCGGCGATCTTGGGATCGAAACGAAAGTGGTCGAAACTCACGGATCTCCGCGGTCAAGATATCATATCGCCGAATCCGCTAGAATGAAAAACGAACCATGACTCCTTGGGAAGTAGTCTCCAGCGCGAAGGCCCCGAGCGGAGAGATGATCAGCCTTCACAAGCACGGCGGGGATTTCGTGATCAAGGTGGACCGCTGGGTGCTCATGGACAGCCGTGTCCACTCCTCCGAGGAGGCCCTCGCGACGATCGGCTGCGGAAAGATCCAGGGCCTGAGCCGGCCCTCCATTCTGATCGGCGGGCTGGGCATGGGCTACACCTTGGCCGCCGCGCTCGGCCGAGTGGGGCCCGACGCGAAGGTTTTCGTCGCGGAGCTGATGCCGGCGGTGGTGGAATGGAACCGCGGGCCGATCTCGCATCTGGCCGGACATCCCCTCCGGGACAAGCGTGTGACCGTCCTGCAGGAGGACGTAGCGGCGATCCTTCGCAGGGAGCACGGGGCTTACGACGCCATCCTGCAGGACGTCGACAACGGCCCCGACGACCTCGCCCTGGAACGGAATCACTGGCTTTACTCGGAGGCCGGCCTGGCGGCGGCCGCCGCGGCCCTTCGTCCGGGGGGCGTCCTCGCCGTGTGGTCGACCAAAACAAACCGCGGGTTCCTCAAAAGCTTGCAACGCGCGGGCTTCGACGCCGAAGTAATGACCGCCCGTGGGAGGGACGGCCGAGGCGCGCATTACCTCGTCTGGGTCGGCACCGTCCGCGCTCCGGGGGCATGGCGGAAATTCAATCAAAGAAGCTAGACTGAACCGTGTTTCGTCGCCCCTTCCGTAGGCGCCACCGCCCGCCCCAACCGCCCCGGCCCGTCCAGGTGCGGGAAGGCGTCATCCAGCATCACGGCCATTTCGCGTTCCTCTTATCCGAGACCCCGGGCGAGGAGGACGTGCTGCTCAAGGGCCCGACGCTGAGGCTCGCGATGGACGGGGACCGCGTGAGGGCGCGCGTGCGGCCCGGCGACCGAGAGCGCACGGTGGGCGAGATCTCGGAGGTCGTCTCCCGGGCCCGGGCCACCGTCACGGGCGTCCTCAAGCGCGCGCCGGGCGGCTGGCTCGCCATCCCCGAGGAAGGGGCGGCGCACGACGCGATCCGGGTCGACGGCTTCGCGCCCGGCGTGCGGCCGCGGGACGGAGAGATCGTGGTCGTGCACGTGCTCCGCTGGCCCACGATGCAGGCTCCCGCCTCCGGCGAAGCGCGCGAGTCCCTCGGCCGGCCGGGACAGCCCGGCGTCCGGCTGACCGCCGTGCTCCGCACGCGCGAGCTTCCGGACGCGTTTCCGGAGGACGTCCTCGGCGAGAGCCGCCGCTTCCCGGACCACGTCACGCCGGACCTCATGCGCGGCCGCGAGGACCTTTCCAACCTGCCCCTGTTCACCATCGACGGCGCGGACGCCAAGGATTTCGACGACGCGGTGTCCTTGGAGCCGGCCGGCGGCCTGCTGAGGCTCGGCGTGCACATCGCCGACGTGTCGCGCTACGTCGCGCCGGGCAGCGCGCTCGACCGTGAGGCGGCCCGGCGGGCCACCAGCGTCTATCTCGCCGACCGCACGGTGCCGATGCTGCCGCCCAACCTGTCGGACCATCTTTGCAGCCTGATGCCGAAAGTCGAGCGCCTGGCGGTGTCCTGCTTCATGGATATCACGCCGGAGGGACGGATCACGTCGAGCCGGCTGGCCGAGACCGTGATCAAGAGCCGGCGCCGCTTCACCTATGAAGAGGTCCAGGCGGTCCTGGACGGCGGCAAAGTGGACGACCTGTCGCCGGAGGTGGAGGCGTCCGTGCGGCGCATGGGCGCGCTCGCCAAGCGGTTGACGCGGCTGCGCCTGGAGCGCGGGGCGCTCGACATGAACATGCCGGAGTACCGCGTGGTGGTGGATGCCCACGGAACGCCCTTGCGCGTCGAAAAGAGGCCCCGGCTCGACAGCCACCGCTTGATCGAGGAGTTCATGCTGGCCGCCAACGAGGCGGTGGCGCGGACCTTGCTGCGGGCGAAGCTCGAGTTCCCGCACCGCGTCCACGAGGACCCGGACCCCAAAAAGCTGGAGGCGTTGGGCGGCGAGTTGAAGAAGCTCGGCCTGCCCGTCCCGCCGGGGCTGGTCTCCCATCCGGTCCGGGCGCTCCAGCAGGTCCTGCGGCACGCCGAGGGACACCCGCTGGAGGAATCGATCAATTTCATGACGGTCCGCTCGCTCAAGCAGGCGCGGTACGCGGCGCGGCCGGGCGGCCACTTCGGCCTGGCCTCCGCCGCCTACACCCATTTCACGTCGCCCATCCGCCGCTACCCCGACCTGCTCACCCACCGGGCGGTGAAGGGGTTCCTGAGCGGCGACCGTCACGTTCGCGTGACGAACGATCCGCTCGAGCGCGTGACCGCGCACTGCTCGGAGCGCGAGCGCGTCGCGACCGAGGCGGAGCGGCAATCCGTGGACCTTCTTCGGGCGGCGCTGCTCAAGCGCCGGGAAGGTCAGGTGTTCGAGGGCCTCGTGATCAAAAACGCGGCGTTCGGCGCCTTCGTGCGGCTGGGGGATACCGGCGCCGAGGGGTTATTGCGCGGCGCGGGCTTGACGGTGGGCTCCCGCGTGACGGTTCGTCTGGGCAAGGTCCACGAAGGCAAGGGCGAGCTGGACCTAGAGCTGATCCGGCAAGCGGCTCCCGCCGCCCCCAAGCAGACCCGCCGTTCCAAGCGGCGTTAGGGTTAGGGCTTCGGCCGGAATCCGCCGCTCGGTTTGCGGTTGAAGCCGGACCGGCTCTTAAAGTCCCCAGGCTTGCGGTCGCCGCCGGGGCCGGCCTTCTTGTCCCACGGCTTCTTGTCGCCGCCGAACCCTTCCTTCTTTTTCCACGGCTTGTCGTCGCCGAAACCTTCTTTCTTCTGCCAGGGCTTCTTGTCGTCGCCGAAGCCCTCTTTCTTTTGCCACGGCTTTTCATCGCCCGAGCCTGCCCTCTTCTGCCAAGGCTTCTTGAAGCTGAAACCTTCCTTCTTCTGCCAGGGCTTCTTGTCGCCGCCGAAGCCCTCTTTCTTTTGCCACGGTTTTTGGTCGCCGGAGCCCTCGCTCTTCTGCCACGGCTTCTTGGAGCCGAAGGCATCCTTCTTCTGCCAGGATTTCTCGTCGCCGCCGAAGCCTTCCTTCTTTTGCCAAGGCTTCTTGTCGCCGAAGCCCTCTTTCTTCTGCCAGGGCTTCCTATCACCGCCGAATCCCCCTTTCTTTTGCCACGGCTTCTCGTCGCCAGAGCCTTCCCTCTTTTGCCAAGGCTTCTTGTCGCCGAAGCCCTCTTTCTTCTGCCAAGGCTTCTTCTCCCAACTTTTCTCCGACCGAGCGGCGGGAGGCTGGGCGCGGCGGTCCTTGCCCGAACGGCGCTCCGGGCCGGTGTAGCCGCCGGCGGAGGGCCGGCCGGGCCCGTCCTCCTGCGGCCGGGCCTCGCTCACGAAAATCTTGCGGTTCCCGACCATGGAGCCGTTCAAGGCTTGGATGGCGGATTGGGCTTCCGCGTCCGTGGACATCATCACGAAGGCGAGACCTCGGGAGCGACGCGTGTCCCGCTCCAGGAGGATTTTGACGCTGACGACCTTGCCGCAAGCGGCGAAGACTTTCTCCAGCTCCGCCTCCGTCGATTCATAAGGAAAGCCGCCCACGAACAAGTTATTGCCCATGCGATATTTCTCCTGTCACTTCTGCAGCTCGCTCCAAGCGTTGAACAACGCCTCGACTTTCTCGTTGGCTTCATCCAGCCGAGCTTGTCGTTTAACCAATTCGGCCGAGTCGGTTGCAATCGCCGGGTCCTCGAGGGCGGCCCGCGCCGAAGAGGCCTCCTTTTCGGCGGCCTCGAGGCTCGCTTCCACCTTGCGGATCTCCTTGGCTCGCGAGCGTGAAAGCGCCGACTCGGACGCGGCGGCGACGGGACGCGCGGCTTCCGGCGCGATTGACTCCCGTCGCGCGGCTTCCCATTGCGACAGATCGGCGTAGAAATTGGCGTTTCCCTTTCCATCCAGCGCCAAGAGGCGCTGCGAGACGCGCTCCAACAGATAGCGGTCGTGGGTGACCAGCACCAGCGCTCCGGGGAACTCCATCATGCTCTCTTCAAGCACCTCGAGCGATTGAAGGTCCAGATCGTTGGTGGGCTCGTCGAGCAGCAGGACGTCGGCCGGGCGCAGCATCAGGCGCGCGATGAGCACGCGCGCTTGCTCCCCGCCGGACAGCCGGCCTAGCGAGTGCTCCATTTGCTCCTTGCGGAACAGGAAGCGCTCGGCCCAGCCGTAGACGTGGATGCGGCGGCCCCTGAACTCCACGTGCTCGCCGGCCTCGCACAAGGAGCGCATGAGGGTCTGGCTCATGTCGAGCTGCTCGCGGTGCTGGTCGAAGGTCACGACTTTCAGGTGCTCGGCGCGCTTGATCACGCCCTTGTCCGGCGCCAGTTCTCCCGATAAAAGCTTCAGCAAGGTGCTTTTGCCCGAGCCGTTCTCACCGAGCAATCCCAGCTTGTCGCCGGGGCCGAGCGTCAGGTCCAGCGGGCCGAACAGCTTCTTGCCGCCCAGGTTCTTTTCGACGCCCTTCGCGCTCACCAGGCTCTTGCTCCGGCGCTCGGTGGCGTCGAAGTCGATCTCGGTGGCGCGGGCCTGGGCGTTGCGATATTTAAGCTCGGCTAAATCGTCGATCAGCTCTCCGGCGCGGTCGATGCGCGCCTGCTGCTTGGTGGTTCGCGCCTTCGGTCCCCTGCGCAGCCAGGCGATCTCGTTTCTGACCGTGTTTTGCAGGATGTCTTGGCGCGCGACCTGTTGAGTGAACATCTCCTCGCGCTTCTCTAGAAAATCGCTGTAGTTGCCTTGGCTCGAGAAATGCCCGTCCTCGTAGCGCTTGTTGAGCTCGATGACGCGGTTGCAGACGCGCTCGAGAAAGCTCCGGTCGTGGGTCACGGCCAGGAACGCGAAGGTCAGGCCCGAGAGGAAACGCTCAAGCCACAAGACACCGTCGACATCGAGATGGTTCGTGGGCTCGTCCAGCAACAGCAGATCGGGCCGGCGCAGGACTTGGGAGAGAATCGCCAGGCGCTTGCGCCAGCCGCCGGAAAGACCGGCGACGCGTTGGCCCGGATCCGCGAAACCCGCTTGCTCCATGCCGGCTTCCACGCGCCTGTCGACTTCCCAGTGATCGAGACTTAAGTCCTCGAGGGCGGCGACGAGCTCCTCGCGGACGGTCCAGTTTTCGGGAGCGGCATCGAAATGATCGCGCTGCTCCAGATAGCCCACGCGGAGGCCTCGGCGGGCGGCGACCTTCCCTTCGTCCGGAGTTTCAAGGCCGGCCAGGATCTTCAGCAGCGTGGACTTGCCCGTGCCGTTGGGGCCGATCAAGCCCGTGCGTTCTCCTTCGAACAGCCCGAAAGAAAGGCCCTCGAAAAGAGGCCGGGGTGTGAAGCTCTTGCTGAGGTTCTGGCAGCTAAGGAGAATTTCCATCTAAAGATAGAACTTTACAGTATTTTCCAGCTTCCTAAGGGACGATGCGGAACAACTCGCGCGGTCCCGGGACGCCCTTGAGCTCGTGAGAACCCGCGCTGGCGGTCTCGATCCCGGAGCCCGCCAGCAGGTCGCGGGTCGTCCAGGACGCGAACACCTCTCCCGCGCCCGCCAGCGACATGACTCGCGCCGCCGTGTGCACCGCCATCCCGCGGGCCTCGCCGCCGTGGACCTCGAACTCGCCGGTATGGCAGCCCACGCGGATGGGAAGGCCCGAACCCGCCGCGGCCTTGGCCATCGCGCCGCCGCACCTTACCGCCCGGGCCGCGCTGTCGAACGCGGCAAGGAAGCCGTCGCCCGTGGTCGCCAGCTCGCGGCCGCGGAAGCGATCCAGCTCCCGACGCATCAGGGCGTTATGTTGGACGATCGCCTCTCTCCAGCGAACGTCGCCGAGCTCGGCCAGCTTCGCGGTCGAGCCGACGATATCGGTGAACAGAAGGGTCGCGACGATGCCGTTGCCGAGCTCGTCGGGCGTCACCCCGAAAGTCCGCGCCCCGGTGAATTCGACGCCGTGGTAGGTCTCGTCGCCGACGACCCAAGCGTCGTGCCCGGGCGCGATCTCATACACATCTCCCGGGCCGATCTCCAAGGAGGTCCCGTCCGTCATATCGATATGCAGCCGGCCGGCTAGGACGTAGCCGATGTGGTGATGCTGGCACGAGGGGGTGCCGACGAGCGGCTTGACGTGTTGAGACCAGCGCCACCCCGGCTGCATGACGAACTCGCCCACCACGACCTCGTCCAGAGAAATCGTCTTGACCGTCTGGTTCTGAAAGGTCCGGATGTTCTCCGGGTTCGTGAAGTTCCGGCGCTGCAGACGAGGCATCGTTGGTCTCCTTTCAATCAGCTTAGAAGAGGGAGCACGGAAAGAAAAAAGAGTCCCGAACTTTGGGGGACTCTTTTCGCCATTCTTTGGAAAATCTGGCGGCCCAGTCTACATGAAAGATAGAACTTTTCGGGTCGCGTTCGAAATCGGGTAAGCTGCGGCGACGGCGGAAGGCCGGCGTCGGCGGCGCGAGATTCAGTAACATTGCGTATGGCTTATTGGCTGGCGAACGCCGAACAGCGAAAATTCTATCGGATTAACCAGAATCGGGCTCGCGCCGAGCGCGAGGCGGCGGAGGCCTGGGCGGCGCGCCGGGCCGTGCCATTGAAGAATACTGTGCGGGCGATCCAAAAGGTCATTGCCCATCAGGCGAGCTTCTGGAGCAAGGCCCATGGCTGGGCCCCGAAAGAGTCCGCCGAACTTCTATCCTCCATGCGCCTCGAGTGCTATGCCTCGTTGGCTCTCAACCTCGATGAGACTCTGCTGCGGCCTGTGGGATCGAAGCGGCGGCAGGTCGGGCGACTGATTCTGGGATGGGCGAACTTAGGCAGCCTCCTGGAATGTACCTTGCAACTCTTTCTTGGGGTTTGGCTCCGGGACTACAAGAAAGACAAGCGCCGGGTCATGGACAGGCGGAATCCAGAGAAGCTTGTCCTGCCGCACGAATTGACTCTGGAATCGCTTCGCGTCCTGTTCGATAAGTCGATATGGGACGACCAGGAGCGGAACCGCTGGGGAACTTGGATGTCGCGGGTGCAGCAGCGCCGAAATGCGATACACGCACTCAAGCCGCGCGAGCTGGGTGGCTGGAGCGACTTGGAGGAAGCAGCCAGGGTCTATCTCGACTTCCTGGAGGAACTGGGCGTCAGGCTCCCGGAGCCCGATCTAGGCATGGAGTCGAATGAGCCTTAAGCGTTTTGGCTAAGACCGCTTCTCGGTCGCAGTGGCCGACCGCTTTGGCTCCCATTGAAGGGTCCCATCGTCGGCGAAAATCTTCACGTCGTCCGTTTCCGGGTTCGCTTCTGACCAGAATTGCTCTGCCTTCTTCACAGCAGAAGTAAGGCTCTCCGCACTCTCAACGGAGTCTATGAGCCCTCCAACGGCATAGACGATCAGAATCATGCTCGGCAATAGTATACAGCCCGGCACCAGTGAAGGGTATTGCCCTAGTGTAATGCTCTCGTGATAACTAATTGGCGCGACGGTCGAGGCGCTTGCCGAGCGGCTTGGGGCGGAGAGTTAGGATCAGCTCAGAGGTTGATTGGCGAGCAGAACGGTGCTCGCCATACCCTCCCAGGGTGCTGAATTTGCTCGTCACGCACTTTCTCGTCGTGAAGAAATACTGACGCGCAATATTTTCAATCCGTCGGCCTGAGAGTCCATTGGAGGCGAGATTCCACGGGAAAGTAAAGATCACCTTTGCACGACGCTTGGAGAGCGATTTCAGAAGACCCACAACCGCATCTGCGGCTTCGCCCTTGATGCTGAAATCAGATCTCGGCCGACTTCGGGGGGAGGGATACCTGCCCCTACCCGAGACACGCAATGCCGCACCGGTCGAGATAGTTTCTAGTACATGGTAGAAGCGGCTATAGTGGACAGCCGAATAAGGCGGGTCTACGAAAACAAGGCTATTAGCCGGTACCCTCTTAGCGACCAAGCAGGCATCCGAAACCTCGGCTTTCCCAGCTACTTGGGCGTGGCTCTTCGCGATTACCGAGAGCGCTCTCTTTACCTCAAGCCTGATATCCCGCATCCAAGCCGAGTGAATCCATTTTCTTCCCGTTCTCGTCGGCTGGAACGGTTGTGCTGTATGACCGGGTGCAGCAGCACTCCTGCTTGCGGCTTGAATCAAGGACGCTAGACACGCATGCCTGGAGTGCTTCTGCGGGACAGTGGCTCGTAGTGCATCGATCAACAAGGCCTGAGTCGGAGAGAAGTAGTAGCCGCCATATGCCCGAGTAACTGGTGCCTTTGGGGTCGACTTACAGAGGGCTCTGGCTTGATCTACGTGAGCACGCAAGAGCCTCGATTTATAAATCTCTTCCAGGTTGAGTGCTGCAGACTGCTTGCTCCGCAAGTGCTTGGCCAGGAATGACTCTGCATTCTTCTCCCAAGCTTCCCAGCACTTTTCTGGGTCAATTGGCCTCGTTCGCGCAATTACGGATGCCGCTAGGTTGGCCGAATACGACTGAAGGTCAACCGCTCGAACACGAATTGGCCGATTCTGCGCGACGAACGAAGCGACAACGCCTGAACCAGAAAACAGATCGATGAATTGTGTTGCATCGCGGCAATTACGAAGGAGTATTTTGCCAAGCCCATTTTGAAGCATGGCTCTTTTCGAGCCCATGTACTTCACAGACCAACTCCCCAGAGGCCGATTCGCTCGCACGAGCCCAACGCGGCAGCGTTCGAGCTTTGCTCTCGCCAAAGGCGCTCATAGGACGGAGTGGAAGGCGACATGTCGCCCTCCCACTTTTCCAGGTCCTCAAGCGCGCTTCGAATCGACGCCCAGAGTTCCGATAGATTCGCAGGCGCACCGCCGGGAGCCCAAAGCGCCCGATCCTCACCAAGGGCTAACCACCAAAATCCAAGGTCGGGGGATGTAAATCCCATGATCTGCCTGAGAAGGCGATCCGCCGCTCCGGACGCAAGTCGCAACAAGAGGGTTGCTCGCGCAAGAACTTGCCTCGAATGAATCTTGTCGTCGGTGTGGGCCACTCCCGAAGCATCGGAGATCAGCTGGGGTGTGCCAGCGAGAATGCGGCGAAGCAGGAATTCTCGCCACTGGGCCTCACTAAGATCTCGCGGCGTGAGCCTTCCCATCATTGAATCGACTTGCCGGCGAAAAACCGCCGGTAATTGGCGTGGAGTTTTTCCATGTGCCGCCTGAAAGGCCCGCTCAATCGAATGGCGGAGTAGATGCCGATCGAGAACCGGAAAGCGCATGGAGTCCATCGGTTCGCAAAGTTCCCAAAGTCCACGAACAAAATAAAGAGTTTGGGTGGCAGTTAGCGGGCGAGGAGAAGTAAAAGCGGTAGGTCTATAGCTAACGATGTTCCTCGAATCTCTATCCTTGCTCAGCCTTTGGAGATCGAGGCCCCAGTTCTTGAGCCATTCTGCGGCAAGAATCTGCTGGTTGGCACCTGGCACCGTGAAGGCTGCGAGCCAATTTCGTAACGGCTGCCCCCCAGGGGCGATTATCTCGAGAAGAAGGTCCTTAGCCGTCGGCTGGTTGGCCCAATGCTCAAGCGCGAGCCATACAAGGCTATGCGTGCCGCGCCTTCCAGGCCGCCTCTGATTCGGGCGCTGCTCCACCAGAGAGCATGCGCCACCGGCATCGAGAATGAAATGATCGCTCGAGAATACGCCGACGCCTTCTGCTGCTAGGATCGACATCGCAGCTCGAAGCTCCGCGTAATAGGCGAGGTGCGTCGCTACGTCCCCATCGCCGTGGAGTTGTGACGCAATCGCCCGGCCGAGATACGCCCACCCGTCAAGGCAATGCGCCACAACGGACGCCGCTATGTAATCTCCGAGCTGCCGATTGTCAACGGGACGGCCGTTCGTCAGCTGATCATCAATAGCTCCAACGGAGTCTTTTCGGTAGGGGTTATTTCGAGGGAGCCACCGCGAGGATCTCCAGGTGCGTCTTAGCCGATGAATGATCCCATCGATGGAGGCGCGGCTTGCCCGCTGGACCTGGGCTTGGCCGGCAGCGGACAACGGCATTACTTCAGGCCTAGAGAAGCAACGACATCCTTGGCGGCTTTTGCGACTTCCGAGGAGCCCTTTGCCAAATGGAGTAATACCTGGTGACGCAGGTCTTTGTACCCACCAGCGCCGCGGAACGCCGCTTTCATCAAGCTTTCCTGCTGTGAGAGCCCAGGAGTGCCCGAGGTGCGCCAATCATATGTCGCTAGACCCTCGGTGATTTCTTCGAGAAACTTGTAGACGGGTTCCTTCTTTAGGGACTGGAGTGCGTTCGTTACTTGAGAGGCATCCTTCCCATCCACGTTTGAACCCTTACCCCACTTGTCCAGCTTCAACTTGTCGGCGCGGAGATAGCAAAGGTCATTCGAGACATGCAGGATGGCTCGAATACCCTGGTCCTGATTCATCAATGTATAGGGTCCCGAGAAAGCCGCATCCTTAACGCGGTCGGACTCGTTCTTAGGCTTGATCGCCCTCAGCTTCTTGGCCCAGTCGTCCTTGCTCTCAACTACGGATTTCTCAAGAAGATTCCCGACGGTCATGATGAAAGCAGCCTGTTCGGCTCGACTCCAAGGAAGAGTCTGCTTGTGACTGCCTACTGGTGCGCCGAAGAGGCCTCCGATCCGAGAACGCGGGCTTTCCCAGCTACGAATGTAGGTGGCAAGCAAGGACCGAATCCAAGCGGCCTGAGTGACCATCGTGCCCTTGAGTCCGGTCTCCCCGAGCATGTTGATGTGTTTATTCCAGGGGCTGTCAGCGTGGGACCAGAGAAGATCGACAAGTTCTTGGGCACGAGTCTCTCGGTAGATTACATGTCCCTCGAATTTTTCGAGCCAGTCCTCGGTTCGCAGTAAAGGGTAGAGGTCGAACGCTAGGCTCGCGTTGATCTTTTTCGGTTTGATATTAATCGAATAGAACAAGTACGCCTGCCAGCTTAGATCGAGTTGATGGAAGGCAACCACCGGGAGTTCAAAGTCTCCTTTGTAGGTCTCGCCTTCCCCGAAGGCCCAGAGACGATGCTGTCCATCAATAACCTCAACCGGGGGAATTGTGCCTGGGCGCCACTTGGCACCGGTGAAGCCCTTGGGAAGCTGAATATAGGCTTGCTCGTCACCTTCGGCTCGGATGGTGACCAGATCGTTGCGATCCACTTGGCGACCGAATCGTTCGTCGCCTGCTCCTAGGATATTCACCACGATTGCCGTCGGAAGCCACCCGGGCTTTCGTAAATCGTCATATTCACCCGACGCGCGCTTGCGTTCGGTGAGTTCCGACCAAGGGTAGCCGAAGCGAATGAACTGATGAATCGCTGCGGAGCGGTCTGCTTCATGCCGGCGTTGGATACCAAGGTCCTCTACGCCACGCTGGCGCTCTTTCGTCGTACGCGGGTAAATACCGCTTAGAGCCTTAAGGTGCGAGGCCGGTATCGAGAACTGATAGAACCATGGCTGAGGCTTGCGGCGGTGGGACTTGGTGTCGAACTTCACCTTCTCCCAGTCTTGAATCCACTGCTTCACCTTGAGAGCAAGCAGTTCCGCCGTGCCGTTTTTTGGCATCTTAGCTCCCGTGAATGACCCGAGCCGTAGAAGTTAGCTCAGACATCGATTAGAATTACCTTCACCGGCACGGCAGGAAAATGGCGCTTCAGGCGCTCGATGTCATAGATGAGTTGCTCGCCATACGAGACGCCGGTGGACATATGCTTATGCATGGCGTGGCAGGGGACGATCTCGATGCCGACGTCAGCCTTGTTCTCGTTGAAGAAATACTGGAACTTGGCCATGTCGTAGAACATGAAGGCATACTTGCCGAACTGAACTTCAGTTAGCACCTTGCCTTTAACGAAATCCACCTGCTTGAACGCGCCCGGGATTTCGTAGTCGTAGTTGTCGAACTTGATTGTGTAAACGTCCTTCAGCTCGTGGAACTTCTTCTTGTGAAAGGCGGTGCGGAAGTGCTCATTGAGCTCCTTTGGGCTGTAGAGCAACTCGCCCTTCATCGTCTTTTCTTTGCTGACTTTGGTCTTCTTTAGGTCCTTGATGCTGGCTATGACGTCATCGATCTCCTTCTCGATGGAGGGATACCGGACCTTTAGGATTTCAGCTCCGCCAAGATGTGAGTATTCGTAAACCTTACGCATGGACCAGTTCCTTGCCGACTCCGTTTCGAGAGCCGGGTTTCCGGTCAAGAAGAACCAATTGCTCGTCGGTTCCGTTCTGCTGATACGTCGCTCCGTTGAGAGGTCGGCCAGCGCTCGACTTCTTGGGATCGTAGACCGGGCGATCCATGGGGCGAGTTTTCAATTGCCCAGCGGCCGCCAGGGTAACCCGGTGCCTGGCAACCTTGAGGTAGTCGGTCTTGATCTCGGCCCCTGCGACCTTGCGGCGATTCTTCACTGCCGCGACGGCGGTCGTTCCCACGCCCATGTAGGGATCGAACACGCGATCTCCTGGGTTGGTCATCGAAAGCACTAGGCGCTCGATCAGTTCCACGGGGAACTGGCACGGATGGATGGTCTTCTCGATATGGTTGTGCTTTACGTTTGGGATGACCCAGACGTCGCCGGGGTTCTTTCCAAGAGGGTTGCAGGAAAGTTGACCGGCCTTCGGCCCCTTGAAGTACTTCTTGCTCGGATATTTTTGCGGAACGCGGATGGGATCGAGATTGAAGGTGTACTTGTCCGACTTGGTGAACCAGGAGATGGTCTCATACCGACCTGAAAAACGCTTGGAGCAGTGGAGGCCGTGCTCAAAGTGCCATACGATCCGGTTTCTCATCTTGAGCCCGAGATTCCTGAAGATCGAATACAGCGGGATGTCCAGCGGGACGATTTCGTCCTTGCCGACATAGTTCCCGACCTGCCAGCAAATGCTCCCCGAATCGGCAAGTACGCGCACGCATTCCCGAATCACGACTTCCTGCTGCGCGAGGTATCTCTCCAGCGGGGCTCTCTTCTCGTAGGATTTGCCGATGTTGTAGGGCGGTGAGGTCACGATAAGTTGGGCGGACTTATCGGGCATCGCCTTCAGCAAGTCGAGGCAGTCTCCCTGAAAGAGAGTGACCTCCGCACTCGGCGTGAATTTTGGCGCTATCTCGATGGCCTGGGACTCGCGAACGAGCGATCCATTGCGACGAGCGGGTCTATACTTAGCCATTAATCTTCTCCAGGAGCTCGGCCAGCGCTTTGCGATCATAGAGCCGGTACCCGTTAATCGGATGCCTCCGACTCTCAAGTCTTCGAATCTTGTCCCATCGACGCAGTGTGATGGGGGCAACGCCAAGGACTTTTGCTGCTTCCTTGACGGTCAGGAATTCCTCAAAGCTCTTCATGTTCAACCTTGATCAAGGTTGAACATTGTAATCGTTTGGTCAAAAACCCGTCAAATTCTCAGACGAAGACGGTCAAACAGTGTCTCAGACCCACCTCGCGGGCGCTGCAAGAAACCGCTTGACAAGTGTGCAATAGTATTGCATACTGTGGGCTATGAAAATTGACCGCACGGAGGCGCTAGAGCGGGTTACGATGACGTACGAGGAAATCTACGCGTCTTCGCACCGCGGAATCCTCGCGGATCCGTTCCAGTCGTGCCTGCTGGAGACCAAAGAGTTTCTAAAGCTCTTCGAGCACCTGTACAGGCTCAAGGTCTCTCGGCGCAATCTTCAGCTCTACAGCTCGCCCGGGTACCAATTCATTCCCCTGCCGATCCACAAGGGAGGTTACAAATCGTACTACTTAAACCCGGAGCACACGGTCGGCCTGGCGGTTGCCTTGCACCTTCAGAGGCGGCACCGTTTCCCGGCGAAGGCGATCCAGAAGGTCATGCGGGCGCTGCCGGAAGAGCAGTTCCGATTCATCCTGGAGGACGTGTTGACCGGGGAGGAAGTCCTTCAATCGGCAGTTCTTGTGAAACAGGGATATGGTATCCGGGACATCCTCTACCAGAAGGTCAGCCGAGTGCTGGAATCGGTGGAGAAGCCGTATCGAGTGGCATCTGAGCGATTCGGAAAGCATGAGGACGAGAAGGTCGAGAAGTTCGTGGATCAAGCGATTGTGAGAGAGGCCAAGAGGCTGGAGGGATGGGTCAAGGGCGGCGGCCGAAGGCGGATCGGGATGGCGCAGGTCGGAGGGACGGAGCAAGAGCATAGGGAGTTTGTTTCCTGGCTCCATGCGATCCAAGACAAGGCTGGGAAGGCGTAGGGCGAGGCTTTTTTTCAAATACAGCATGCAATCAGATTGCATAGAGTGGCGGGCAACTGGTGGAAGCAGTGGTGTAAACGGTGGTGGAGTCATAGGAGCGTCTGCGTCACTGAGAAACGGCACTCTGCCCCGCATCGGAACAATTGGGCCCCGTTTCTCACCGGGGAGTGGGGTCAGCGCGCCAGTACGTGGCCCGCTGACCCCACTCCCCCAACCATATGATGAATCTTGTTGGGGGTTGCAAGGGTTCGAAACGGGGCTGGAGTAAGGTGCGGGGCAAGGAGGGATAGACTTGGACGAGAACGAAGAGCAGGAAGAGGGAATGGATTTCTTTGAGGTGTCGGAAGGGCCTGGAGAAACCGAGGACATTGAAACAGGGAAGAGGCCGGGGGACGACCTGGGTTCCAAGGCTCTGACCGAGAAGATGGTGACCTTGATACAGAAGATATCGGAGTACGGCTATCTGAGCATCCGGGAGATCGAACTGATTTATGCCAACCAGACCTATGCCTACAAGGTGCTGGCGACTCTGAAAGAGAAGGGCCTGATCCAGGAGTTCAAGACCGGATTGAAGCCGAGAAAGGCTTATTACCTCAAGCCCAAAGGCTACCGGACTCTGGCGAAGCACGGCAAGCTAAGGATGAAGCGGAGGTTCCTGCTCCAGAAGTTCAAGCCGTTCATTTTCAACCACCGGATGGCATGCGCGAGGGCTGGTCTGGTTCTGGAAGAGCATCCGCATATCCAGGGCTTGCTGCCAGAAAGCCTCCTCTGGGAGCGCAAGAAGAACGAGACGGACAAGCTCTGCGACGGCGAGTTCTGGTTCAAGCCGCCCGAGCCCGAGAAGCCCGCGCGCGTGGGACTGGAGGTTGAGCTGAACCTCAAGAGCCGCGGCCGGCTGATCGGCTCGCTCCGCGATCTTTCGAATCGCCGGGACCTCAATCAAGTCTGGTGGCTCTGCGGAGACGAGACTATCCGCCGTGCCTTGGTGGGCCTTATAGCGGAACATTCTTGGATCGAGCCGCAGCGCCACTATTTCGGGATGTTCGACGACTTGTTCAAGGTCGGCCAAAAGCTGGAGCTGATCGACTCCAAAGGCGCGGTCTACAGCCTGGACCCGGAGAAGCCGACTTTGCCGGGCCGCCACGAACCCGCGCCGCCGCCGGCAAAGCCGGTGTCCCCGCCGGTTCCGTGGGCGCGGGCGGAGGCCCCCGCGCAGCCGGAGCCCGCGCCGGTCGCGGCGAAGCCGCCGATGAGCCCCGTTTGGACATGGATTCGGGAATCTTGGGCGGACGAGCGTCGATTCAATGAGAACTATATTTGGGAATCGCGTTGGCGCTTCAGGCGCTGGCCGCACGTCGCGGCGCTCTGCGTTCCGGTCGCGGTCATGCTTGCCATGCGCGCGTGGCCGACATTCAGGCCATTGATGGGACTGTGCCTGAAGCCGGACGTGGTCAAGCCGCCCGGCGCTTCCCGGTCGGCCCGGCCGATTCTCGACAACCCGGACCCTGCGGGCGTATGGCAGGTCCTGGACCC
>CAZMIB010000003.1:26608-27627 GCA_964566245.1 uncultured Elusimicrobia bacterium | reverse complement strand
GGGGGGCGGGGGGGTGTTTTGTTTCGGGTCGGGGTTCTGTTTGACAAGGCGGGGGTGGCAGAATTTAGGCCCTTGGGTGGGACGGGACCTGAAGCCGAGCGTGGTAAAGCCGCGCGGCGCTCCCTGGGCGGCTCGGCCGATTCTCGACAAGCCGTACCATGCGGGCGCGTGGAAGGTGCTGGACCTGGCGCTCGCGTCGAAGAAGAAGGACTACCGGCTGCGAGTCCGTCTCGGCAACATTTCGCGGGGCGCATGCGCGCTGCTTGGCGTCGGGGCCTACGATGAGCAGGACCAACCGCTCTACAGCGAGGTCTTGCCGCGCGACTTGGTGTTCTCGCGATTCGCTTGGGGGACCGAATTTCATTTCGCGCTTGAGCCCGTAGCGCGCCGGATTGTGCTGGTGTTGGAAGGGGAGCCGTCGGGCTGCGGCTTCCGGATGCCGATAGCGTTTCGGTGAAGCGTAACCGGGGGTATTGGACTCCCCCTAAAACTCAGGGCCGCGTCCACCGGGCGACGGTCCGCATAGGAGGACATTGCTAGAGCAAAATGGAAATACCGAGCATACTCGTGAGGTCGTCGGAAGGATCAGCGAAGAGCACATGGAGGGCTTGAGGATTCTGGCGCGCATGATCGGGCGAAAGGTCTTGGAGGACCGGAAGCGGATGGAGAAGCCGCAAGCGAAGGATGCGGGCGAGCCGCAGGTCGGGCGAGCGTAGGCAATGGAGGAACCCATGAACGAGGAAATAGAAAAAAACGGCGAGACGCGGGCGGCGCTGTATGCCCGCGTCTCCTCCGAGCGGCAGGCGGACAAGGACCTCTCCATCCCGGCCCAGCTCAAGGCGCTCCGGGACTACGCGGCACGGCGGGGTTGGACGATCCGTTCCGAGTACGTGGACGAGGCGCGGAGCGCGCGGACGGCGGATAGGCCCAAGTTCCAGGAGATGATCTCGGCGGCGGAGCAGAAAAGGCCCCCTTTCAACCCGATCCTGCTCTGGAACCTATCGCTCTTCGGGCCCAAA
>CAZMIB010000003.1:0-26598 GCA_964566245.1 uncultured Elusimicrobia bacterium | reverse complement strand
ACGGATCGGCGGCTGGCGGCGGTCGCACGCGCTTCGGAGATGATCTCGGCGGCGAGACAGAAGAGTCCGCCTTTCAACGCGATCCTCGTCTGGAAGCTGTCGCGCTTCGCGCGCAACCGAGAGGACTCGATCATCTACAAGAAGCTGCTCCGCAAGCACGGGGTCGAGGTCGTCTCGATCAACGAGCAGATCGACGACAGTCCCTCGGGCAAGTTGCTGGAAGGCATCATTGAGGTGATCGACGAGTTCTACTCGGAGAACCTGTCGCACGACACGATCCGGGGCATGAAGGAGAACGCGCGGCGAGGCTTTCTCAACGGGAGCATCCCGCCCTACGGCTTCACGAAGGTGAAGGTCCGGGTCGGGAACGCGGACAAGTGGAAGCTGACGCCCGACAAGGCCGAGGCTCCGGTCATCCGGCGCATCTTCAAGATGGCCCTGGCGGGCAAGGGCGCGAAAGAGATCACTCGGGCTCTCAACGCCGAGGGTCTCAGAACCCGGCGCGGCAGGAAGTGGGAGATCAACGCGATCCATTACATCCTGCGCAACGAAACGGTGACCGGGGTCCTCATCTTCAACCGCGTCACGAAGAACTCCGTCAAGGCGGTGGACCGGCCGGCAGACCAGATGATTCGCGTCGAGAACGCGCACCCGGCGATCATCGAGCATGAGGTGTTTCAGAAGGCGCAGAAGGTTATCAAGGAACGCAGCCCCCGTCGCGTCCACCCGCGAACCGTCAGCAGCAGCTATCTCCTCAGCGGCTTCCTGTTCTGCGGCAAGTGCGGCGCGAACATGGCGGGTTGCGCGGGGAAGAGCTCGCGGTACTTCTACTACGCGTGCCACAACAAGATCCGGCGCGGCGAGCACGGCTGCCGGTTCGGGCTGATTCCGCGCGAGAAGGTCGAGCGTGGGGTGGTCCAAAAGCTCAAGTCGGACGTGCTGACGGAGGACCACCTGACCGCGCTCATCAAGCTAGTCAACAACGAGGTCAACCGAGGCAAGACTCAGATCGAGGAGCTTCTGGAGGAGAAGGACGCGCAGATCGACGTCCTGAACGGCCGCTTGGACAAGCTCTACGCGGCGCTGGAGACCGGCAAGCTGGACATGGATGACCTAGCGCCCCGTATTAAGGACTTGCGGGCTCAGATCGAGGCGCTGAAGGGCGCGCGGGTGGACCTGGAGCTTCAGCGCGCGTCGAAGGCGATCGACCTAGGCCGGGCGGAGGTGCGGGCGTTGGTCTCGGACCTGCACTCGTCGCTGGACAAGGGCGATATGTTCGAGCGCAAGTCCTTCCTGCGGTCGTTCATCGACCGGATCGACATGGACCGGCCCGACGGTGGGACCATCACGTACCGGCTGCCCATCATGCCCGAAAAACAAGAAGGCCTCCCGGACGAGGGAGGCCGACTTGGAGTTCTATCTTTGCAGAAAACTGGCGGGGTCGACGGGATTCGAACCCGCGGTCTCCGCCTTGACAGGGCGGCGTGTTGGGCCAGCTACACCACGACCCCGTGGTGAGGTATGGATTATACCACATTCACGGCGGAGGTACTAATTTTACGACGGAGAAGCCCCTCACCCTCACCCTCTCCCGACGGGAGAGGGCACTCTAAGAGTTAAGAAAAGGAAAGCGTTAGAACGGTTGGGTGAAGACCAGCAGCAGGATCGCGGCGGCGACTAGGGAGATGGCGGCTTGCAGACCGCACAGCGTGCCGCCGGTGACGGACTCGGGGGCGGCGGCTAGGCGCTTGCCGCGGACGCGCAGGGTCATGTGCAGGCCGATCAGGGCGGCGACCAGGATCAGCTTGGCTATGAACCAGCCTTGATGGAGGTACAGGCCGCCGCGCAGCGCGATCAGCGCGGCGCCGGCGAGGACGGTCAGCATCATGCCGTGGCCGGCGAGGGACTTGAAGACGCGGTTCTCCCCCTCCGCGAGCTTGCCGGAGGGGTCGCCGTCCAGACGCAGACGGATCAGCAGGCCGCCGGCGAGGACGCCGCCGACCCAGAGGATGACGCCGAGCACGTGGACGACGATCGCGAGCGAGAACAAGGTCACGCGGCCTCCCGCCAAGCTATGCCGTGGGCCTCGAGGGCCTTATGGATCTCGCCGGCGGCGGTCTTGCGGTCCGAGTACTTGACCTCGAGAGCGCCGCTCGGCAACGGACGGACGTCGTAAAGAGGCAGGCCGCGCAGCGCCTTCCGCGCCTCGAGGACCTCGGCGTCGATCGACAGGTGGAGCTGGCGGATGAAGCGAGGATCATCGAGCGCGAGGCAGGCGATGGCCGCCGTCGCGGCGAGGAAGGGCAGGACGACGAACAGGTCGCTGGGGCCGTGGCCGAGGAACCAGCCGCCGAGCGCCCCGCCGCAGAAGGAGCCGAAGAACTGCGCCATGCTGAACGCCCCGACCGCCGAGCCGCGCAGCGACGAGGGCGCGAAGCGCGTGACCAAGGACGGCAAGGTCGGCTCCTGCAGGTTGAAGCCGGCGAAGAAAACGATGATCCCCGCGACGAGCCAGGCCGTCCCTTTCGGATACATCGAAAGGATCAGGTAGCCCGCGGTCGAGACGGCCAGGCCCGAGATCAGCAGCTCGCGCAGGCGCTTGCGCTTCTCGGCCATCCTCAACGGGCCCATCATCAGGGCTCCGATCAGAATCATCGGACCGTACACCTTCCCCGTCCCCGCGGCGCCGAAGCGCTCGCGCAGCGCGAACGGCGTCACGACGAAGGTGGCCGTCAGGCCGCAGTGCAGGCAGAAGTTGAGCAGGTCGAGGTTGAGCAGGTTGCGGTCGGTCAGAGCCGTCCGCAAATGGGCGACCGAAAGGTCGGAACGCACGTGGTGCTTGGGCTCCTCCAGGCAGGTCCACAGGTAGATCGCCCCGATCACATCGAGCACGGCCAGGGCCCAGAAGATCATCGGGACGCCCCACCGCGCGGCGATCAACGGGCCGAACAGGAAGCCGGCCATGAAGCTCAGCCCGACCGAGATGCCGACGAACATCATCGCCTGCGTGCGGACCTCGTCGCGCGTGACGTCGGCGATCATCGCGACGACGACCGAGGCGATCGCGCCCGCGCCTTGGATCATGCGCGCGGCGAGCAGCGTATGGATCGAATGCGTCCGGGCGGCCAGCGCCGCGCCCAAGGCGTAGACGAGCTGGCCGACGACAAGAACCTTGATGCGTCCCCAGCGGTCGGACATGAGGCCCACCGGGATCTGCAGCACCATTTGGCTGAGGCCGTAGGCTCCCACCGCGAGGCCGGCCAGGAAGGGCGTCGCTCCGGCGAGGCCGCGCGCGTAAGGGCTGAGGACCGGCAGCAGCAGGAAAAGGCCGAGAAGCCGAAGGCCGAAGATGACGCTCAAGCCCAGGACGGACTTGATCTCCTCGCGGGTCAGGCTGGCGCCGCTCTCTCGCTTGGACACGGTCTAAATCGAGTCGGGGCTGACGCCGACGGCCACGAGGCTGCAGGCGAGCAGCGGCTTCAAACCAAGGGCGCGGGCCTTCTCGACGAGCTCGTCGCTCTCCGAACCGGGGTTGATGAACAGCTCCTTGGCCCCCTTGGCCGCGAGGTCGGGCAGTATCTGGATCGCCACCGGCGGCGGCAGGTAGACGGTGATCCGGTCCAAGGCGACGGGGACGTCCTTCACCGAGCGGTAGACCTTCAACCCCTCGATTTCCGCTTCCTTCGGATGGACGGGATAAACATCGTAACCCTGCTGAAGGTAGGCGCGCACGGCCTTGTTGCCGTACTTCGCCCTGTCCTTGGATGCTCCGACGACCGCGACAGTGGGTTTCATCGCGCCAATTATCCCTTTTCCGGCCGGATTTGTCGAGCCTTCCTTATTGATAGGGATCCGCCCGACGTGGTAAAATACGTTTTCGGAGGATTTCATGACCCCTTTGGACAAAGCCAAACCCGTCAAATTGACCCCGGCTCACATCAAGTGGCTCGGCGACAATTTCAAACTCTCCCGCGAGGTCGGACTGGCCCCGGAGGAGATACAGCAAGCCATTCCCGGCCTGACCTTGCTCGACGTTCCCAAGTTCACCCCGATCATCCGCGAGCTGGATAAAGGCGAGGACCTGTTCGTCCTTCAGCAGGGCGAGGTCTCGGTGAACAAGATACGCAAGTTCCTCGGCGGCGTGGAGGTCGTGCGCCTCCAGCCCGGGGACTACTTCGGCGAGATCGCGTTGATCGGGCGCGTGGAGCGCACCGCGACCGTGACCGCCGAGAAGGACTGCAAGGTTTTCCAGCTCCCCGCCGACCAGGTGCGCGCCTTGCTCGACAAGAACCCGAAGCTGGCCGAGCACATCAAGAAGGTGGCCGCGGAGCGCCTGCAAAAGCTGGCCGAGATCGCGAAGTGAACGACGTCTTCCTCAAGGCCTGCCGGCGCGAGCCCGTCGCGCGCGTCCCGGTCTGGTTCATGCGCCAGGCCGGGCGCTACATGCCCGAGTACCGCGCGCTGCGCGAGAAGCACTCGCTGCTTGAAATCTGCCGGGCTCCCGAGCTGGCGGCCGAGGTTACCCTTCAGCCGATCCGCGCCCTCCCGGTCGACGCGGCGATCCTGTTCACCGACCTGCTGATCCCGCTGGACGCGATGGGCGCGGGTCTTTCTTTCGAGAAGGGCGAGGGCCCCGTGCTCTCGCGGCCGATTCGCGAGCCCGCGGACGTGGACAAGCTCGGGCCCCTGGACCCCGAGCGCGACATGGCCTGCCAGCTCGAGACGATCAAGATCCTGCGCCGCGAGTTGAAAGTCCCGCTGATAGGCTTCGCCGGCGCCCCGTTCACCTTGGCGAGCTACCTGATCGAGGGCGGCCACTCGCGCCACTTCGAGAGGACCAAGCGCTTCATGCTCGAGCAGCCCGAGGCCTGGAAGCGGCTGCTCGCGCGCCTGGCCCGCGCCGCCAACGATCTATTGCGCGCCCAAGTCGCCGCCGGCGTCCAGGCGGTCCAACTTTTCGACAGCTGGGTCGGCTGCCTGACGCCGGACGACTACCGCGACCACGTACTGCCGCACTCGCGCGCGGCTATAAGCGGACAAAGCGTCCCGACCCTCCATTTCGGGACCGGAACCGGAACCTTCCTCGAGGACTTCGCCGCGGCCGGGGGCGACGTGATCGGCGTCGACTGGCGCGTCAGGCTGAGCGAGGCCTTCGAGCGCCTGCCGGACCGCGCCGTCATGGGCAACCTCGACCCGGTGATCCTGCAAGGACCCCGGGCCGAGGTCATACGCCGCGTGAAGGCCCTGCTCAAAGAGGGCGCGTCGCGCCCGGGCTACATCTTCAATCTCGGTCACGGCATCTTGCCGGGAACGCCGGTCGCGAACGTGCTCGCGGCGGCCGAGACGGTCAGGGAGCACAAACTGCAGACGGCGGAGGCGCGATGAAGCTCGGCCTGCTGTTTCTCGCGATGGGCGGTCCGGACTCCCTCGAGAGCGTCGAGCCTTATCTGAAGGACGTCCGCCGCGGCCGTCCGTTCACGCCCGAGTTCCTCGAGGACCTCAAGGACAAGTACCGCCAGATCGGCGGCAAGTCTCCCCTTTTGGACATCAGCCGCGCCCAGGCGCAGGCGGTCGAGGCGCGCTTGCGCGCCTTGGGCCTGCCGTCGAAAGCCTACGTCGGCATGCGGCATTGGCATCCGTACATCCGCGAGACCTTCCAGGAGATGGCGAAGGACGGCGTCGAGCGCGTGATCGCGATTTGCCTGGCTCCGCAGTTCTCGGCGTTGAGCATCGGCGCGTACCGCGAGCAGGTCGAGGCCGCGCGGCGCGAGCTGGCGCCGGGCATGGACGTGGCTTTCATCGAGGGCTGGCACGCGGAGCCGTCGTTCCTGGACGCGATCGCGGGCAACGTGCGCGAGGCCCTGGACCGCTTCCCCGCGGGCGCGCGTCCGCACCTTCTTTTGACGGCCCACAGCCTCCCTCAGCGCATCTTGAAGGAGGGCGACCCGTACGTCGCCCAGCTCGAGGAGACCGCGCGCGGGGTGATGGAGCGCCTGCCCGGCGTGCCGGCGACGCGGGTCTTCCAGTCCAAGAGCCCGACCGGCGAGCCGTGGCTGGGGCCGGACGCGGCGGAGGTCCTGCCGGAGCTGGCCCGCCGGGGCGTCAAGGACGTCGTGATGGCCCCGATCGGCTTCATCTCGGACCATCTCGAGATCCTCTACGACATCGACATCCTTTACCGCGGCCAAGCGAAGGAGCTCGGCATGCGCCTGGAGCGCATGCCGTCCCTGAACGTCCACCCGCTGCTGATCCAAGTCCTCGCCGATCGCGCCCGCGCGGCCCTCGGCCTGCCGCTGCTGAACTGACCTCCCCGTGTCCCCGCGCGTCGTCGTCGTCGGCGGCGGGATCTCCGGCCTCGCCTGCGCCTATTTCCTGACGCGCAAGGACCCGTCCGCGTCGGTCTCGCTGCTGGAGCCCGGCCCGCTGGGCGGGGTCGTCCGCACCGAGCGGACCGGCGGCTTCGTCATCGAGTCCGGCCCGGACTCCTTCATCTCCCAAAAGCCAGCCGGCCTCCAGCTCTGCAAGGAGCTCGGCCTCGAGGACGAGCTGGTCGCGACTTTGCCGGGGCGCGCGACCTACATCGTGCGTCGGGGACGCCTGGTCGAGCTGCCCGAGGGGCTGATGCTGATGGCCCCGACGCGCCTGCTCCCGTTCGCCTTCAGCCCCCTGCTGAGCTGGCCGGGCAAGCTGCGCGCGGCCCTCGACATGGTCCTGCCGGCGCGGCCCGCGGACGGCGACGAGTCCTTGGCCTCCTTCATCGAACGGCGCTTCGGGCGGGAACTGTTCGCGCGGGTGGCCGAGCCGCTGGTCTCGGGCATCTACTCCGGCGACGCGCGCCAGCTGAGCCTGCTCTCGACCTTCCCGCAGTTCGCGGAGCTGGAGCGCCGCCACGGCAGCGTGATACGCGGCCTGCGCGCGCGCCCTCCCGCCAAGGAGAGCCGCTATACGCTGTTCATGTCGCTCCGCGACGGCATGGGCCGGCTGGTCGAGGCTCTGGCCTCGCGCCTGCCTCCCGGGACCGTCGTCGCGGAGGCGGCCGCCGGCGTCGGTAAGGACGGCCGGGGCTTCACGGTCCTCCTGTCGGGCGGGCGGAGGCTTCCGGCCGACGCGGTGGTGCTCGCGGCGCCGGCCTACGCCTCGGCCGAACTGTTGAAGGAGTGGCCCGAAGCCGCGGCGCTTTTATCGGGCATCGAGTACGCCTCGATCGCGACCGTCTCGCTCGGCTACGCCGGCGTTCCCGCGCCGCGCGGCTACGGCTTCGTCGCGCCGAAGGTCGAGGGACGGCGCCTTTTGGCCTGCACCTGGACCTCGTCGAAGTACCCGCGCCGCGCGCCGGAAGGCCACATCCTGCTCAGGGGCTACGTGGCCGGAGAGGACGCGCGGACGCTAAACGAGGCCGCGCTGGTCGAGCTGGCGCGCGGCGAGCTGCGCGAGTTGATGGACCTGGACGCCGAGCCGGTCCTGACGCGGGTCCAGCGCTGGCCGCGCGCGATGCCGCAGTACAAGGTCGGCCATGCGGCGATGGTGGCGCGGCTGGAGAAGAGCCTGAGCCCGGGGTTGGTTCTGGCGGGAAGCGCCTATCGCGGCGGGGGCCTGCCGGACTGCATTCAGAGCGGAGCCAGGGCCGCCGAGTCGGCCCTGGCTTACGTTAAAGAAACGGCCTAACCCCTCACCCCCCGCCCTCATCCAGCCCAGCCGCCCCACGCGGCCGAACGGGCCGGTGTCCGAACGCCAAGCAAGACTGCAGCCCAGTCCACAGCTACGGCCAGGCCCGTGGGGGAGCCCGGTGGGCTCCCCCCGTCCCCTCGGGAGAGGGCGCGCCTCATAGAGCGTTGTCGACTTGGGCGACGGCCACCGGCATGGCCTTCGAGACCTGGTCCCGCAGGGCGAACATGTCGTGCTGGATCGAGATGTCCGGCATGCCCACCGACTGCATATCCGAGGCCAGGCGGCGTATCGCGATGTCGATCTCCAAGGTGTCCGGCGGGGTCGCGTGGGCCATCTGAATGATTTGTTTCTCGCGGACGTCGAGCGCGATCTTGTTGGCCTCCTGGATGCGCTCGAAGATCGTGGCCAGCGGCACGCCCAGCTCCAAGGCGTGCTCGCCGATGAACTCCAGCCGCGTGTAGAAGACGCCGCGCGAGGCGTCGTCGCGCATGCGGGCCAGCGAGGCGTCGAGCCAGCGCTTGCGCCGGGCCTTGGTGTCGTCCGCCCGGCCGAGCTGTTGAGCCAGGTTCCTGTAGTCCTCAAGGAAGAAGCCCGCCCAGACGTTGTCCTGGCTGGCCAATTTTTCGGCCTTGTCCAAGGCGACGTTGGCCTGGGAGGACATCTCCTTGGCGCTCTGAGCCCGCGCCGCGATCGCCGTCCCGAGTATCGCCGTCAGCAAAACCTTGATTCGCATCTTCATTCTTCCCCCGTCCTCTTCGCTCCAAAGTATAGAGGACCGACGTAAAGGGGCCTCAGCGGCGATGTAAATAAACGGTAAGGAAATCCTAAGGGAGGGCTCTCAGCAGGGCTTCCATCGCCTTTCGGGCCAACTCGTCGCGGGTGCGGGCGGCGGCCTCCAAACCGGCCTGGAAGGCCTCCCGCGCCTCGTCCAGGCGCCCGGCGCGCTTGAGCTCCTTGCCCAAAGCGAGGTAAACGGCGGTGAAATCGGGCTTAAGCCGGACGGCCTCCCGGAAGGCCTCGACGGCGCCGTCCGCGTCCCGGGCCTCCGAGAGCAACCGGCCCAGGGCGAATCTCAACGTCTCGTCCTCGGGCAGCTTGGCGATCAGGGCCTTAAGGTCCGAGATTCGGCTCATCTGGATTTGGTATAATGCCGTCTCCCACTCTCAAGGCGCGCACCCTTAACCCCCATGGAACCACGAAGGTCCGACGTCCGAAATATCGCCATTATAGCCCATGTCGACCACGGCAAGACGACCTTGGTCGACGCGATGCTCAAGCAGACGGGCGAGTTCAACGTGAAGCCGGAGGAGGCCCAAGAGGCCGTCCTCGATCACAACCCGCTGGAGCGCGAGCGCGGCATCACGATTCTCGCGAAATGCACCTCCGTTCCTTATAAGACGAACACGATCAACATCGTCGACACCCCCGGCCACGCCGACTTCGGCAGCGAGGTCGAGCGCATCCTTAAGATGGTGGATGGGGCGCTCCTGCTGGTGGACGCGGTCGACGGCCCGATGCCTCAGACCAAGTTCGTGCTGCGCAAGGCTTTGCAGCTCGGCCTGTCCCCGATCGTCGTGATCAACAAGATGGACCGCCCGAACGTCCGCCCCGGACCGGTGCTGGACGCGGTCTACAGCCTGTTCATCGACCTCGGCGCGACCGATCCGCAGCTCGAGTTCCCGGTGCTGTACGCGGCCGGCAAGCAAGGCTGGGTCTCGCGCGAGGCCGGCTCCCCGGCGAAGGACTTGTCCGCGCTGTTCGAGACGATCCTGCAGCACGTCCCGGCCCCGCTCGCGAACGCCGAGCGCCCGCTGCAGATGCTGGTCACGATGCTCGACCGCAGCAACTTCGTCGGCAAGATCGGCATCGGACGGATCGTCAACGGCATGATCAAGAAAGCCCAGCCGGCCGTGCTGGTCAAGCCCGACGGCCGCTTCGTGCCGTGCAAGGTCAACCGCCTGGAGCGCTTCTTCGGCCTGTCGCGCCGCGAGGTGGACTCCGCGACGGCCGGCGACATCGTAGCCGTCGCGGGACTGGAGGAGGTCAACGTCGGCGACACGCTCGCGACGCCGGACCATCCGGAGGCTTTGCCCCCGCTCGTCATCGAGGAGCCCACGCTCTCGATGGAGTTCATGGTGAACGACAGCCCGTTCGCCGGCCAGGACGGCAAGTTCGTCACGAGCCGCCACCTGAAGGAGCGCCTGCTGCGCGAGCAGCAGACCAACGTCGGCCTCAAGATCGAGGAGCTGCCCGGCGAGGGCAAGTTCAAGGTCTCGGGCCGCGGCGAGCTGCATCTCTCGGTGCTGATCGAGACGATGCGCCGCGAGGGCTTCGAGCTCGCGGTCTCCCGTCCCGAGGTGATCTACAAGGAAGAGGGCGGCCGCAAGCTCGAGCCCACCGAAAGCCTGGTCATCGACGTCCACAAGGACTGGCAGGGCGTCGTCTTCGAGAGCCTCGGACGGCGCGGCGCGCAGCTCGTGAACATGGTCAACGAGGGCGGCGACCACCTGCGGCTCGAGTACGTGATCCCGTCCCGCTCGCTGATCGGCTTCAAGTCCGAGTTCCTGACCTCGACGAAAGGGACCGGCATCATGCACCACAGCTTCCACGGCTATGCCCCGAAGTCCGGCGACGCCGCGATGCGCCAGAACGGCGTGCTGATCGCGATGGAGACCGGCCGCACCACCGGCTACGCGCTGTGCAACCTGCAGGACCGGGCCACGTTCTTCCTCGGCCCCGGCATCGACGTCTACGAGGGCATGATCGTCGCGCAGAACTCGCGCGACAACGACCTGGTCGTGAACCCGTGCAAGGAAAAGCAGCTCACGAACATGCGCTCGAAGGCCACCGACGACGCCATCGTGATCACGCCTCCGCGCATCCTGAGCCTGGAGCAGGCCATCGAGTACATCGCCGATGACGAGCTGGTCGAGGTCACCCCGAAGTCGATACGCCTGCGCAAAAAATTCCTCAAGAAGTCCGACCGCAAGCGCACCGAGAAAGAAGAGAATTGACCCCCTGCTCCTTCCCCCCCGCACGATGTGCGCGGGGGAAGGGCGGGATGGGGGGCTGTTTCCCCCTTTCGGCTTACCTTAGAGCCTCCTCTTTCAGCGCCCCCTTGATCTGATTGCGGGTCTGGGGGTTGTCCTTGTAGCCGTGCTTGGCGACCGCGTGCTGCACGGCGATATCCATCACCTCGTTTTCCTTGCCGCTGATCGTCACCGTGCATTGCGAGCCCGGAACCTGACGGCAATCGGCGGTCACCCTGCGCTCTTGTTGATTCTGAGCCATAACAACCTCCTTCCGGCCTTGTCTCCAGTATAGCGCCGGAGGCTCGGAGGACTGCGACGCGAATGTGACGTTTTTGCGCCGGCGGGGCTACGCCGCGAGAAGCTCAGGTAGGCCGGAGAGGCTGCGCAGGGAGTGGTCGGGGACGACGGAGCCGGCGGCCTTCTCATCGTGGCGGTTGATCCAGGCGCAGGCGATGCCGAGTTGGCGGGCCGGAAGCATGTCGTGGACGTAGCTGGCTCCGACGTGGAAGACGCGGTCCTCGGTGACGCCGAAGCGGCGCAGGGCCTCGCGCCAATGGCTGAGGATCGGCTTGTAGGAGCGGACCTGCTCCGCGGTCACGAGCTCGTCGAACGGGACGCCCAAGGCCCGCAGGGAAGGCGCGAGCAGGTCGTCGTCCACGTTCGAGAGAACGGCCAGCTTGTAGCGCTTCTTGAGCCGCTCCAAGGCCGGGCGCGCGTCGTCGAACGGCCGCCAGGAAGGGAGGGACGCCGCGAGGGAACCGGCTTCCTCCGCCGTGAGCGCGACGTTCAACTCCTGATTAAAGAGCAGCGTGCAGGCCTCGGCAAGCACGACGCGGTACGGCCGGTACTCGCGCCGCTCGACGAGCAGCTCGTACTGGATATAGCGCCCGGTCAGCGCGTCCGGCGCGCCCGGGATGCCTCGGCGCCGCATGATCTCCCCGAACGCGGCCCGCATCCCCGCTTCCCAGTCGATCAACGTCCCATAGCAGTCGAACGTGACCCAGTCGTAGCTCACGAGGAAATTAAACCGCTTTTCGGCGATACCGGCAACGACCGGGGCGCGGCCTCAGTCCCAGGGGACCAGGTAGGGACCGTCCGTTGAGTGGGGCAAGCTCAGATTGTTGTCCTCGAAGAGGACGCCGGTGGCGGTGAGGATAACGTGCATATAGAAATCACCAGCGCTGGTGCTGAAAGGGTAGTAGCAAGCGCCCGAGGCGATGTTGCAGCTTCCAGGATTGCTTGAGGTGCCTCCAGAGGCGGCGGAAGCCCCATTATTCACCAAGTTCATATCCGCGTCGATGGTGACGCTCCCACCTCCCGCGGTGGCGCCGCCGAAAATCCTCTGGAAATCAGACTGGCGTATCTTTCCGCCGCCGCCCAGAGGCGACCAGGCCGGGATGGCTGAGTTGCGGTACTCGAACTGGTGAGTCGAGATGTTGTAGATCAGAAGGCCATCCGCGGGCCGCGAGATATGGTCGCGAGCGGTCGTGTCCATGCGGGGAGCCAGCAGGCCGCCTCCGGTCGAGCGGACGTCGAGCGCCGCCGAGGGATCCGGGCTGGAGGTGCCGATGGCGACCGCGCCCCCGTCGCGCGCGAGCACGGTTTGATTGGTCGTCGTGAGGTTCGCGTAGATGCCGAGCGGCGACGGATAGAACGCGCTTAACACCAAGTTCTCGGAGCCCAACTCGACCGGCAGAGAAAACAACGCGATCAGAAGCGGCGCGGCCAGCAAACGGGCGGGACTCCAGCGAGGATCCCAAATCGCGGACGCGGGAGTGTTGGCCATAGGGTTTCGCCCTCCGCGAAAGTATGGCCGGGGAACGACCGGATATCAAGGCCCGGGGAAGAGAGCGCTTGAAGCGTTTATTCCAGCAGGCGGGGCGCGTTCTTGTCGGTGGGAACGGCGTCGACCGTATCCTCCACCTGGAAGAAAAAGTACGCGGCGAGGGCGGAAATCAGGAACACCAGCGCCAGCGGTGCTGGATATTCATGGAGCGTCGCGAGCATGATCCCCCACAACATGCCGAAGACGATCGCCGAGGCGCGTCGTCGGGGCCGGACGGCGGGCACGGAGGGACGATCGACGCGCCGCGGACTCCAACGGACGTTCAGCGGGATCGGAACGAGCCCTTTTTTCTTCAACTCCACGATCACGGTCTTGGGATCCGCGAAACGAAGGTGCTCGACGCTGTCCTGCCCGGACCACAGCCAGGCGTCCGCCCCCGAGGCAAGGTCGTGGATCACGACGAAGTCCTTGTCTCCTTCCGTATAGGCGTAAATGACCTCTCCGCCCTCGGGACTCATGACCGCGTATTTCAGCCCGCTCTTGAGCGCGAGAAGGAAATACCAACTGCGCGAGCGCACGTCCATGACGGCCAGCCCGCCGGGCTCGTCGCCCTGAGCGGGATTGACGGCCACGAGTTGATTGCCGTCGGCCGAAAGCGAGACTTTGACGTCGCTCCATTCCCGGCCGATGCTCGGCAAAGGCACGCCGGCGGCCTTATGGAGACCGGGATCGTAGAGCTCGATCTCTCGGCGGGCCTTCTCGGGACCCCTCACGACGGCGACGACCGCGTAGTCCGCGCTGGCCGCCGCGTGCGGATAAAAACGGCTGACCAAATCGTGGAGCGCATAGTCGGGGCCCTGCGGGAGCTGGATCGCTCCCGCGATCCTCTCTCGCGCGGCGGGAACCGCGTCGAGCGCAGCCGGGCCGCGAAGCGCGGGCAGCATCGCCTCGCCCACTTTTTCGGCCTCGCGTCCGCCCTTGAGGCCGTCGGCGATCAAGCGCGCGTGCTCGGCCGCGCGCCCCGGCTTCGCCTCGAAGACGGCCAGCGCGCGAAGATGCCGCTGAATCGGCTCCCATTGCTCCGGCTTGACGTCCGCGGCCCGTTCCTCCAACGTCTCGATGACGCCGTCGATGCGGTTGTCCAGTTCCTTGGAAACCTGAGCCAAAGCGTCGTCCGCCTCGGCCGCCGCCTGCCTGACCAAATCCTTCTTGAGCGTTTCCGTCAGCGCCGGATCTCCCAATTCCTTCAGGACGGAGTACAAGCGCCGGCTCAACGGCGCCCAGGCGTTGCGCCCCTCGGGAGTCGAAAGATCGAGTCCCGAGAGAGGGCCGAGGCGCCTAAGGACATCGGGCGAAAGCTCCTGCCGGGCGGCGGGAGATCGGATATAGCGGCCCAATTCGGCGAATCCCGCCTCGACGCGCTCGGAAAGGAGCGCGGGACGGAAGGTCAGACCGCCGAAGAGGACGCCCAGCGGCATGGGCTGGTGCTCGACCGCCGCGAACGCGGCGGCAGGCAAAAGCATCGCCGCCAACGCCAACCGCGGCCCAAGACGTCTCGCGTCCATCCTTTAACTATACGACGGAGAGACGGCTCCAACCAGGGCCTTTGGTCGTATTGACCCAGGGTCGAAGTGCCTACATGACGGCGGAAGTAGGCTGGCAAACTTGAAGGGCCGGGGACCGGGCTCCGGCCGCCGCGGAGGGCAGACTACTGCCTGGCCCCCCATCCCAACCTTCCCCCACACCGGGGGGAAGGAGATTTGGAAGTTTAGGCTTGGACGCCGTGGCCGAGGCGGTCCAGCAGGGCGGCGAGGGCGCCGGCTTGGCGGACCAAGGTCTCGACGAAGTCCTGGTCGTGGTGGCTGAACGGCAGGCCTTGGCGGTTCATCAGCTCGACGACGCCGGTCGCGTTTTGACCATCGAGGACGGGTACGCACAGGAGAGAGGAGGTTCGGAAGCCCGTCGCCAAGTCGACCTGCCGAAAGAACCGCGGGTCCCTGTCCGGCCGCGTCACCAGCGCACTGCGCTTTTGGTTCGCGACCCAGCCGCAGATGCCCTTGTCGACGCTGAAGCTCAAGCCGCGTATCTTCTCCGCGAACGCCCCGTGCACCGCGGCGGGCCTGAGGCTGCGCGTCCGCCAGTCGACGCGAAAATAGGTGCCGGCCTCGGCGCGCGAAACCTCGCAGCACTTCTGGAGCACGTGGCCCCAGACCTCCTCCGGCTCGTCGAAGGCGTGAAGGTGGACCATCGTCTCCAGCAGATTGTCCACCAAATGGTAAGCGATCATCTCATCTCTCCCTCCTCGGCCGTCGTGGATTATTCTAACACGAAACTCCCCCGCCCACGACAAGCGCCGGGGCAATAATGTAGATTAGCGACGATGCGTTCTTGCGTTCTTTTGGCCTCGTTTCTTCTCGGGGGCTGCGGCGTCTCGCGCATGACGGCCCGCGCGGCGTCCGGCGCCCTGGACGCCGGCTCCTCGGCGATCGACGAGGAAGCCGACCCCGCTTTCGCCGCCGAGGCCCTGCCGGCCCAGATCAAGACGCTCGAGGCCCTGCTCAAGAGCGACCCCGGCAACGTCCGGATCCTGAGCCTGGCCTCCCAAGGCTACGCGGGCTACGCGCTGCTCTTCGCCGAGGATTCCGATCCGGCGCGGGCGCGGGACTTCTATCTGCGCGCGCGGAACTACGGCCTGCGCGCCCTGGAGCGCCGGGGCTACCCCGGCCTCGCCTCTAAGACCCCGGCGGAGATCGAAGCCGCCGTCTCGCGCGCCGGGAAAGGCGACGTCCGGGCGCTGTTCTGGACCGGGCTTTCCTGGGCGGGCTGGATCAACCTCGCGAAGGACGATCCCGCCGCCGTCGCCGACCTGCCGCGCGCGGTGGCCGTGATGAAACGGGCGCTCGAGTTGGAGCCGGACTACTACTTCGGCGGCCCGGAGCTGTTCTTCGGGACCTACTACGGCCGGCCGAGAGTGTTCGGCGGCGACCCGGCTAAGTCTAAGGAACATTTCGAGAAGGCGGCCGCCGCCTCGGGCGGGCGCTTCCTGCTGACCTGGGTCCGCTACGCGCGCGTCTACGCGGTCTCGGTCCAGGACAAGGAGCTGTACAAGTCCCTGCTCAAGCGCGCGCTCGACGGAGCGCCCGACGCCCTGCCGGAGGCCCGCCTCGCGAACGAGGTCGCGCGGCGGCAGGCTAAAGCATGGCTGGAGAAAGCCGATGAGCTCTTTGAATAGAACCCTGACCGCCGTCCTGGCCCTGGCGCTTACCCTTGGGGCGCCGGCCCGCGCCCAGAGCGTGATCAAGTTCGCGACCTTGGCCCCCGAGGGCTCGACCTGGATGAAGGTCATGACCGACCTGGACAAGGACCTTCAGGAGAAGACCCACGGCCGCGTGAAGTTCAGGTTCTACCCCGGCGGGGTGTCCGGCGACGAGAAGGACGTCGTGCGCAAGATCCGGATCGGGCAGCTGCAGGCCGGCGGCTTCACCGGGGTCGGCATCGGCGAGATCGCTCCCGAGGTCCGCGTGCTCGACGCCCCCTTCCTGTTCACGACCTACACGGCCCTGGACGCTATCCTCTCGGCGATCGGCCGCGACCTCTCCAAGTCGCTCGAGGCGAACGGCTACGTGCTGCTCGGCTGGACCGACGTCGGCTTCGTGAAGCTGTTCACCGCCTCGCCGGTGCGCGCCCCCGCGGACCTCAAGCGGCTGAAGCTTTGGGTCTGGGAGGGCGACCCGATCGCCGAGGCGGCGTACGCGGCCGTCGGCGTGAACCCGGTGCCGCTCTCGGTCACCGACGTCACGGCCTCGCTGCAGACCGGCCTGATCAACGGCGTCTACGGCTCGCCGCTCGCCGTGGTCGCTCTGCAATGGTACGCGAAGCTGCCCTACATCCACTCGTACCCGATGGCCCACTCCGAGGGCGCGGTGCTGATCTCGAAGAAGTTCTTCGACAAGCTGCCGGCCGAGGACCAGGCGATCCTGAAGCGGGTCGCGGCCGAGCACCTGGACCGGCTGAACGTCCTGAGCCGCTCCGAGAACGACAAGGCCCTCGCGACCCTCGCGAAGGAAGGCCTTAAGACCGTCGATCCGACGCCGGACGCGGTGCGCGAGTACCAAACCCTCGGCCGCAGGGCCCGCCGCTCGCTCGTCGGCAAGCTCTACTCGGCCGAGCTTTTGGAGCGCGTCGAGAAGATCGTCAGTGCGAACGCTAAGAAGAATTGAGGACGCGGTCGTCCGGGCGGAGCGGGCGCTCCTCGTCGGCCTGCTGCTGTTCATGGTCGCGCTCTCTTTCGTCCAGGTCGTGCTGCGCGGCGCGTTCTCGTCCGGGCTTCTCTGGGGCGACACCTTGCTGCGCCACCTCGTGCTGTGGGTGGGCTTCATAGGGGCGGCCCTCGCGACCGTTAACCGGCGGCAGTTCGCGATGGACGCCTTCGTCCGCATGCTGCCGGCCCCCCGGCGCCGCTGGGTGCGCCTCGCTGTCGACCTCGTCTCCGCGGCGGCCTGCGCGTTTCTTCTGGCCGCGGCCTGGCGCTTTCTCGCCGACGAACGCGCGGCGGGCGAGGCGTTGTTCAGCGTCGGCGGGCTGACGGTCCGCGCCTGGGCGCTGGAGGCCATCCTTCCGGCCGGCTTCGCGCTGCTGCTGTTCCACTCCGCGGTCCGCGCGGCCGAGGAATTGACCGGCACCGCGCCTCCCGACGCGCCCATGGAGGGCCTGTGAGCGCCGCGCTGCTGGGGCTCGGGGCGCTGGTCCTCGCCGCGGCCGGGACCCCGGTCTACGTGCTGATCGGCGGGCTCGCGCTGCTCTTGTTCAAGTCGGCCGACATCGACATGTCGGCCGTGATCGTCGAGCTGTTCCGGCTCGCGACCCTCCCGGCCTTGATCGCGGTGCCTCTGTTCACGTTCGCGGGCTTCGTCCTCGCCGAGTCGAAAGCCCCCCAGCGCATGCTTCGCCTGGGCCGCGCGCTTTTCGGGAGCCTGCCGGGGGGCCTCGCGGTCATGGCCCTCGCGACGACGGCCGTGTTCACCGCGTTCACCGGCGCCTCGGGCGTCACGATCATCGCGCTCGGCGGCCTGCTGCG
Source organism: uncultured Elusimicrobia bacterium (assembly GCA_964566245.1). Taxonomy (GTDB): domain Bacteria; phylum Elusimicrobiota; class Elusimicrobia; order CAZMIB01; family CAZMIB01; genus CAZMIB01. Next base: position 9,035 of record CAZMIB010000003.1, on the reverse strand, counting down.
CCCGATGCTGCTGGCCCAAGGCTACCCGGCCGAGTTCACCTTGGGGCTGTTGACGACGACCGGCAGCCTGGGGCTGTTGTTCCCCCCCAGCCTGCCGATCATCCTGTACGGCCTGGTCGGCAAGCTGCCGATCGGCAAGCTGTTCGCGGCCGGATTCGTGCCGGGGGCGCTGATCTTGGTCCTGCTCGCGGCCTACTCGGTCCGCGTCGCCGGCAAGAGCGGACTGAAGCGCACTCCCTTCGACCGCGCCGAGGCCTGGGCCGCCGCGCGCGCGGCGGCCTGGGAGATTCCGCTGCCGTTCGTGGTCGTCGGCGGCATCTACGGCGGCCTGTTCACCGCGACCGACGCCGCCGCGGTGATGGCTTTCTACGTGCTGGTCGCCGAGACCTTGATCTACCGCGACCTCGATCTCCTACGCGACGTCCCGGGGATCGCGGTGCGCAGCATGATGCTGGTCGGGGCGATCCTGATCGTCCTCGGAACGGCGCTCGGGCTCACGAACTACATGGTCGACGCGCAGGTCCCGGCCCGCCTGTTCGAGGCCCTTCAGCGGGTCGTGCCGAACAAGACCGCCTTCCTCGTCCTGTTGAACGCCTTCCTGCTGGTCGTGAACATGGTCGAGATCTTCTCGGCGATCATCATCGTCGTGCCGATCATCGTCCCGGTCGCGCTGCGCTACGGGATCGATCCGATCCATCTCGGGGTGATCTTCCTGCTCAACCTCGAGCTGGGCTACATGACCCCGCCGCTGGGGCTGAACCTTTTCCTGTCGAGCCAGCGTTTCGAGCAGCCGCTGCCGCGGCTCTACGCCTCGGTGCTGCCGTTCTGGCTGCTGATCCTCGCGGCGCTGCTGCTGGTCACTTATTTTCCCCCGCTCAGCCTGGGGCTTCTGGAGCTGGTGCGCGTCAAATGACCTCGCTCCTTCTCGCCCTCGCGCTCGCGGCGCCGGCAAACGCCGCCACCGCATTGAGCCCGGAGTCCGACCGCAACCTGCTCGAGGGCATCGACATGATGTACGCGCTCGACATCGAGGGCGCGCGCAAGAACTTCCAGGCGGTCCTGCTCGCCGAGCCCGAGCATCCGGCCGGGCCGATGCTGCTCGGCGGCCTGTACTGGCTGCAGTACACCCAGTCGTTCGACATCGAGGAGGGCGGAGACGTCGAGGACAAGTTCCTGTTCTACACCGAAGAGGCGATCAATCGCGCCAACCTCAGGCTCAAGAAGAACCCGAACGACGCCGAGGCCTACATGTACCTCGGCGGGGCCTGGGGCCTGCGCGGGCGCTGGAAGGTCCTCGAGCGCTCCTGGCTCAAGGCCGCGCGGCTGGGGCTGAAGGCCTACCGGTACCTGGAGAAGACCGTCAAGCTCGATCCGAGCCTCAGCGACGCCTACCTGGGTCTCGGCATCTACGATTACTACTCCGAGACCTTGCCCTCGGTGCTGCGCTGGCTCTCCGCCTTCGTGATCAAGGGCGACAAGGCGCGCGGCCTGCGCTACATCACGAACACGATCCAGAACGGCAAATACTCGCGCACCGAGGCCAAGCTGTTCTTGATCGGCATCTACAACACGCAGGAGAAGCGCTACGACGAGGCGCTGAAGATGATACGCGACCTGCGCCGCGAGAAGCCGACCAACCTGTACTTCGGGGTGCTCGAGGTCATCGCGCTGATGCACCTGCGGAACTGGGACGCCGCGGCCCAGGAGGGCGACAGGCTGCTGATCGATCTGCTGAACCAATCCGCCGGGCCCGCGACCGCCTACATGGAGCCCAGCCTGTTCTACATGTACGTCGGCGAGGCCTACCAGGGACTGGGCAACCAGGAGCGGGCGATCGACTACTTCACCCACGGCGCCGCGACCGCCCGCGACCCGCGCCGCGCGACCGCGACCTACTGCCTGCTGAGACGCGCGCAGTCCTTGGACCTGCTGGGACGAAGAGCGGAAGCCGTGAAAGACTACGCCGCGGTGACGCGCCGGAGGGACTACTGGGACAGCGCCCCGAAGGCGCGGAAGGGCCTGCAATCGCCGATCACGCGGGAAGAACTGCTGCGCCAGCTCGCCGAATAGTTTTCCAGAGGCCCTCTCCCGCTTGCGGGAGAGGGCGCGGGTGAGGGGTCGTCAGATGACGCGCGTGGGGCCTTCGTAGGTCCGCGCGCCCGCCGCCCTAGCCTTCTTCACGTGCTCGACGATGATCCGCCTCAGCTCGGGGAGCATCTTGTGGAGGAACGTGCCCGGGCAGCTCGTATGGCCGCGCCCGTTGCGGATTTGGTGGTCCTGCAGGAAGTCGGCGTTATCGACGTCCATGTTGTTCTCGAGCGCCACCTTGGTCGCCAGATTGATGAAGCTCAGGATCGTCGGTCCGGACGGAGGATGATCCTCGTAGTCCCCCTGCAGCGCGATGCCGATGTTGCCGGTGTTCTGGTCCTCGGTGTGAGACCCGACCACGTTCTCCGGACGCCCGACGTAGCTCACCCCGGTCCCGTCGATAAGGTAGTGGTAGCCGATGTCGTTCCAGCCGCGCGTGTACTTGTGGAACTCCTGGATCGACTGCACCGTCTTGGCGCTATCCTTGAACGACTGGCCGGCATGGCCCTCGGTGTGATGCAAGGTGATCCTATCGGGAGAATGCCTGACGAAGGACTCCTTGGGAGGCTCGGCGCCCCAGGACGAGCGCCGGACTATGGTCAGCACCGGAGCGGCGAGCTTGCCGAGGGTTTCCTTCGCGGAGACGCCGTAGGACTTTAAGGTGTCCAAGGCCACCGACGAGACCTCGGCCAAGCCGGACGAGCTCCCGGAGCGGGACTCGGCATGGTCCGGAACCGGGACCGAGCGCCGTCGGGCCGAGCCCGATCGGCCGCGGCCCGAGGAGCCCGAGCCGGACGAGCCTTCGCCCAGGCCCAAGGCTTCCCGCGTGGCTTCCGGCAGATCGGATTCCGCGTCCGCGATGGCGTCGAAATCTCTTCCGGCCCGCATGAAGGCGGCTTCATCGGTCGCGGCCGGCATGGCGCTGTAGCTGGCGCCCTTAAAAGAGCTGGACAGGCGGCCGGAAGCCTCCGGAGAAAGCGCCAGGGAAGGCGCCGGGGCGACATGGGCGGAGTGGACAGCCTGGACCGCCGGCGGAGCCTCCTGGGAGTCCCCGCCCTGCTTGCCCGGCCCCACGCCGACCAAGGCCAAAAGCCCCAAACCTATGAGTATCGCGGCCGTCATGGGATTATTCTAACGGCGGGGTCCGTCGGCGGCAACCTTCCTTGGACCCACCCGTCGATGGGGCGAAGGACCTACTGGACCAGGGTGGAAAGGGAGGGCGCGGCCGCCAGAAGCGCGGCATGGGCGTCCGCGACGGACCGTCCGGCCAGGGCCGCGGCGCGCAGGCCCGCCAGATAGCGCCCCAGGCCGCCCGCCAGCCGCTCGCGCTCGCCGGCAGGCGAGGCCGCTATCCGTTGCAGGACGTCGAGGCTCACGAAGAAGACGCCTTGCTCCGCGCCTTGGACGAAGCGGCCGAGCCGGCGGTGTCCGGAGTCCTTAGCCGCCAGCTCATACACCGGGGCCTTCAATATCTCCGATAATCTCCGGGCCTCCGCGACCTCCGCGGGAGCCAGAAGGGCCCGCCCTTCCTCTCCCGCGCCGACTTTAAGCGCGGCCGACTGGGACTCGACCAGGCTCAAGGCCGCGGCGGGGCCGCCCACGGCGGAAGATGGAAGGATAGCGACGACGCCGCGGCCCGACTCGATGCCGCGCAGCGCGAGGACGTCGCCCGAGCGCAGGCGCGCCGTCAAAGCCTCGTCCAACGGAAGGGTCTTGCCCGAGAAAAGATCGAGAGCCTCTTTCTCGCGCCCCTCCAGCTCGAAAGGATCGGCCAGAGAGGGCGCCTCGAACCGCGGCGGCGCGCCGAAGCCCGACCAAGCCACGGCGACGTCGAGGCGGCGCTGGATCATTCGCGGCGCCCTTCCGTCCAGAACGGCCGCCGTGAAGGAAAGCGGATAGCCCCCCGCGATGAGAACGCGGCGCCGCGCCGACCCCGCTTGGATCGCGGCCAAGCGGGCGCGCACCCACGGCCGCAGAGACAGGACCCAGAGCAGGACGCCCATCGAGACGACCGTCATAAGGAAAGGATCGCCGAGGTGGGCGAACGGCGTGCCGGCCCCCCCGTTGAGAAGCGCGCGCTGGACCGTCCGCGCCAAACCGCTTCCCATGATCCAGAAGGCCCCCGCCAGCCCGGCCAGTATGGTCAACTGGTCGAACACGAACAGCCAGGAGCGGCCCCAGGGACCTCCCTCGGACCGCGCGGGAAGAGCCGCCCGCAGGACGCGCTGGCCGTCGAGCGGCCCCAACGGGATCACGTTGAGCGCCGCCACCGCGACGTTGAGCCAGAACACCCCCGACAAGCACCGGAGGGTCCCCCCGATCCAAGCCCGGGCGGCCAGCGCCGGGACCAACGCCTTCGCCCCGAGAATGAGTCCCGCGAGCGCGCCCGCGAGGGCCAGGTTCATCGCCGGCCCGGCCAGGGCGACCTTGGCCAAGGCCGCCTTTTGAGGCGGCTTGAGCAGGTTCTTCTGCATCACGGTGGAGAAAAAACCGAACGGAAAACCGAGCATCGAGGTCGCGAGCAGCAAGGTCGCGCTCAACGGGGTGATGAAGCGCCACGGCTTGGCCGAGACCTGGCCCGCCATGCGCGCGGTGACGTCCCCGCTCCGCTCGGCCATCCAGGCATGCGCCGCCTCGTGCAGGGTCAGCGAGCCGATCGCCGACCAGAAGACCACGACCCCGCGGAATATCTGGAACGCCGGCGTCGCGGGAATGGGCGCCAGGCCCTCGACCAGACGCTCGACGGCCCACGAAAACCCGGCCAGCCAACCGGCCGTCGCGGTCAGACGCAGGCCCTGAGAGACGACCGCGCGCGAGGGTTCGATAACGCCGGCGACGCCCAGCCCATGAATCCGGGCGGCGGCTCGAGAGGACGGAACCGCGGCCGGCGAGCGGACTCCGAACTCGACGGGCTCCGCCCCGGCGTCCGGCTCGTCCGCCCCGAGCACCGCGGCCATCAGCCGGTCCCCGGCCTCGCGCGATCGCGCCGCGCCGAGGTCCTCGACCGCGGGGAAGGATTGAAGCGCGCGGGCCGCGGGAGCCAGACGCGGCGCGGCGGCGAGAACGGCCGGGAAACGGCCCCGTTCGGCCGCCCGAAGAACCGCGCCGATCAAGCGTGGATTCGAGCCGTTCGCGAGCGGCGGCTCCGAGACGGCGGCTGCCGGGTTCGCGGAGGGCAAGGCCGGTGAGAGAACCGGAGCGGCCAGGATCGGCAGGGAAACGATGGCCGGGAGGACCGGAGCGGCCGCGCCGGAGCTCGTCCCGGTCCCAGGAAGCGCGCGAACGGCCGCGCCGGCGTCGGCCGGCGCGGCCGCGGCGCAAAGCAGGAGCGCCAACATCTTGCGCGCCATCGGCCGACTGTAGTTTTTAGCCGCCCCGCGCCCTATGAGGCCAAGGGCCCAGCCCGCGCCCGGAATTCGGCCCACGCGGGTTTGCCCCTTGGACCTAAGCGGCCCGGCCACTGTGATACAATCGCTCCATGCTCCTCAAGCTCGCGTCGTGCGCGGCGGTCCTTTTTCTCGTGCCTCTCGCCGGTTTCGCGGCGGAACCTGCGTTGTCCACGGTCGCCGAGCGGTCCGGCTGGAAAAAGACCGGGCGCTACGCCGAGGTCCAAGAGCTTTGCCGCGGCTTCGAGGAGGCCTTCCCGGGCAAGGCGCGCTGCTCGACGTTCGGAACCACGCCCGAGGGCCGGCCGCTGCTCGCGCTGGCGGCCTCGCTGGACGGGACGCTGACGCCCGCGCTGGCCCGCAAGCGGAGCCGGACCGTCGCGCTGCTGCAAGGCGGCATCCACGCGGGGGAGATCGACGGCAAGGACGCCGGCTTCCTGCTGCTGCGGGACATGCTCCAAGGCCAGTCGCCGCTGCTGAGCCAGGTGACGGTCGTGTTCGTGCCGGTGTTCAACGTCGACGGCCACGAGCGCTTCGGCCCGCATAACCGCCCCAACCAGAACGGCCCCGAGGAATCCGGCTGGCGCACCACCGCCGCGAACCTGAACCTGAACCGCGACTACATGAAGGCGGACGCCCCCGAGATGCGGGCGATGCTCGGCCTTTTGGCCGACTGGGATCCGATCATGTACGTCGACGCGCACGTGACCGACGGCGCCGATTTCAGGCACGACGTCTCGGTGATGATCGAGCCCACCTTGGAGGGCCCGCAGGCGCTCAAGCGCCTGGGGCTCTATCTGCGCAACGAGCTGATGCTTCACCTGGTGGCCCAGGGCCACGTGCCGCTGTGGTTCTACCCCGCGTTCGAGCAGGGCGATGATCCCATGTCCGGCGTGCGGCTGGGCGTCGCGCCGCCGCGGTACTCGCAGGCGTACTGGTCGCTGCGGGACCGGATCGGCGTCTTGATCGAGACCCACTCCTGGAAGGACTACGCGACGCGCGTGAAGGCGACGCGCGACGTGTTCCTCGACTTGCTCGAGGTGGCCGCGCGCGAGGGCGGGAACTGGCGCGTCGCCGCGGAGACCTCCGATCGGGAGGACGCGGAGCTCGCCGGCCGCGAGGTCGCGCTCGACTACGAGACGACCGGGAGCAGCCGCGCCTTCGAGTTCCAAGGCTGGACGTACGAGCGAGTCCCCTCCGAGGTCTCGAGCCAGACGTGGACGATCTATCACGCGGGGAGCCCGACGGTATGGAGGATCCCGCTGTACGACGCGCTTCGTCCCTCGGCGGCCGCGACGGCGCCGAAGGGAGGCTACCTGATACCGCCGGCGTACGTCGCCGAGCTGGCCCCGCGTCTCAAGCTCCATGGCGTGTCCTACCGCGTCCTGAAGACGCCGCCGGATTTAGCGCCCGGCGAGCTGACCGTGTTCCGGGCCACCGACGTCGTGCATAAAGACGTCTTCGAGGGGCGGTCGCCGGTGCAGGTGAAGGGCGCATGGCGCGCCGAGGAGCGGCCGGTGCCGGCGGGCTCGCTCTACGTCCCGATCGCCCAGCCGCGCGCGCGCCTGGTGATGGGCCTGTTCGAACCCGGCGCTCCCGACGCGTTCCTGGACTGGGGCTTCTTCAACGCGGCTTTCGAGCGCAAGGAGTACATGGAGAGCTACGTCGCCGAGAAGGTGGCCCGCGAGATGATGGAGCGCGACCCGGCGCTCAAGGCCGAGTTCGAGTCGAAGTTGAAGGAGGAGCCGGAGCTGGCCGCGAGCCCCGGACGCAGGCTGGACTTCTTCTACCGCCGCCATCCATCCTGGGACGAGCGGCTGGACCTGTACCCCGTCTACCGCGTGGAAAAGCCGCTCTGATCAGCGAGCCGGCTCTTTCCGATACCTGAGGAAGAAGGTCTGGAAGCCCTCATGGGGCTCCGCGTCGCCCAGATACCAGCGCGAGTAGTCGAGGTAGGCCGCGCAAAGCATCGACGTCGGGCTCTCCAGCCGGCACTCGTAGGCGACCGAGTCCACGAGCCGCGAGTGCGTCATCGTGTAGCGGTACGTGAAGCCGAAGCGCAGCGCGTCTTCCAGGCCGCAGCGGTGATCGGCCATGCCGGGCAGCTTCACGAACAGGCCCTCGCCGCGCGCGTAAAACTCCAGGCTCTCGTCGGAGACGAGGCGGCTGGAGACCTGCTTGGGATCCTCGACGACCAGCGCCACGCGCTTCCAGACCCCGGCGACGTCGGCCGTGGGGGCCGACGCGGCGGCGAAATCCTTCCTCGCGCGCTCGGGACTCCAGGCCGCGGACATGAAGGTCCGCGTCTCGGCGCCCGCGGGCGCTCCGGCGCGCGCCGGAGCCGCCAGGCACAAAAGAGCGAAGAACGGCAGGCTCGTCCGCATGTCTCCCCCCGAGGCGGCCCGGCTTACTTCGGCTGCAGCTCGTACTTGATGTAGAAGGCCTGAGTGCCCCGCGACTCGTCGCTGCTCAGATCGATCGGATACCAGCGCGTGTAGTCCATGCTCGCGAGGCAGATCATGCCGGTCGAGCCCTGCAGGCGGCACTCGTAGGAGACGAGGTCGGTCGCGTGGGCGTGCGCGTGGTGCGCCTCGCCGGAGACGTCGAATATCAGCGCGGAGTCGACGATCCGGGCCGGCTTCGGATTCGAGCCGTCCAGGCTCACCTGGCCCCGCTCTCCCTTGCCGAAGAACTCGAGCGTGTAGTCGGAGACGATCCGGGTCTGCGGGCCGTCGACGCTCTCGGCGACGGAGAACGTCCGCTTCCAAACCCCGGCCGGGAAAACGCCGGCCGGCGTCGCGGCCAGGAACTCCTTGCGCGCGTCCGCCGCGGTCAAGACCGCTCCGGGCACGCGAGCCGTCTCGGACGCCGCCGGGCTCTTCACCTCCGCCCGGGCTCCCGCCACCGCCGCAGACAATACCGCCGCCGCCAAAAGCTTTTTCATGATCCTACCTCCAGTGCACGCGTACGATAGCGATTATGCCCGAAGTCCGTCGTGGGCCTTTCGACTCGCCGACGAAAGGAATTGGGCCTACGGGTCAATAAGCCTAAGGCTCTACGAGGAGCTCGCGCTCTTCACGCGGGCCTTCCGCACGACCGCGAGCTCGCCCAGCATGTCGAGCGCGCCCTTGCCGAGCGATTGGCCGCCGTCGACGGTCATCACCTCGCCGGTGACGTATGAGCCCGCCTCGGAGACGAGATAGAGCACCGCGTTCGCGACGTCCTTCTCCAGCCCGAACCGGCCGGCCGGGACCGAGGAGAGCATCTTGTCGCGCATCTCCGGCGTCGGCCAGAGGCGCTCGCGCGTCTGCGGCACGTCGATCGGGCCCGGCGCGATCGCGTTCACGCGCACGCCGCGCGCGGCCCACTCCGCGCCCAAGGTCTGGGTCAGCGCCAGCACGCCGGCTTTCGCCGCGCACGACGGCAGAAGACCGGGCGCGCCCTGCCAGGCGTAGGTCGCGATGATGTTCACGATGCGGCCCCGCTTGCGCTCGAGCATCCCCTTGCCGAACTCGAGGCAGCCGTGGAAGGTTCCGTTCAGCACGATGTCGATGACCTTGC
>CAZMIB010000002.1:55771-65300 GCA_964566245.1 uncultured Elusimicrobia bacterium | reverse complement strand
GAGACCAGCGGCAGCACCGGGTCGCCGGGCAGGCGCGCGGCGAGCTCGAGCCGCCCCTCGGCGGCGTAGGCTTTCAGGCGCTCGCGCTCCGCCTCGGGGACGCTGTCCGGCGCGGCGGCGACCGTGAGCCGGAGCTCCTTGTCCTCCGCGAGGGCCTTGTCGAGATCGCTCCAGTCCGGACGGTCGGGGTCCGGCAGCCAAAGCAGCACGGCGGCCCGGCCGTTCGCGGACGGCGACGGCGCGGCGGCCGCCGGCCGGGAGGCGAGCATCAAAGGCAGCAACAGCGGAAGAATCATCAGCGCACGACCTTGACCGAGACCTGCTGGGCGCCCAGCCGCGCCGTCTTGCGCGCGGCCGGATCCAGCGACCAGCGTCCGTCCACCTCGAAAAGATAGTGATACTCGCCCGCGGGCAGCGGCAGCTCGGTTTGCCAGAAGCCGTCCGAGCGGCGATCCAGAGGCAAGCCCTTGTCCCAGCCGTTGAAGTCTCCGGTCAGGACCACCGCCTTGGCCTTCGGCGCGCGGTACTCGAAGCGTATCAGGTTCACGCCCGGAGCCTCGCGCTCCTCCTCGGGCCGCGGAAGGAACGCCGGCCGCGTCCGGCGCAGCGGCGCCGGCTGGGCCGCGGACAGGAAACGCGCGTACTCGCCGGTCGTTTGGACGAGGACCGTCGAGGGCACGGCCAAAAACGCGAGCCCGGCGGCGAAGAAAACCCAAAGCCAGTTCCTGCGTTCCCAAAGGTCCGCGAGGCGATGCAGTTTAAGACGTTTCAAGCGGTTGATTTGATCCTATCACTCTTGACGCCCCCTGGCAAAGCGCGGGCGCATCCACTATCCTTTTACCGCCGGCAACGACATGCCAAGGATACTGCTGCTGGACGAGTCCTCCCCGCACCGCGAGGAGCTGGTCGTGCGTCTTTCCGACGCGGGCTACGAGGTCGCCGCGGTCGAGGAGCCGCAGGCCGCGGCCGCCGAGCTGCGCGAGCGCAAGCCCGATCTGATGATCCTGAACATCCTGCATCCGGGCTTCAACACCTTGGCGTTCCTATCGTCGGTGCGCCAGGATCCCGCGAACGAGGGGCTGAAGGTCCTGGTCCTCTCGCTGACGGTGTGGGCCGAGCGGCTCGCCGGCCCCTCGTCCTGGGTCTCGGACTACCTTCCCAAGCCCGTGCCGCTGGACGTCCTCGAGAAGGCCTGCGCGAAGGCTCTCGGCGGGGGACTTGAGGGCAAGAACGTCCTGCTCGCCGAGGACGACGAGATGATGGCGATGATGGTCAAGCACTTCCTGGAGACGCGCAAGGCCCGCGTCCACGTGGTCGCCGACGGCTACCAGGTGGTCCGCGCCGCCCAGGGCGGGGGGGCCGATCTTCTGCTGCTCGATATCATGCTTCCGGGCCTGAACGGCTTCGAGATACTCAAGGTCTTGAAGGAAGGCCCGACGAACCTGCTTCCGGTCATCATCGTCAGCGCGATGCGCTTGAACGCCTACCAGAAAAAGGGCCTGCTCACCGGCGAGCCCGAGATCATCGCGCGCATGGTCCCCACCGAGTTCATCCTGGAGCGCGCCGCCGAGCTGCTGCGCGCCCCTTCCTTATAGAAGACTCTGCCGGCCTCTTGAACGTAGCCGCCGAACCTCTTATAATGTCCCACCTTACACTCAACATATTATCGGAGACCAAGACATGTTCAATTCGATGAAGCTTCTGTCCCTTCTTGCGTTCGTCATCCTCGTGGCGGCCGCGCCGAGCCAAGCGAAGAAGCACGATAAAGGCGGCAGCGTCGCCGCGCTCTCGACCGACGAGCCGAGCGCCGGGATCTTCAGCGATACCAAACTCCTTAAGAAGGCGGACAACGTCGGCTTGGCGGCCTATCGCGTGCATTTCTCCGTCAGCGACCAAGCCGGGGCCGTCACCGAGTCCGGCCGGGGCGCGAAAGCCAAGCTGGGCATCAAGCTCAAGGGCGTCGACGAGGCCCTCATGCAGGAGATCACCGAGGCCGCGTACAAGGACCTCCTCGAGCGTTTGTCCAAGACCGGCCGGACGATCGTCGCCTCCGATAAAATCAAGGGCCACCCGAAGATCGCGAAGCTCGAGGCTTTCAAGTCCCCGAAGGAGAACAAGCACATCATCATCTGCTCCCCGGTGGACCTCCCGCTGATCGCCTTCAACAGCGACCAATGGAACGGCGTCGATTGGGGCCATAAAGCCGCCGGCGCGTTGCAAGCGGCGGCCGATGAGAATAACGCCGTCTTGATCGTTCCCGAGGTCACCGTCGATTTCGCGACCGTTCAGGGCTCCGGGCATACCTGGTTCGGCGCCGCCAGCGTGGAGGGCAAGGCCGACCTGCGCATCGCAGGCGCCCACTCCTACGTCGACTTCTACACGAAGAACAAGTTCGCCCACTCGAAGATGACCGCGGGCTTCCACTTGGATACCGGCGTCGGATCCCTCGAAAAGGTGAGCGCGAAGACCGAGGACATCAACGGCAATACGAGCGCCTCCGGGATGGGGGACTGGAAGACCTCGAAGTCCGAGTACGACTACACGATCACGGACGCCGCCAAGTACAAGGCCGAGATCCTGAAGGGCCTCATCGCCTTCAACGAGTCCCTGGCCCAGGCCGTCGCCGAGTCGAAGTAATCGCCGTCACCCAGCCGCGAAAGGAAGGCCCTCCGACCGACCGTCGGAGGGCCTTCCTTTGGGGCTCCTTTTTGATTGACTTCGCCGCCGGCTGACGCTATAATATTAGCAGTCGTGTGATAGGAGTGCTAATTTAGCGATGCGCGTACTTCAACCCGAGGTCGCCGAGGAACGGAAAAAGCGGCTGCTGCAGTGGGTCATTCACCACTACATCCGCACCTCCCGGCCCATCGGCTCGCAGGTGATCGCCGAGGAGGGCAAGTTCAGCCTCTCCCCGGCGACCATCCGCAACACCTTGAAGGAGCTGGAGGACGAGGGCTTCCTGTTCCAGCCCCACGCCTCCGCGGGGCGCGTTCCGACCGACAAGGGCTACCGCTTCTACGTCGACTACCTGGTCGAGGCGCAGCGCTTGGCCTCGGACGAGCGCGCCCGCATCGAGCGCGAGTACACCGACCGGATGGCGGAGCTCGACAATCTGCTCGCTCAGACCTCGCGCACTTTGTCCCTGCTGTCGCGTTCGGCGGGGTTCGCTCTCTCGCCGCGCCTCGACAGCCAGGTCGTCAAGCGCATCGAGCTGGTCCCGATCGCCGCTGGCAACTGCCTCGCGATCTTGGTCACGCAGTCGGGCCTGGTGCGGCATTGGCCGTTCGCGCTCAACGTCGAGCTCCCGCCCGGGCGCCTGCGGCTTGTCAACCAGTTCCTGAACGAGAACCTCGGCCGCCGCTCGGTGCACGAGATCCAGGCCACCTTGATCGAGCGCATCGAGGCCGCGGAGCGGGAGTTTCGGGACCTGGAGGGGCTGTTTCGCCATTTCCTCAAGGAATTCTCGCGCCACTGCGGTCCCGAGGAGCTGTATCTCGAGGGCATGGTCAACATTTTGCCCTCCGAGCCGGTGGACCTGGAGGCCTTCCGCGGCCTGCTCAACGTCGTTCAGGAGAAGAAGCGCCTGGCCGAACTGCTCGAGGGCGAGTTCGAGGGTCAGCTTAAGGCCCCGAAGGGCGATTCCCGCAAGTCTAAAGTTCAGGTCAAGATCGGGCGGGAGAACGCGCTGATCGAGCTTAAGGATTTGAGCGTGATCACCTCGACCTACGAGGTGAACGACAGGGTCATGGGGCTTCTGGGCATCATCGGCCCGAAGCAGATGGAGTACCCGAAAATGATCGCCTTGGTGAACTTCGTCAGCCAAGTCGTCTCGAAGACGCTGTCTCGGTGGGATGAGGTCTACGGCTCCAATGAGTGAAGCTCAAGATCCCGCGGAAGGGGCGGCGCCCCAGGACGGCTCCGAGGCCGGCGCTCTCAAGGCCGCGCTGGCCGAGCGCGAGGCCGAGTCGAAGGGCCTGCTGGACCAGCTCCTCAGGCTGAAGGCCGAGTTCGAAAACTACCGCCGGCGCGTCGACCGCGAGAAGGCCGACTTGGTTCGTTTCGGCAAGGCGGAGCTGCTCGCGAGGCTTTTGCCGCTCTATGATCTGCTGCTGACGGCGCACGGGCATCTGCAGGAGCACCAGGCGGACGGGAAGGCGAAGCCGCTCGCCGAGGGCATGGAGCTGATCTTCAAGGAGTTCAACCGCTTGTTCGAGGCCGAGGGCGTGCGGCCGATGGCCGCGGTCGGTAAGCCCTTCGACCCGCACGGCCAAGAGGCGCTGGGCGCCGTCGAGACGGCGGACCAGCCCGACGGCTCGGTCGTCGACGAGCTCCAGCGCGGCTACATGCTCGGCGACCGCGTGCTGAGGCCGGCGAAGGTGCGCATCGCGAAAGCACCGGCGGGAAACGGCAAATGACCGAGCCGCAAGCGAAGGCGGAGACGAAGCCCGAGAAGTTCATCGCCTGCGACCGCTGCGGCATCGTGTTCGCGGAGCGCGTGGCGATCGGTCCGTGGGATCATTACCTGGCCCTCGGCTCGCGCGAGGTCGTGCTCCCGGCTCCGCCGGGCATCGAGCAGATTTGCGATCACTGCATGAATTGATGGAACGATCCAATCCGGGGGTGACAGCGAGCCGTCGCGCGGAGCGCGAAAGGCGAGCGCCGAGAGGGGGCAGAGCCCCCTTATCGGAAGCCGCCCGGCCGCAGATGCCGCTAAAGGCCGGGGCGATCAGCCCCGAGCACGCCGCGCAAGCGGCGCGCGCAGGGCGGTGCTAAAGAGGGAGGACTATGGCGAAAATAATCGGAATCGATCTTGGGACGTCCAACACGGCGGCCTCCGTCCTGGAGGGCGGAAAGCCGACCATCATCCCGTCGGCGGAAGGCACCTCGCTTGGAGGCAAGGCCTTCCCGTCGTACGTCGCGTTCACGAAGGACGGCCAGCTTCTGGTCGGCGAGCCGGCGCGGCGCCAGGCCGTCGCGAACCCCGAGGGCACCGTCACCGCCTTCAAGCGCAAGATGGGGCAGGACTACCACTACAAGCTGCAGGGCAAGGAGTACACTCCGCAGCAGCTCTCGGCCTTCCTGCTGCAGAAGGTGAAGCGCGACGCCGAGGCGTTCCTCGGCGACAAGGTCGAGAAGGCCGTCATCACGGTCCCGGCCTACTTCAACGACAACCAGCGCCAGGCCACCAAGGACGCCGGCACGATCGCCGGCCTGGAGGTCGTGCGCATCGTCAACGAGCCCACGTCCGCCTGCTTGGCCTACGGCATCGACAAGAAGGGCAAGGAGGAGAAGATCCTCGTCTTCGACCTCGGCGGCGGCACGCTCGACGTCACGATCATGGAGTTCGGCGGCGGGGTGTTCGAGGTCGTCTCGACCTCGGGCGACACCATGCTCGGCGGCACCGACATGGACAACGCCTTGGTCGACTACGTCGCCGGCGAGTTCCGCAAGGACACCGGCATCGACCTGACCAAGGACCCGATGGCGATGCAGCGCATCCGCGAGGCGGCCGAGAAGGCCAAGATCGAGCTCTCGAACGTCTTCGAGACCGAGCTCAACCTGCCGTTCCTCTCGGCCGACGCGCAGGGCCCGAAGCACCTGACGATGAAGCTGAGCCGCGCTAAGCTCGAGAGCCTCGTCGGCCCGATCGTCAACCGCTGCCGGGCCTCGGTCGACCAGGCCCTGGCCGACGCGAAGCTGAAGACCTCGGACATCTCCAAGATCATCCTGGTCGGCGGCCCGACCCGCATGCCGATCGTGCAGAAGTTCGTCGAGGACCACGTCGGCCGCAAGGTCGAGCGCGGCGTCGACCCGATGGAGTGCGTGGCCTCCGGCGCGGGCGTGCAGGCCGCGGTGCTGACCGGCGAGATCAAGGACGTGCTGCTGCTGGACGTGACTCCGCTCTCGCTCGGCATCGAGACCTTGGGCGGCGTGATGACCAAGCTCATCGAGCGCAACACCACGATCCCGGTCAAGAAGTCGCAGATATTCTCGACGGCCTCCGACAACCAGCCGGCCGTGACCGTGCACGTCCTGCAGGGCGAGCGGCCGATGGCGCGCGACAATGTGAGCCTCGGGCGCTTCGACCTGGACGGCATCCCGCCCGCGCCGCGCGGCATCCCGCAGGTCGAGGTCGGCTTCGACATCGACGCGAACGGCATCCTGAACGTCTCCGCGAAGGACCTCGGCACCGGCAAGGTGCAGCACATCACCGTGCACGCGCCCAACAAGCTGGCCAAGGAAGAGGTCGAGAAATACGTGAAGCAGGCCGAGCAGTTCTCCGACGAGGACAAGAAGACCCGCGAGAAGATCGAGGCCAAGAACGAGGCCGACTCCATCCTCTACGCGACCGAGAAGGCGCTGAAGGAGCACGGAGACAAGGTGTCCCAGGACGAGCGCATGGCCGTCGAGCGCGGCCTGGGCGACCTGAGGGAGGCCCTGAAGGGCGAGGACCTCGACAAGATCAAGACGGCGAAGGACGAGCTGGTGAAGGTCTCCCACAAGCTCGCGGAGGCGATCTATAAGGAGGCGTCGGCCAAGGCGCAGGCCGGCGCCGCGGCGGGCGCGTCCGGCCCGAACGGCGGCAACGGCCACGACGGCAAGGAGAAGGTCGTCGAGGCCGAGGTCGTGGAGGACGAGAAGAAGCAGGGCTGATACGAGCGGACCGATGAAGCGCCACCTGCTCTACTCGTTGATAGCGTCGTGCGTCGTCGTCGCGACGGCGGCCGTGACCAGCGCGCTCGTGCTGACCTGGGTCCCCCGGGGCCGGGCGCGCGACGCGGCCGAGCGCTACCTGATCGCGCCCGGCGCGATCATCCATCAGGCCTTGGCCGAGCGTCCGGCGGTGCGGCGCTTGAAGCGCGCGGGCGAGAAGGAGCTGGCGGCCGGCGAGCGCGCGCTGGGCCGGGAAGTCCCGGCCGATTGGGAACGGCGGCCGCATCTGTACAACCTCGGCGTTTGGGCCGGGGCCGGCTTCGCGCTGTGCCTCGTGATGACGATGATCTTCGGCGTGTCGTCCTTCAAGTCGGCGCTGGCGTTGGGCGTCAAGGTGACGCTGACCTTGGTGTTCCTGCAAGGGGCGCTGGTGTTCGCCGGCGTGCTCGCGTACCAGAAGATGGTCCACTGAGATGGCGACCGACTACTATCAGCTCCTGGGGGTGGCGCGCAACGCCACGCCCGACGAGATCAAGGCCGCCTACCGCAAGCAGGCCCTGAAGCATCACCCCGACCGCAACCAGGGCGACAAGGCCGCCGAGGAGAAGTTCAAGGAGATCAACCAGGCCTACGAGGTGCTCTCCGACCCGAATAAGCGGCGGCTCTACGACCAGGTCGGCCCGGCCGGTTTCGCGGCGGGGGGCGTCGGTTCCGGCGCGGGCGCCGGGCACGGGGGCTTTCAGGGCTTCGGCGGCGGCGGGGCGGGACCCGAGGCCTTCGGGGACGCCTTCGGCGACCTTTTCGAGAACCTCTTCGGCGCCCGAGCGGGCGGCGGAGGGGGGCGCTCACGGCACGGCTCGGACCTCAAGATCGAGGTCGAGTTGACCTTGGAGCAGGCTTATAACGGCGACGACATCCCGTTGAGCTTCCAGCGCAGCGAGACCTGCTCGATCTGCCGCGGCAGCGGCGCCAAGCCGGGCTCCGGCTTCCGGCGCTGCCCGACCTGTCACGGCGCGGGGCGGGTGCAGTTCTCGCAGGGCTTCTTCTCGATGAGCCAGGCGTGCCCCCAATGCGCCGGCGAGGGGCAGATCGTCGAGTCCCCGTGCAAGGACTGCCGCGGCTCGGGCGCCCAGTCCAAGACGGCCAAGCTGACCGTGAAGATACCGCCGGGCATCGAGGAGGGTCACAGCCTGCGCATCTCCGGCGAAGGCGAGGCCGGCCCCCGCGGCGCCTCCCCGGGCGACCTTTACGTCGGCGTGCGCGTCAAGCACCACCCGCATTTCGAGCGCGACGGCAATGATCTCCTCTACACCCAGCGGCTTTCGTTTCCCGACGCCGCCCTCGGCTGCGCGGTCGACGTTCCGACCTTGGAGCCCGAGAAGGCGAAGCTGAAGCTGCCCGCGGGCGTCCAGGACGGCACGGTGTTTCGCGTGCGCGGCAAGGGCATGCCGGTCCTTCAGGGGCGCGGCAAGGGCGACCTTCTGGTCAAGGTGAAGGTCGAGGTCCCGCGCGAGCTGACCGCGCGGCAGAAAGAGCTGCTGAAGGAGTTCGCGAGGACCTTGACCCACGAGCCGGCCGAGGACGGCAAGAAACCCAAGGACGACGAGAGCCTGTTCAAGAAGATGTTCGGCGCCTGAGCCGGAGCGCTCGATGCCCCATTACTTCGTTCCTCCCGAGAACATCTCCGAAGGATTTTTCTTCCTGAAAGGGCCGGAGGCCGCGCACATCGCGCGCGTCGCGCGGCACAAGGTCTCCGACCTCATCGAGATATTCGACGGCCAGGGGCGCAAGTACCTGGCGCGCATCGACCGCATCGCCGGGGGGCGCGAGCTGGAGGGGACCTTGCTCTCCGAGCTGCCGGAGCCCGCGCCGCGCCGCGAGCTGTGGCTTTACGCCGCGATGATCCATCGCGACCGCTTCGAGGCCGTGCTCGAGAAGGGCGCGGAGATCGGCGTCTCCAAGTTCTGCCCCATCCTGACCTCGCGCACCGAGATCAAGCTGCGCCACGAGAACAAGCGCGCCAAGCTCGAGCGCTGGTCCTCGGTCGTGCTCGCGGCCTGCAAGCAAAGCGGCCGCGCGCGCCTGCCGAGGATCGACCCGCCGCTGACGATCGAGAAGGCTCTCGACGCCCTGCGCGGCACGCCGACCGTGATCGCCTGGGAGCGCGAGAAAAGCTGCGGCCTGGAGCGCGCTCTCGCGGCCGCGAGCGCCGCGTCGAACGATCCCGCCCTGTCGCGCGTGAACCTCTTGATCGGCCCCGAGGGCGGCTTCAGCGAGGAGGAAGTCCAGGCCGCCGTCTCCGCCGGCGCCGTTCCGTTCACTCTCGGCCCCCACGTGCTGCGCGCGGAGACGGCCGCCCTTGTCGCGAGCGCCCTCATCCTTCACCAACCCGAGCCCGTCACCCAAGGTTAATAACCCCTTCCCCCCGATGGGTGTGCGCGGGGGAAGGAGGGGATGGGGGGGAATTTTCCTCTTAAGCCGTCCGTCTTGAATTCCGTTCGTTCCTCCCCTAGACTTCCCTGAACGAATGCCGCCATCCCTAGCGGTTGCGCTAGCTTGGCTGATCCTAGCCGTTATCGTCCTTTTTGCTCTTAAGACGGCATTTTCCGCCCTTCTCGCCGCCTGGCGCCGCGCCCATTCCCCGTATTCGCCGAAAGGCCCCGTCCTCTCCTCTCCCGAACGACAACTCTACTCCCGCCTGGTGAGCGCCCTCCCCGGTCACATCGTCCTAGCCCAAGTCGCCTTCCGCCGTTTAGTCGAAGCCCGCAACGGAACCCGGAAGCAAAACCGCGTCCGCATGAACGCCGTCCTTCAAAAGGTCGCCGACCTCGTCGTCCGCAACGAGGACTCCGAGGGTCTCGCCGTGAACGACCCC
>CAZMIB010000002.1:0-55761 GCA_964566245.1 uncultured Elusimicrobia bacterium | reverse complement strand
CCTGCGGTTTGGTGCACACCCCCAACGGACCCCGAGAGACAACCGCCGCCGGCCGGACCGCGTCCTTTCAAAAGGGCCCTGCCTCGGCCGTCGGCACGGAGGCTTTCGAGGTGCTCCCCGTGATCGAGCTCGACGACCCGACGCACGCCCCCGAGAAGGACGCCCGCCGCGACGCGATCCTGGAGGCCGCCGGGATTGAGACGGTGCGGTTCCACGTCTCGCGGCTTCCGAACGAGGACGAAATACGGGACGCCTTAGAGTAGCGGCCGCCGTCCCAGGAGGAGGCCCAGCGCGATCCAGGCGATGAGGGAAAGGAATACAGCGGCGACCAAAGAGGCGGGGCGATACTTCCATTCGATCCGATTCATCCCCGGCCCCACCGCGACCGCCCGCTGGACGCCGTCGGCCTTCAGCGCCGGCGCCCGCTTGTCGTTGACGTAAACCTTCCACCCCGCGTCGTTGGTGTCGGCCAGGACGACCCACCCGGGGCGATCGTTTTGGCAGTCAATGACGACCCGGTTCGCCCCGTCATGAACCAGCCTGACGCTCTCCTTTTTCTTGCCGGGAACACCCTCGCCCCCGTTGGGGGAGAGGGTGGGGGTGAGGGGGGCATTGTCATCGCCGCTTTCCAGCACGACCATCCTCCGATAATCCTCTCCCGGATGCCCCGTCACATAATCCGTCGCCGTTCCTTTAGGAACCGTCACCGCGTTATCCACGAAGTAAGCCCGAGGCAGCGCCCCTGGATTTTCATAGACCTTCAACCGCCCGTCGAGCGCCAGCCTGAACTTGGTCTCCGGCAGCCGGCCGCTGGACAGCACGTACCTCACCGCCAGCACGTCCATCCACGGCGACAGCGGATTCGCCGCCAGCGCCCCCAGCGCCTTTTCGTAACGCCCGAACGTCAGTGGATCGAACCCATCCGCGTCGCGCAAGCCGTACGCCATCGCGACATTCGGCACGAGCGAGTCCTTCATGCCGAGCCAAGCCTCGAGCTCGTTGCGCCCCGCGCCGCGCAACTCTCGCCGGGTGCGAGGCGTCATATAGACGCGCTGCGAGCCGGCGTTGGCCTGAAGAAACGCGATCGTCGGCGTCGTCGTCTCGTAGATCGAGGGTTCGAAGGCGACCAAGCTCCCCCGCGCGAAGGCCGCGAGGTCGAGGACCGCCAGCAACGCGACGCATGCCGCCGCTTTGGGGCCGCGCCAAGCCGCCAGCCCTTCGAGTCCCGCCGCCGCGAGCAAAGGCATGCCGAGGCAGGCGAGGAACAGCGCCTGGGCCGGAAACCTGAACCAGCGCAGCGGCGGAACGAGGCGATAGAGCAGCGCGTAACCCGGCAGGAACCGTCCGACGGACAGCAGCAGTCCCGCCGCCGCAAGCCCGGCCGCGATCGTGCGCCAAGCTCCGAGGCCCTCGTGCGGGCGGGCGCGAGATCCGAGCGCCGCGAGCGCGAGGATGAGTATCGGGAGCCCGAAGTAGAGCCCGACGATATGCGGATCGCCGCCGGTCGGCGTGAAGTACCGGTTCCATAACGGGCAAACCAGCATCCGGAGTAGATCGCCGGTCGGCTCCGAGTACGACGTCGCCCACCCATACCCGAGCCCCGAGCCGCGCCAGGACTGCGCCGCGAACGCGACCGTCGGTATCCACTGCGCGGCCGTCAGCGCGCCGGTGGCGCCGAGAAAGGCGAGCCCCGATCGGACGCTCCCGCGCCGCGCGATCCAAACGAGCGCGGCCGCGGCGAGCGTGTAGAACGCGAACTGCGGATGCCCGCCGAAAATCTGGAGCGCGAAGAACGCCGCCGCGAGCAAGGCCTCGCGAATTCCCCGGCCGCGCGCGGCGCGGTCGAGATGCAGCAGCACGAGCGGCGCCCAGGCCGTCGAGTGGATGTTGCTGGGGTACGCGTAATGCCCGATGAAGAAGCCGTTGAGCGCGAACGCCGCCGCCGCGAGGCGTCCCGCGGCGGGGGAGAGCCCAAGCTCGTCCGCGAGAAGCCGCATGGCGAGCGCCGCCAGCGCCACGTGCAGCGCCATGTCGAGCGCCAGCGCGCGGGGAAAGCGGAAGATCGCATAGAGATAATTGGGCGGATAGAAGACTCCCGCCTGCGGATTGCCCGCGAAAGGGACGCCCGAGAAAAGATGCGGATTCCAAAACGGCAGCTCTCCGCGCGCGAGCGACGCTCTTAGGAATTCCGCGTTAGGCAGGAAAATGCGAAGCAAGGTGTCATAAAACAACGCCCGCCGCCCGACGATGAAATCCAGCCAGAACAAAACCGAGATCAGGACGATCGCGGCGGCTTCGCGGCGGAGGAGCGCGGAGCGGGGCTCGGGCGGCATGGGAGGGAGGCTTCCACGTTATCAGTTTTTCCGCGGATCGCCAAGAATCGCGTCGTCGACGTCTCTCATAACTTTTTGAAAAATATGTTTTCATAAGCCCGCATGACCGGCGCCGTGACGGCCGCGAGCGAGGGGGAGCGAAGCATGGCGGAAAACCTGACGGCGGCGCGGAAGGCGATGGTGGAGCTGTTTCAACGTCACGTCGACGCGGAACTGGCGGGCGACCTCGAGACCACGATGGCCACGATGACCGACGACCCGCATCTCAACCACGTCCCGGTGATCGCCGGCTTCAAGGGCGGGAAAATCTCGCACGAGCACATCTACTGGGACCAAGCCGGCGTCCTCGCCCAGGTCGGCCTTCTGAAGCCGGACGGCCTGCCGGTCTGCGGCGCCGAAGCCGCCCGCAAGGTCCTCGACCCCAAGCTCCCGCCGCGACGCTTCTAGCAGCCCGGCCTCGCGAAACGCGCGATGAACGTCTCCGTGATATGATACGTTGGCCCCCATGAACAATCTCGAAACGACCCAGGCGATCTACGCCGCCTTCAGCCGCGGCGACGTGCCGTTCATCCTTGAGCAAATCGCCGACGACGTTAAATGGGAGCAGTGGCCCGCCCACACCGCTCAGGCGCGCGGCGTTCCCTACCTGAAGGCGCGCGAGGGCCGGCAGGGCGTGGCCGACTTCTTCGCCTCGCTCGCCGGGCTTGAGTTTCACGACTTCCAGGTGCGGGGCTTCCTGGAGGGCGATCGGCGCGTCTGCGCGATGGTCGACATCGAGCTCACCGTCAAGGCGACCGGCCGCCGCCTGCGCGACCCGGAGCTGCATCTCTGGACGTTCGACGACAAAGGCCGCGTCGTCGGTTTCCACCACTACCTCGACACCGCGAAGCACATCGCGGCCAACTTCCCCGCCGGCGCCGTCGTCTAGAGGCGGCGCCGGCTACCAAACACGCTCTGATAATCGTGTGCGTGTTTGGTGTGTATGATATGTAAAAACATATAAATTATGTCTTGATAAATATACTTAAACAGGTTAAAATTAGAGGGTCAAGGGATGGGGTAACTGATCCCATGGGACGAGACAAGCTTCCAGTCACCACGCAATACAGGGTCGAGCGCCTGGTTTCCTACGGGAAAAAAATCCCCGAGGCCACGGGGGAGCTTGCCCCTCATATCGTCATCCGGACCATTCGAAACTCCCTCCACATGACCCAGGCGCAACTCGCCGGGCGCTCGGAGATGCCGCAGTCCCATTTGGCGAAGATCGAGACCGGGAAAGTGGATGTTCAGCTTAGCACCCTCAGGCGAATCCTGCGCGCCTTGAACTGCGAGGCGGTTTTCCTTCCTAAGTTTCAAAAGGCGCCGCGGGAAGTGCTGCGTCAGCGCATCAAAGAGGTGGCGCGCCGCAAGGTCGCGCGCGTCGTCGGGGCCATGGCCTTGGAGCAACGGAAGCCGGATGAACGGATGATCCGAGCACTCCGGCGTTCCGAAGAACTGCGCCTTATGGCTCGGCCGACCGCCGAGGTTTGGGAGGACGTTGGTTTGCGAGGAGAGGCCTCGGCTGTGAACGATCGGACGGACGTGAAGCCGCGCCGCGCCCAAATGTCGGTGCGGATCATCGATAAGGAGGATGATCGCGATACCCTCCGGTTTTGGCTTGCGCAACCTATCGAGGCCAGGATCGGCGCCATGGAATTCCTGAGAAGGCAGACTTACTTGACCACCGGTAAGGAGACTCTGCCGCCGTTCCAGTACGTGATCCAGTTGAGGGATCGCGAATGAGCGAGGTGAATGAGACCTTTTCTGATTTCGTTGTCGCGCTCAAGCGCAACGACGTCGAGTTCGTGATCGTCGGAGCTTTCGCTCTCGCATACCTTGGATTTCCTCGGTCGACCGGCGATATTGATTTCTGGATCAGGCCGACCGAGGGCAACGCCGAGGCGGTCATCCGAGCGTTGAAAGACTTCGGGTTCGAGTCATTGGGCATGACGAAAGAGGATATTCTGTCCGGCAAGATCATCCAGATAGGCTATCCTCCGGTCCGCATCGACCTCTTGACCAGTCTAAGCGGTGTGACCTCCGAGGAGGTTTGGAACAACCGCCAGGAAGGTCCTTTCGGGAAGCATGTCGTCTTTTACCTCGACAGGGACACCTTCTTGAAGAACAAGCGCGCCACGGATCGCTCCAAGGACAAGGCCGACGTCGAGCTCTTCGAGAAGCCGGCAAAGTTGAAACGGGGGAGGAAGAGATGAGCTGGGCGCCTCCCTTATCCGCTGCGGAACCTTGACGAGAACGCTTTCTGATGCTAAAATGATGCATAGTGATGCATAGGAGGATGCAATGAAGGCCCTGACGTTGCGTCATCTCTCCCCTGAATTGGCCCGAGCGATCGAGCGCAAGGCGCGCGAAGCCGGAACCAGCCTCAGCGGCGCCGTGCTCGCCCTTTTGGAGCAGGCGACCGGGCTTTCCAGAAAGCGTAAACCCCTCAATCACGATCTGGATCGGTTTTTCGGTTCCTGGTCGGCGGAGGAGGCGCGCTCGTTCGATAGAGCGCTCTCGCGTCAGCGTCAGATCGACCGCGAGTTGTGGACATGAGCCGGCTGCTCCTGGATACCTCGGCTTACTCCGCGGCCTTTCGCGGCGGTCAGGCGGCCAAGGAGGCGATTCAATCGGCGGAAGCGTTGTTCCTCAACCCCGTAGTCATCGGGGAGCTGCTGGCCGGCTTCGCGGGAGGCGGCCACCGGCAGAAGAACGAAAGGGAACTGCGAGAGTTCCTGGCGATGCCCTCCGTCAGCGTACTGGAAATCAATGAGGAGACGGCAAGTCGATACGCGCTGATCTTGAACTCCCTGAGAGCGGCGGGGACTCCGATACCGACCAACGACATTTGGATCGCCGCCAGCGCGATGCAGCACGGCCTTGAGCTTCTCACCGCGGACGCCCATTTCGCAAAGGTGGCGCAGATCGCGGTCAGACCGGCGTAGAGTCACTGCGTCTACGGCTCAGTCTACTTTCGTAGATGGCGGCCAATTTCCTCGGGTTTGAAAATCGAGGTCCCAGGTAAACGTTGATTTGGTATAATATCTTAGCGTTATCCGCGATATTGCTTTCCTCCTGGTCTGGACCTATACTTCCTTTGTGGGATCACACTTGAGGTTTCGATTCAGCCTCGATAAATTCATCGCGTCGCTGGCCTATTTCATCGAGGCCTGCGGCCCGATGACCAAGTTGAAGCTCGTGAAGCTTCTCTACTTGGCCGACCGGCGACACTTCAATCTCTTCGGTCGCCCGGTCATCGGTGACCGCTACGTTCGACTGGGGTTGGGCCCCGTTCCTTCGCTTTCCAAGGAACTGATCGACCAGCTTGAGGAAGACTTGATGCTGCGCATCAAGCCCGCGGTCGAGGGCAAGACGCTGGCTAAGTACTTCAAGGTGGACAAGTCCAAGAAATATCCGCTCATATCGCTGGGGAAAAAGCCCTGCACCGATGTTTTGAGCCAAAGCGACGTTGATGCGCTGCGCTGGACGGTCGAAAATTACGGTCGCTTGGCGCCCTCGGCGCTGGTGGATATCACGCACAAGCACGCCGCATGGAAGAAAACGGAGGCGCTCGCGGAGATCGACTACAGGTTGTTCCCGGTAGACGATCGCGAGGCCGTCGAAGGCATCGTCGACCTCGCGGAGGCTGAGCAGCGGGATAAAGCCGAAGTGATGGCGGCATTTTCCCGTGTCCCTGTCTCCCGATCAGCTTCGAAAGCTATTTGCTAAACGTGTCCGTCGCGGGACTGTCTTGCGCGCGACGATCCGTTTCGACAAGACCGGCGTCACCAAGCCGAAGTATATCGTCGTCGTCAGTAGAGAGCCGGTATCGGCCGACCCACTCGTTTTTTTCATAACCACCTCGCAGCTGGATATTTATGAGCGCAATAAGATGTTTAGGGAGAACGCCATCATTCTTGAGGCGAAGTCCTTGGAATTTTTCCCGAAACGAACGGCGATCAATTGTCGCGAGCTGTATGAATTTTCGAGAGAGGTCATCGAGGACCTTGTTGCGTGTCGGGAAGCGGAGATCATCGGAGATCTCCCGGACTACATCCTGGGCCGGATCGATCAAATCGTGCGCAACAGCATCTTGATCACCGCGGCCGATAAGGCGAAAATCTTGCCCGAATCGTGAAGATTTTCACGTTCACCTTCGGCTGCCGGGTCAACCAGAGCGAGACCGAGTCCCTGCGCGAGCAGTTGATCGCGGGGGGGCATGAGGCGGTCGAGGAGATCGCCTCGGCGGACCTGTGCCTGGTCAACACCTGCACGGTCACGCGTATGGCGGACCGGGACGCGCTCAAGCTGTTGCGGCGCGTGCGGCGCGAGAACCCGCTCGCCCAGCTCGTCGTGACGGGCTGCTACGCGACGCGGGCTCCCGAGGAGCTCCGGCGCGAGTTTCCCGACGCGCGCATCGTCGGCAACGCGGACAAGACGGACCTGCCGACCTTGCTCGGCTGCCCTCCGGTCTCGGGCGAGTTCAAGGTCGCGGATTTCAACGGGCGCGCGCGGGCGTTCGTGAAGATACAGGACGGGTGCAACATGCACTGCACCTACTGCATCATACCGGCGATACGCCCGACGTTGTCGTCGAAGCCGTTTCCCGAGCTTCGTCAGGAAATCCTCGGCCTGGCGGCGTCGGGCTATCGCGAGGTCGTGCTGTGCGGCATCCGCCTGGGGCGTTACCTTTCGGTCGACGAGGACGGGCGGCGCGTCGACTTCGCGGAGGCCGTGCGGCGGCTGTGCGCGCTGCCGGGCGATTTCAGGATCCGCCTCTCCTCTCTCGAGATCACCGACCTCACCGACAGGCTGCTCGCGATCCTCGTCGCCTCGGAGGGCCGGCTTTGCCCGTCGTTCCACTTGCCGCTGCAGTCGGCCTCCGATACCGTGCTCAAGGGGATGGAGCGCTGGTACAGCTCCGGCTTCTACGCGCGGCGCGTCGAGGCGCTTTGGAAGGCCTCACCCGAGGCCGGTCTGTTCACCGATATCATGGTCGGCTTCCCGAACGAGACCGAGGCGGACTTCGAGGCCTCGATGAGCTTTTTGGAGCGGAACCGTTTCTCCGGGCTGCACGTGTTCCGTTTCTCGTCACGGCCCGGCACCCCCGCCGCCGAGCTGACGCCCTTGCCCGACGAGGTTTTGATCGAGCGCTCCCGCCGGATGCACGAGCTGGATCGTTCGCTGCGCCTGGCCTTCGCGCGGCGCTCGGCCGGCGCGACGCGCCGCGTCGTGGTCGAGGATATGGGGGAGGCCGTCGCCGACAACTTCCTGCGGGTCCGCCTGGAGGGGGACCGTCCGCCCCCCGGATCCATGGTCTGGGCCAAGGTCGGGGAGGGGGGCGCGACGCCGCTTGCGTCGACGCGGGGTGTTGGGTTATAATAGCTAGGTCCCGGTTGGATTTCCTCACGAGCCCAGGGCGCGCTGGCCGTGGGCGCGCTATTTTCTACACTAATTTTTAACGCTGAATGAGCACGTGCGTTTTCTGCCGGATCGCGGCGGGCGAGTTGCCGGCCAAGATCGTCCACGACGAGCCCGAGGTCTTCGCGATCTCGGACATCAATCCGCAGGCGCCGGTGCATTTGCTGATCGTTCCGCGCGCGCACATCCCGGCCTTGAGCGAGGCCGAGCCGGCCCAGGCCGGATTGCTGGGCAAGCTGTTGCTCGTCGCGCGGGATCTGGCGAAAAAGTACAAGCTGGATAAAGGCTTTCGCGTCGTGATGAACAACGGCCGCCAGGCCGGGCAGAGCGTCGACCACGTCCATTTCCACGTGCTCGGCGGGCGCTCGATGAACTGGCCGCCGGGATAGGCCACTCCGGACAAAGAGGCGGGTGAACGGCTGAATGGTTTTCGTCAAGATTCGCGACGGAGAGTCCATCGAGGAGGCGCTGCGCCGCTTTAAGCGGGAGTGCGAGCGGAACGGCATCCTCAAGGAGATCAAGCGTCGGGAGTACTACCTCGCGCCCAGCTTGAGGCGCAAACTGAAGCAACAAGAGGCTCGCAGAAAGGCGCGTCGTCAGCGCCGGAAGCGCGTCTGAGGTCCGACGTCCAGGTTAAGTTGATCATAACCGACTCGATGGAACTTGCCCTTCCCCTCTCCCCCCTCGGGGGGAGAGGGAAGGGCGAGGTTTGCCGATGATTCCGCCCGAGGTGGTGGAGTCCGTCCGGGACAAGCTCGACGTGGTCGACCTCGTCCGCGAATATGTTCCCGGCTTGAAGCAGGCGGGCCGGCACTTCAAGGCCTGCTGCCCGTTCCACCAGGAAAAGACGCCGTCGTTCACGGTCAGCCCGGAGAAGCAGGCCTGGTACTGCTTTGGCTGTCAGTCGGGCGGGGACGTGTTCGGGTTCGTGATGAAGATCGAGAACCTGAGCTTCCCCGAGGCCGCGGAGCGCCTCGCGGAGCGCGCGGGCGTGGCCTGGAAGCGGGTCGAGACGCTCGGCCCGCGCGAGAAGGAGCGCGAGCAGGTCAAGGCGGCGCTCGACTTCGCGGTCGGCTTTTATCGGCGGGTTCTTAAGACGGCGCCGGAGGCCGAGCCGGCGAGGAAATACCTGCGGCGCCGGAAGATCAGCCCCGAGATCGAGGAGCGTTTCGAGCTGGGGTTCGCGCTCTCGGGTGGCTCGACGTTCCTCGAGGCGGCGGCGAAGAAAGGCTTCGGTCCCGAGATTTTGAAGACGGCCGGCTTGGCCGCCCTCCGCGAGGGCGCGGGCCGCTACCGCGACTATTTTTGGGCGCGGCTGCTTTTCCCGATACGCAACGCGCGCGGCGAGGTCGCGGGCTTCGGTGGGCGCGTGCTGGGCGACCAGGAGCCGAAGTACCTGAACAGCCCCGAGACGCCGCTGTTCTCGAAGGGAAAGATGCTGTACGGGCTTTTTCACGGCGGGCCGGTCCTTCGGCGCGAGAAGAAGGTTTTGATTTGCGAGGGCTACGTGGACGTGATGGCGGCGCACCAGTTCGGCTTCGAGAACGCGGTCGCCCCGCTCGGCACCGCGTTGACGCCGGAGCAGGTCGGAAGCCTCAAGCGCTACGTCGAGGACGCGGTGATCGTTTTCGACCCGGACAACGCGGGGTCCTCGGCCTCGCTGCGCTCGGCCGAGCTGTTGCTTGAAAGCGGCATGGTCACGCGCATCGCGACCGTCCCGGACGGCCTCGACCCGGACGAACTGCTGCACGGGCGCGGGAAGGAGGCGTTTCAGCAGGTGCTGGACGGCGCGGTGGATCTGGCGCAGTTCCAGACCGAACTGGCCTTGAGGCGCCGGCCGCATAATACGGTCGAGGACAGGGCGCGTCTGGCTAGCGAGGTGCTGCGCGTCGTCGCGAAGGAGTCGAACCCGATTTTGAGGCAGGAAAGGGTCAAGCGTTTGGCCCAGACGTTGAAGCTGGACGAGGGAGCGCTGAATTTGGAGCTGGAGCGGGCGAAGGCCGGAACTTTATCGGCCCCTCGAGCGTCTAATAGGCGGGAGCAGGGGAGCCCGGCCCCCGCTCCCGCAGCGGCCGGCGGTCGGACAGGCGTCGAGGAGGAGATCGTCCATCTCCTCCTCCGCCATCCGTTCCTGCTCGCCAAGCCGCTGCCGGTCGCCCTGGATCAACTGAGCGACGCTCGCTGCCGCCGCGTCGCCTCGTCGCTCGCGGAGCTGGTCGGCGAGGTTTCATGGGAGTCGCCGGCCTGGACCAAGCGCCTGTGGGAGAAGCTCCCGCAGGAGGACGCCCCATGGGTGAGCCGGCTGCTCGTGGATGAGAAGGATCTGGTCTCCGAGGAAGGCGACGGGGCGAAGCAGGGCGCCGAGCGCGCGCTCGCGGATTTGGCGCGCCGATGGAACGGGCATAAGGACGAGGCGCGGCGCATGGCGCTGGACGCCAAGATCAAGGCCGGCGCCGCGACCGACGAGGAGACCCGGGAGTACGTGACTTTGGCCGCGAAAAGCCGCGGCAGCCGCAAGATTTTGCCGCCTTTGACCGAATAGAGCGTATAACTCAGGAGAGAGCATGGCCATACCCGTCAGGCAGGCGCTGAAGGACCTCATCGAGCTGGGCAAGGAGCACGGTTATCTCACGCTGGAGGAGATCAACCGCTCGCTCACGTCGGCGTCGATGAGCTCGGACGAGATCGACTCGCTGATGATGACTTTGGAGGACCTCGGCATCGAGGTCCGCGACCGGCGCAAGTTCAAGTCCGTATCGCCGGCCGAGAAGGAAGCCTACACCGAGGAATGGGAGTCGACCCCCGACGTCTCGAACTCCATCCGGATGTACCTCTCCGAGATGGGCAAGGTGCCGCTGCTCTCGCGCGAGGAGGAGGTCACCCTCGCGCGCAACGTGCGCGAGCGCGAGAAGGAGCTGCGACTGCTGGTCCTCGAGTCCCCGATCACGATGCGCGAGATCCGCAACTGGGAGACTCTGATCGAGGCCCAGGAGATGACGCCGAAGGAGCTCATGCCCCGCGGCCGCAAGTCGACGCAGGAGCTGTCGGCGATGCGCCGCAAGATGAAGCTCGTCGCGCAGTACATCGCTAAGTCCGAGAAGGCCATGGACGGGATGCGCGCGAAGCTGCGCGCGAAGGGCCTGGCAGCCGGGGCGCGCAAGCGCATCCAGGAGGCGATCGACGAGCGGCAGCGCGAGGTCGTTCGCCGGATCGTCGGCCTGAACCTGAACCAGGACAAGATCAAGCGCCTCACGAACAAGATCAAGAACCTCGCGCAGAAGATCCGCGAGTGCCACGACGAGCTCGATCGCTACCAGAGGCGCTTCGGCGCGAAGCACGAGGAGCTGCGCCACCATTACGCCTTGTTCAAGAAGGGCAAGATCACCGCGCAGGCGTTCCGCGCGAAGTCCGGCTTCACGCCGACCGCCATCGAGGCCGCGCTCGAGAACATGAACAACGTCTCGGAGCGCCTCGAGAGGCTCGGGCACTCGATCCCGATCCCGGTCGCGCGCTTCCTCGAGCTCGATGAGAAGATCGTCCACCTCGAGAACACGATCCTGCACGACAAGCTGAAGCTGATCAAGGCGAACCTGCGCCTCGTCGTCTCGATCGCGAAGAAGCACGTGAACAGCAACCTCGAGCTCTCCGACCTGATCCAGGAGGGCGGCCTCGGGCTGATGAAGGCCGTCGAGAAGTTCGAGTACAAGCGCGGCTTCAAGTTCTCGACCTACGCGACGTGGTGGATCCGCCAGTCGATCAACCGCGCGATCGCGGACCAGGCCCGGACGATCCGCATCCCTGTCCACATGAAGGAGCTGATCTCCAAGCTGATGAAGGTCACGCGGCGCTACCGCCAGGAGTTCGGGCGGGACCCGCAGCTCGAGGACTACGCGCGGCACCTTCACATCTCGATGGAGAAGGTGAAGAACGTCCTGAAGATCATGCAGGAGCCGATCTCCCTCGCGACGCCGATCGGCGAGGACGAGGACAGCTACCTCGAGGACTTCATCGAGGACAAGGCCGGGGTCGCCCCGTCGCACTCCGCGATCAACTTCCTGCGGCGCAAGGAGGTCGACAAGATGCTGTCGACCTTGACCGACAGGGAAGCGAAGATCATCAAGCTGCGCTTCGGCATCGACTCCGGCTACCCGCGCACGCTCGAGGAGGTCGGCCGGATGTTCAAGGTCACCCGCGAGCGCGTGCGCCAGATCGAGGCCAAGGCGATCCGCAAGTTGCGCCATCCGTCGCGCTCGAAGACCTTGCGCGACTACATCGAGAGCGGGGCCGCGGTAGGGTGAGCCGCTCCCGTTGGTTCCTGGTCGTCGCGGTGATCGCGGCTTTCGCGGTCGCCTTCTTCAGGCCTCGGCCGGGGCCGCGCTATCCGCGCGCGGTCCCGGCCGGCCCGGCCTTCGATGCCGCGGAGCCGGAGGGACCCGGCAAGGAAGCCCCCGCGAGCGCCCAGACGCGGGGCGCCTCAAGGACGGACGCCTTGGTCGTGGACTCCGTCCCCGACCAAACCGCCAGGAATCACAAGAAGATCGTCGTCCCCCCGCCGGCCCGGCGTTGAGGGGAGATTATTTAGAAGAGCCCGAGCCCAGGAACTCGCGCAGCTTTTCCGCCGCGATATCCTTGCCGCCGAGCCCGAAGGCCAAGGCGAGTCCCAGGCCCACGGAGGCCAGGATGATCTGGAGGGCCGAGAGCACCGCGGTCGTTTGAAGTCCGAGCTGCTCCAGGGCCATCAGGCCGGTGAACACCCAGACGGCGACGCGCGTCGCGCGGGCGAGGGCGTCTCCGCCGCGCAGGTTGTTGGCCCGGGCGGAATCCTCGACCACCGAGGATAGGAACTGGGCGACGGCCAGCCCGGCGAAGCCGGTGACGATCGCGACGGCTAGCGAGGGCAGGAACTTAAGGAGGCGGTCGGCCAGCTCGGTCAGTACGGTCAGCTCGACCGCGTTGGCCGCGGCGATCAGGAAGGAGATCAAGATCGCCCAGTAGGCCGCCGCGGCGACGACGAGGCAGGGCGACTTGCCCATGCCGAGCCGTGAAAGGACCTCGTTGAGGCCGATCAGGCCCAGCCGCTCATCGAGCTTGAGGATCGAGCCCAGGTGCTCCAGCAAAGTTCGTATCCCGCGGGCCAGCACGAGGCCGATGACGATCAGCAGCAAGGCCGCGATCGCGCGGGGGGCGAAGTTCCCGAGGCGTACGGCCATCGCCTCCAAGGGGCCCAGAATGAGGTCGAGAAAGTCCTTGCCGTGGACGGCCCATGTATCGATCATCGGGGCGCGATTGTAGCAATATATTTGCGCTGTAGCCTCGGTTTTTCATAATATTCCGTTTCTCCCCATGGGAATCAAGTTCGGCACCTCCGGTTGGCGTGCGGTCGTTTCAGAGCAGTTCACCTTTCCGAACCTGCGCAAGGTGGCCTACGCGGTCGCCGCGCACGTGCGCGAAAGCCCCGATTTCAGCGTCCGCTCCCCCGAGTATCTGGAGCAGTTCGCCGGCGAGGCCCCGCCCCCGATGCCGGTCGTCGTCATCGGCTACGACACGCGCTTCCTCTCCGAGGACTGCGCGCGCGAGGTGGCCGAGGTTTTCGCCGCGAACGGCGTGAAAGCCCTCCTTTCGAAGGAAGAGGTCCCGACCCCGGTCGTCGCCTGGGCCATCCGCGACCGGCGGGCCGTCGGCGGCGTCACGATCACGGCCAGCCATAACCCGCCGCAGTACAACGGCTTCAAGTGGTCGCCGTTCTGGGGCGGGCCGGCGTTGCCCGCGATCACGACCGACATCGAGCGCCGTTCCTCGTTCGAGCACTCGGTGAAGTCGGTGCCGCTCGAGAAGGCCCTGCGCGAGGGCTCGGTCGAGCATGTCGAGTTCCGGGCCGAGTACCTCAAGGCCCTGTCCTCGCTGCTCGACGTCAAGCTGCTGCGCAAGGCGAAGCTGAAGCTCGGGCTGGACCTGCTTTACGGGGCGGCGCGCCTGTACCTGCGCCCGTACCTGGAGTCGATGGGCATGTCGCCGGTCGCGATCCACGAGGAGCGCGACGTGCTGTTCGGCGGCCGGGCCCCCGACCCCTCCGATGAGAACCTCGCGGAGCTGAGGGAGCTGGTCCTCAAGAAGAAGCTCGACCTCGGCCTGGCCTGCGACGGGGACGCGGACCGCTTCGGGGTGATCGACAACGGCGGCGAATGGATCGCGCCGAACGAGGTGCTCGGGCTGGTGCTGGACCACCTGGTGCGCAACCGCGGCTTCCGCGGCAAGGTCGCGCGCAGCGTGATGACCTCCCATTTCGTCGACGCCGTCGCCAAGTCGCACGGGCTCGAGATACGCGAGACGCCGGTCGGCTTCAAGTACATCGGCAACCTGCTGCGGACCGGGCAATACCTGCTCGGCGGCGAGGAGTCCGGCGGCCTCTCGATGATGGGCCACGTCCCCGAGAAGGACGGCATCCTGGCCTGCCTGCTTCTGGCCGAGCTGGTCGCGGCCGAGGGCAAGCCGCTGCGCAAGATTCGCGAGGATTTGAAGAAGCGCGTCGGCAACTTCTTGAACGTCCGCCTGAACCTGAAACTCGACGGCTTGGACCAGGTGCGGCGCGTGCAGGAGCAGCTTTTGCTGCGGCCGCCGCTGGAGCTGGCGGGCGGTTCGGTGCGGCGCATCGATCAGACCGACGGCTTCAAGTTCATCCTGCGCGACGGCTCGTGGGTCGGGTTCCGCGTGTCCGGGACCGAGCCGGTGGTCCGCGTCTACGTCGAGGCCGCGGACGAGAAGCGCGTCGAGAAGCTGATCGAGGCCGGCAAGGGCCTCGTCAAGGGCGCCTGAGCATGAGCGCGATCAAACGCGTCGCCGGACGGCAGATTTTGGACTCGCGCGGCCTCCCGACCGTCGAGGTCGAGGTCGTTCTTTCCGACGGGACCGTCGGCCGGGCCGCGGTGCCGAGCGGGGCCTCGACCGGGGCCCATGAGGCCTTGGAGATGCGCGACAAGGATCCCAAGCGCTTCGGCGGCAAGGGCGTCCTCAAGGCCGTCGCCCACGTCGACGGCGAGATCGCTAAGGCCCTCTCCGGCATGCCGGCGGACGTCGCCGCGGCCGACAAGCGGCTCCTCGAGCTGGACGGAACGCCGAATAAGTCGCGCCTGGGCGCGAACGCCCTGCTGGGTGCCTCGATGGCCGTCGCGCGCGCGGGCGCGGCCTCGGCCAAGCTTCCGCTTTACGAGCACCTGCGCCGCGCGTACGAGCTCGATCTCAAGGACTACTTGCTTCCGGCGCCGCTGCTGAACATCCTGAACGGCGGGGTCCACGCGGACAACGGCCTCGAGATCCAGGAGTTCATGGTCGTGCCCGGCAAGGCCCCCAGCTTCGCCGAGGCCCTCAGGATCGGCGCCGAGGTCTACCAGTCGCTGAAGGCGCTCCTCAAGGAGCGCGGGCTTTCGACCGGGATCGGCGACGAGGGCGGCTTCGCCCCGCGCGTCGGCTCGCACGAGGAGGCCTTGAAGCTCGTATGGGAGGCCGTCGAGCGCGCCGGCCACGCCCAGGCCTGCTTCCTAGCTCTCGACGCCGCGGCGTCCGAGTTCTACAAGGACGGCGCTTACCGCCTCGAGGGCAAGCCGCGCTCGGCCGAGCAGATGGCGGAGCTTTACGCCGCCTGGGCCGACCGCTACCCGCTGCGCTCGCTCGAGGACCCGCTCGCCGAGGACGACTGGGCGGGCTGGACCGCGCTGACCGCGCGGCTCGGCGACAGGCTGCGCGTGATCGGCGACGACCTGTTCGTGACGAACGTCGAGCGCTTGAAGCGCGGCTTCGCCTCGAACGCCGGCAACGCGATCCTGATCAAGCTCAATCAGATCGGCACCGTCTCGGAGACCGTGAGCGCCGTCCGCCTGGCCCAGTCCGAGGGCTACGCGGCGGTGATCAGCCATCGCTCCGGGGAGACCGAGGATCCGTTCATCGCTGATCTCGCGGTCGCGCTCAACGCCGGCGCGATCAAGACCGGCGCCCCCTGCCGCTCCGAGCGGCTCGCGAAGTACAACCAGCTCCTGCGCATCGAGGGGGAGCTGAAGTCCCCGGTCTACGCCGGAGATCGGGCGTTCAAGCTGGAAGCCCGGCGCTAGAAACCCAAGGATGGCCTTTCTGCGTCGACGCTGGCGCTGGATAGCGGCCGCGGCCGCCGGTCTTTTGATCGTCGCCAACCAGGGCTTCCGCTCCTGGGTTCGGGTCAAGCTGGAGCACCGCGCGCTCGAGCGGGAGCTGGCCCGCATGAAGGACGAGGAGACCTCGCTCCAGACGGAATTGCGCGCGATGAAGGACGACGACCGCGCGCTGGAGCGCGCCGCGCGCCGCGAGCTGGGGCTGGTCCGTCCGGGCGAGGTCGAGTACCGTTCCCCGTCCGATTCACGCTGATGATACTCAAGCAGCTCGAGTTGGGCCCGCTGGCCAACTTCGTCTACATCGTCGGGGATCCGGCGACGCGTCAATGCGCGGTCGTCGACCCGGCGTGGGACGTGCCGGCCATATTGAAGGCCATCGAGGCGGAAGATTTGAAGCTTTCGTCGGTGCTCGTGACGCACAACCACCCGGACCACATCAACGGGGTCGGGGCGATACTGAAGGCGCGCGACGTTCCGGTCTACGTGAACAAGGAGGACGCCTACGCGCTGGGCGAGGTCGAGTCCAGCCTGAGGCAGGTCTCGGGGGGCGACCGCGCCTCGATCGGCGGCATCGACGTGCAGTTCCTGCACACCCCGGGCCACACGCACGGCTCGCAGTGCTTCCTGTTCCAGGATCGCCTGGTCTCGGGGGACACGCTGTTCATCAAGGGCTGCGGACGCGTCGATTTGCCGAATTCGGACCCCGAAAAAATGTACCATAGCCTTAGGAAGATCGCCGGGCTGCCCGGCGAGACGGTCGTCTTCCCCGGTCACAATTACGCGGACAAGCCCTGCGCCCCGCTCCGGGAAGAGAAAACCGAGAATCCGTATTTGGCCCTGTCCCAGCAGGGCCTGCGGGAGTTCCTGAGGGCGGTCGGGCTGTAGTCGGGTCCGCCTCCCGTCTCCCGGATAAGATGTTCCCGATACTCCTTAGGGTCGGTCCGATTTCCCTGCACACCTACGGCGTGCTGATCGCTCTCGGCTGCCTGGCGGGCTTGCAGTACGCCCACGCGCGCCTGAAGGAGATGCGCCTCTCGGAGGACGACTTCTGGAAGCTGGCCTACCTCGTGCTCGGCAGCGGCTTCTTGGGCGGCAAGCTGGCCTACGTGCTGCTGCAAGGCAACTACGCCTCGTTCGGCGAGTTCTTGGCCAACCTGCGCTACGGCTTCATTTTCTTCGGAGGCTTGCTGACCGCCTTGGCGGCGACGGCCGTCTACGCGCGCCGGCGCGGCTGGGACTACCTGGCCAAGGCCGACTTCGTGTTCCCGGCGACCCCGCTTCGGCACGCCTTCGGCCGGCTGGGCTGTTTCGCGGCCGGCGGCTGCTACGGCAGTCCGACCCGGACGTTCCTCGGCGTGCGCTTCACGCGTCCGGATTGCCTGGTTCCCGACGGTCTGCTCGGCGTGCCGCTGCATCCGGCCCAGCTCTACGAGGCGGCGGGGAATCTGGCGATCTTCGCGCTGCTGCATTTCATTATCTTGCCGCGCCGGGTCGAGGGCCGCTTGCGGCCGGGCGCCGCCTTCACGGCGTATCTCGTTCTCTACGCGGCGCTGCGGTTCGTGGTCGAGCTGTTCCGAGGGGACGACCGCGGGGCCCCGCTGGGGCCGTTTTCGGTTTCCCAGACGGCGAGCCTGGCCGTCCTGGCCGGTGTCGCCGTCGTCATGGCGTCGAGGTCCCGGAGTCACGCGGCATGAAACAGACCGAGATCGTTTGCGAGGAAGGGGGCTTGAGGCTGGACGCCTTTCTTGCCCAGCGTTTGAACGGCTTCAGCCGGGTCTTTCTCAAGGGCCTGATCGAGCGCGGCAACGTGACCGTCGGCGGACATAAGCGGGACAGCTCGTACCGCGTGAAGCAGGGGGAAACGGTCCTCGTCGTCTGGCCGGAGGAGCCGGCGGGGCCGGACCTCGCGAGATGCATCTTGCTCGAGGACGACGAGCTGCTGGTGCTGGACAAGCCGTCCGGGCTGCTGATGCATCCGGTCGGGACGAGCTGGCTGGCCCGGCCCGACGCCGCGCTGGCCGAGGCGGAGCCGACCGTCGTCTCGCTGCTGCAGCGACTGAGGCCCGAGCTCGCGAATCTGCCGCGCGTCGGGCTCGTGCACCGCCTCGACCGCGAGACCTCCGGCGTGCTGTTGATCGCGAAGACGGCCGCGGCGCATGAGAGTTTTTCGGTCGCGTTCCGGGACCGCGAGGTCAAGAAAGCCTACCGCGCGATCGTCGCGGGCCAGGTGGCGCGGGAGAACGGAACGATCGACGCGCCGATCGGCCGCGAGGGTCGCAGGATGGCCGTCTCGAAGCTGGGGCGCGACGCGGTGACCGAGTACGAGGTGCTCGAGCGGGCGGCGAAGGCGACGCTCGTCGAGGCCCGCCCGCTGACCGGGCGCACGCACCAGATCCGGGCGCACCTGACTCTCGCCGGGCATCCGGTCGCGGGAGACCCCGACGCCAAGACGCCCGGGCTGCCGGCGCCGGCCCGCATGATGCTGCACGCGTACCGGCTCGAGTTCGCGCATCCCAGGACCGGCAAGCCGGTCCGCTGCGCGGCCGAGCTGCCCAAGGATTTCGTCGCATACTGGAAGGCCCTTAAGGGGGCCAAGGTCCCTAGCGGGGCCGGGAGCCGAAAGAAAAAATGAGACATCCAGACCGGCGGCCAGGCCGCAACGACAGGGGTGGATTTGGCGGTCAAGGCCAGGGCGGCCAGGGTGGAGGACACTCGGGCCAGGGGGGCCACGGCGGTCAAGGCGGCCACGGGGGGCAGGGAGGCCACGGCGGTCAAGGCGGGCATGGGGGCCAAGGCGGCCGCCGTCACGGAGGGGGAGGCCAGGGCGGTCAGGGCGGCCATTTCGGTCAAGGCGGCCAGGGCGGGCAAGGCGGCCACCACGGCCAAGGCGGCCAAGGCGGGCAGGGCGGGCGCCACGGCCAGGGCCAAGGCGGGCACGGGGGCCAAGGTTTCGGCGGTCAAGGCGGCAATCGTCAGGGCGGCGGCCACGGCCAAGGCGGCCACGGCGGCCACGGCGGACAGGGCGGTCACGGAGGACACGGCGGGCATGGGCCGCGGCGCGAGGGGGGTTTCAACAATCGCCGCCACGGTCCGTCTCAGCAACGGCGCGATTTCAGGCCGGCCCCGCCGCCGTCTCGGCCGTCCGCCGATGAGCTCTATAAAGGAAAGACGGCGATCGCCCCGAAGGACTGGATACGCCTGGAGTCGGGCCTGTCCGATCCCTCGACCAGGGCGATCGACTTGCTGTCTCCGATCGGCAAGGGCCAGCGCGGGTTGATCGTCTCGCCGCCGAAGGCCGGCAAGACGACCTTGCTCAGGCAAATCTGCCAAGCCGTCCACGGGGCCGCGCCGGACATGAAGCTGTACTGCCTGCTCGTCGACGAGCGGCCCGAGGAAGTCACCGAGTTCAAGCGCAGCGTGCCGGCGGAGGTCGTCGCGTCCTCATCCGACCGCCCGAATGACGAGCATATCTCGGTGGCCGCGGAGGTTCTGGAGCGCGCGATGCGCGAGGCGGCGGCCGGCAAGGACGTCCTCGTTCTGCTCGACTCGCTGACCCGCCTGGCGCGGGCGCACAATCGCGCCACGCCGAGCACGCGCACGATGACCGGCGGTCTCGACGCCAGGGCCATGGAGACGCCGCGCCGCTTCTTCGGCGCCGCGCGCTGCCTCGAGGAGGGCGGCTCGCTGACGATTCTCGCGACCATTCTCGTCGAGACCGGCAGCAAGATGGACGACATCATCTTCCAGGAGTTCAAGGGCACCGGCAACATGGAGCTCGTGCTCTCGAGGCAGGCCGCCGAGCAGCGCGTCTTCCCGGCGTTGAACGTGCGCCAGACCGGAACGCGCAAGGAAGAGTTGCTGCTTCCGCCTCCGACCTTGGAGGGCGTCTGGAAGTTGCGCCGGGCCCTGGCCTCTATGGGCGACCTGGAAGCCACCAAGACGCTTCACGAGCTCCTGAAGAGCCACAAAAACAACGCCGCGCTCCTAGCGTCCCTGAGTTGATGTCTGCCGGCCCCTTCACGGGTCTCCCTCTCTCCCGAAAGGGAGAGGGTGGGGGTGAGGGGGAGAGTGGTCTTGACTTCCGAGGCCGCATCAGCGTCCGGCCGTTTTCAGATCAGCGCGGCCAGGAACTTGCCGGCCGAGACGACCCGGGTCCCGTTGCTGAGGACATCCACCCCCTGCTTCTTGAGCACCTGGTTTGTTAAGGGGATTTTCGGTGTCTCTCGTAAGTATCGATGGTGCGACGAAACTCTTTGGTCCTGCTAATTGACCTCGACCGGGACCCAAGGTTTCTCATCGGCCGTGACGAGGAAATCCACCTCCCGCTTGGCGTCGTCGCGGAGGAAATGCAGCCCGACCTTGTAGCCCTCCCGGTCCTGCAGCCAATGGACGAGCTTTAGGAGGTGAGAGGCGACGAGGTTCTCGAAGCGCGCCGCCTCGTCGGTGACTTCCGACCAATCCCATAGGTACAGCTTGGGAACCTTCTTGAGCGCGCGGAAAGCGGAACGCGCGTAGGGATAGACGCGGAAGTGGTAGTAGAAGGACTCCAGTATATCCAGCCAGTGCGCGACGGCGCGGTGGCTCACTTCCAGGTCCTCGCGGATCGCATTGATCGAGAGCAGGGCCCCGACCTTGTCCGGGAGCATGTCGCCCAGGAGCTTCATGCGCCCCAGGTCGCGAATCGCTTCCACGTCCCGGATGTCCTGGCGAAAGAGGCGGTCGTTCCGCTCGTTATGCCAGCGCCGCAGCGTTCGTTCCTCCTGGGACAAGAAGGGCTCGGGAAATCCTCCGAATTTCTCCAAGGCGTCCAGGCTGCTTCGCGGCGCGGCTGAATCCAGCGGCAGCGCCTTGAACGGCTCGATAGGCCTCTCGCCGCCCGGCAGCTCCGCCAGCGAGAACGGGTGCAGACGGTAGAGATGGTAGCGGCCTTGGAGCGAATCGCCGCCCTTGCGGTAGATATCCAAACGCGCGCTTCCCGTGACCAGGATGCGGTGCTTGTCCTTGAGGGTATCGTATTGGCCCTTAAGGAAGCGTTTCCAACCCTTGAACTTGTGAATCTCGTCGAGGACGACCAACTGGGCCGCGGCCGGCCACCGGCCGGACATGAGCTGCCGCCGCTCCTGCTGGTTGTCCCAGTTGAAATAGGCGGTTTCCTTGAACTGGCCGCCGATGAGGTCCTTGGCCAAAGTCGTCTTGCCGATCTGGCGCGGGCCCGCGATGAAGACCATCTTCCTCGCGAGGTCTTCAAGCGCCGCTGCGCCGACATAGCGGTTCCTGAGCATGCCTTTAGGGTATAAAATATTTTGCGTGAAAGCAAAAAATACCGTGGTAAATTTTGCTTGCGGGCAAATAAGTACAGCGGCTGGTTCCGGCGGGCACTCGCCCGAGACGGCGGCGGAGCTTGCTTAACATTTCATGAGTCGGTTTAAATCATCCCATGGGCTGGTGGTTGCCCGCGACGCCTACGCATGGGATGAGGAAGCCCGCATTCTTATGGTGCCGCTGTTGGAGTTTCTCCTCGCTTTCTAGCTCCGCCGGCTGCCGGCTCGCTGACGATCTTGGCGACCATCCTCGTCGAGACCGGCAGCAAGATGGACGACATCATCTTCCAGGAGTTCAAGGGCACCGGCAACATGGAGCTCGTGCTCTCGAGGCAGGCCGCCGAGCAGCGCGTCTTCCCGGCGTTGAACGTGCGCCAGACCGGAACGCGCAAGGAGGAGCTGCTGCTCCCCCCGCCGACCTTGGAGGGCGTCTGGAAGCTGAGGCGGGCCTTGGCCTCGATGGGCGATCTTGAGGCGACCAAGACCCTCCACGAGCTTCTGAAGAGCCACAAGAACAACGCCGCCTTGCTGGCCTCCTTGAGCTGAGATCCTCTCCCCCTTCTCTGGATGCCCTCTCCCCTTGAGGGAGAGGGCTAGGGTGAGGGGTTCAGCGTCGTTCGCGGAAAAGGTAAGGGGTAAGTGGTCTTGAATTCCTCCGCGACCGGGGCTACACTATCGCGCGAGGCCCCATGTCCCGACGCGTGCCGCGACGTGCTCGTCGCCCCCTCAGCGTCCGTTTTCCTCTTAGCTGGTTGGCGCTGGCCGTCATCGGCGTCCTGCCTCGCGAGCTAGGCTCTGAAAGCCTGGTCCTGAACGCCTACTATCCCTCGCCGCTCGGGATTTACGCGAACCTGACGACCACCGACCAGACCTTGCTCGCCCGAGACGGCGGCAAGGTTGGAATCGGGACGCCGTCCCCCTCGAGCACGTTGGACGTCGGCGGCCAACTCCGCGCGGCCTCCGGGACCGAGCCCGATCCGACGGCCTCCGTGAACGGCATGATCTACTACAACACGGCGACGAACCAGTTCCGCGCCTTCCAGAACGGCGCCTGGGGAAGCTTCGGCGGCACCGGCATGACCCAGCAGATTTTCACCTCGAACGGCGCCTGGAGCAAGCCCTCCGGCGTCAAGACGATACGCGTGCGCATGGTCGGCGGCGGAGGGGGCGGTTTTGGGTCTCGGCTGGGCGGAGGGGGCGGCGGCGCGGGTTATTGCGAATCCTTCATGGATGCTAGCTCGATCAACTCCGTGCCGGTGACCGTCGGCGCGGCCGGAACGGGCGGCGCCGGGCACACCGGCAGCATGGGAGAGCCCGGCACGGGCGGCGGGAACTCGGCCTTTCTTTCGTTTAGAGCCAGCGGAGGCGGCGGAGCTTCCTCAACGTACGTTCCAGGCGGCGGGGGCGGCGCCTCGAATTGCGACATAAATATCAAGGGCAGCGCGGGGACGGCTCCGCCAATGGGATGCGGCATGTCCCCGTGCCTTCCAGGTAACGGAGGTTCCAGCCGCCTCGGAGACGGCGGCTTGGCGGGAACCGCAAGCCACTTCGACGGCTACCCCGGCGGCGGCTACGGCGCGGCCGGCGGAGGCGGCGACGGAACCAACGGCGGCGCCGGCGGTGACGGTTCCGCCGGCGTCGTGATCGTCGAGGAGTACCGCTAACCCGCGGACGAGGGCGCGAAGACGCGGAAGTCCAGGCCGGGGAAAAGGTTGTTTCTCGCCTCAAGCGCCGCGAGCTTTCCTTCGTCGATCGTTCCCGCCTCCGCCTGATCCGCCAAGGCCGTGAAGTCCGCGGCATGGGCCTCGACGCGGGCCTTGGCGTAGGCGGCGTGGGGGCCGGTCGACATCAGGAACGGCCAGTCGGAGGCCTGTAGCAGCAGCGCCTCGCGCGCGCATTGGGCCAAGGCGCGCTCCATCAGCGGCTCGATCGCCCGCCCGCGGTAGCGTCCCGCCAGCAAAGCCATCCTGCGCTCGACCGCGTGCACGTGCGGGTAGATCCAGTCGTTGTTCCCGTTGAGCCAGGTCTCGAAATAGCCCTTGTCGCCCCAGGAGCTCGGGTCCGGCTCCACGGGTTGAGGGTGCGCGGACGCCGCGAGCGCCTCCGTGGGCGTCGCGAGCGCGAAGTCCGGACGCTGCGCGTGGACCTGTCGCAGGAACGACTCCAAAAACCACGGCCCCTCGAGCCACCAGTGGCCGAACAGCTCGGCGTCGTAAAGCGCGGCGACGACCGGGACGGCCGAGAGCCCCTTGGAGAGGTGCTCGATCTGCACCGAGCGGTCGCGCAGGAAGGCGGCCGCGTGGGCCTCGGTCTTGCGCCGCGCGGCCTCGGGCTCGTATAGCTCCTTCTCCCCCAGGTCGGGCTTGCCGGTGACGCGGTGGTACTTGAGGCCGATGCTCCGGCGGACGCCGTCGGGCTCCAGGCACGGGCGCACCAGCTCGAGGTCGCCGTCGAAGCCCAGATCGCGGTAGAACTCGCGGTAGACCGGGTCGCACGGAAAGCCGGCGGTCGGGCTCCAGATCTGCCGCGCGGTGTCGAGGTCTCGCGCGAAAAGAGAGCAGCCCTCGGAGGTCCGGGCCGGGACGTGGGTCCCGAGCCTCGGACGCGGGCGGCCGTTGAGCAAGGCGTGCTGGTCGACGAAGGTGTACGCGAAGCCGGCTTCCTTAAGGATTGAAGGGACGCGCCCGTCGATCGCGCACTCGGCGAGCCAGAGGCCGCGCGGGGCTCTCCCGAAGCGCCGCGCGTGCTCGCGCCGCGCCACCTCGGCCTGGGCGCGCAGCGACTCCCGGGAGAGCAGCAGCGGCAGCAGGCCGTGCGTCGCCGTCGAGGTCAGAAGCTCGACGGCCCCGGCTTCCTCCAGCGCGCGAAACCCGGAAAGAAGTCCCCGCTCCAGCGCCTTGAGCGCCAGTTTCAAACGATCCGCGTACAGCGCCGAGGTCGCGGCGATCCTGGGATCGGGATCCCGCAGCCGCCGCTCGGCCAGCTCCAGGCGCGCCGCGGCGTAGCGCGCCAGCCGCCGGCCCAGCAGCTCGTCCTCGAGCATCGCCCCCACGGTCGACGAGATCGAAAGGCCGATCTTGACCGGGACGCCCTCGGCGGTCAGGCGCTCGAAGACGTCCAGGAGAGGGGCGTAGCTCTCGATCACCGCCTCGAAGAACCAGTTTTCCTCGAGGTGGGAGTCGCTCTCCGGATGGCGGATGAAGGGCAGATGCGCCTGCAGGACGAACGTCAGGAAACCTTTCACCGGCGCTTGGCCAGAAGCTCGAAGCTGGACGGCGCGGGCTGGCCGCGGTCCGCGGCTTGGCCGTGGGGCAGCTCGACCGCGCTCGAGCGCAGCAGCGGCTGGAAGGCGTCGAGCTGGGGCTTCAGCCCCAGGACGCCGATATAGCGCCGGCCCGGGTGGGGGGCCTTGAGGTAGAAGCGGCGAGACCCGAGGTCACAAGGCACCGACAGCGCCAGCTCGCCGGTTTCTTCGAAAAGCAGGCGAAGCTCGCCGGGGCCGGAGCGGCCTAGCTCCCAGTAGGCGAAGAGCCACCAGGGATCGCGGGGGAGCAAGACCAGGCGCTCCTCGCCGTAGGTCGGGAAAAGGGGACAGGTGTCGGGTGTCACGAATCCTCGCCTCTAAATTATGGCCCACCGCCGCCGCCTTGTCAACGCCGCCGGGAAA
Source organism: uncultured Elusimicrobia bacterium (assembly GCA_964566245.1). Classification (GTDB taxonomy): domain Bacteria; phylum Elusimicrobiota; class Elusimicrobia; order CAZMIB01; family CAZMIB01; genus CAZMIB01. The sequence continues at coordinate 30,842 of CAZMIB010000002.1, read as the reverse complement.
AGATAGATTGGGCCTCCAGCCTTTCGATTCCTATGAAAGTCCTCACGCTTCTCGCGAGGCGCTTCGTGGCCGGTGAAACCGCGGATGACGCGGTCGAGGCGGCTCGGCGGCTCAATAAGCAGCGCCTGAAGGTCTCGCTCGACTTCCTCGGCGAGGAGGTCAAGGACCGCGACCAGGCGCGCGCGGGAGTCGAGGAAATCAAGCGGCTTTTGAGGCGCATCGCCGAGGCGGAGGTCGACGCGAACGTCAGCGTGAAGCTGACCCAACTCGGCCTGGCCCTCGACCCCGCCTTGTGCAAGGACAACCTCGAGCGCGTGCTCGAGGAGGCGGAGAGGCTCGGGAACTTCATCCGCGTCGACATGGAGAGCTCGGCCTACACGCAGCGGACCCTAGATCTCTTCTTCGAGGTGTTCCGGACGCACCGCAACGTCGGCCCGGTGATCCAGGCCTCGCTGCGGCGCAGCGCGGCGGACGTCGAGGCCCTGCTCAGGGCCGGGGCGCGGATAAGGCTCTGCAAGGGCGCGTACAAGGAGCCGGCCACGGTCGCTTTCGCGACGAAGGAGGAGGTCAACCGCAACTTCGACGCGCTGGCCGACCGCCTGATGTCCGCCGGGGGCTACCACGGCATCGCGACCCACGATGACGAGCGCATCGACCGCGCGCGGGAGGCCGCCCGGGCGCGAGGGGTCTCGCCGTCGAAGTTCGAGTTCCAGATGCTGTACGGCCTGCGGCCGCGGCTGTGGCCGCGGTTGGTGGACTCGGGCTACAACCTGCGGATTTACGTCCCGTACGGGACGCATTGGTTCCCCTATTTCTACCGCCGCCTCAGGGAGCGGAAGGAAAACATCATGTTCGTCATCAAGGGGCTATGGAGATGATTTCCCGATGAAAGCTCTCGTCAAGGAGCACCCCGAGGCGGGCGCCGCGCTGCGCGAGGCGGACACCCCCAAGCTTCAGCGCGACGAGCTGCTGGTGCGCGTGAAGCGCGCCTCGATATGCGGCTCCGACCTGCCGATCTACAACTGGACCTCGTGGGCTCCGGAGCGCATCAAGACCCCGATGATCTTCGGCCACGAGTTCTGCGGCGAGGTCGTCGAGGCCGGGCCGGCGACGCGCGGCTTCGCGAAGGGCGACTTCATCTCGGTCGAGTCGCACATCTTCTGCGGCCTGTGCTATCAGTGCCAGAACGGCCAGCGCCACGTCTGCCAGCAGCTCAAGATCATCGGCGTCGACGCCCCCGGCGGCTTCGCGCAGTACGCGCGCGTGCCGGCCCGCTGCGCCTGGAAGCACGCGGACAAGGCGCTTCAGGACGTCGGCTCCCTGTTCGAGCCCCTCGGCAACGCGGTCTACGCGACCTTGATCGAGGAGGTGGTGGGCCGCTCGGTGCTCGTGATGGGCTGCGGCCCGCAGGGCTTGTTCGCGATCCAGGTGGCGGTCGTCTCGGGCGCCAAGCCGGTCATCGCGGTCGAGTCCAGCCCCTACCGGCAGAAGCTCGCGAAGAAGATGGGCGCCGAGATCGTCCTCGACCCCTCCGACCCCGAGCTTTTGAACCGCCTGCGCGCGCTGGGCCGCGGCGGCGTCGACGTCGTGCTGGAGATGTCGGGCGCCCCGCCCGCGATCGAGCTGGCGCTGAAGGCGGTCCGCAACGGCGGACGCATCACCGCCTTCGGCATCCCGCCGCGCAAGATCACGCTCGACTGGGAGGCGGACCTCATCTTCAAGGGCATCCGCATCTTCGGCATCTGCGGGCGCGAGGTGTTCCAGACCTGGTACACGATGGAGCGGCTGCTGCGCTCCGGGGCGCTGGACATACGCCCGGTGCTCACGCACACCTTTCCTTTAAAGGATTACAAGAAGGCCTTCGCGGTCATGAGCGCCCCCGAGAAGAACTGCGGCAAGGTCGTCATGGAGATGCCGTGACCCAAAACGTGATGCAGCGCCAGCTCGCCTTTTTGGACGCGGAGGTCGAGGCGCTCAAGAAGGAGGGCCGCTACGTCAGCCTGCGCGTCCTCGAGGGCGCCCAGGAGCCGGTCTCGATCGTCGACGGCCGCAAGGTCGTCAACCTGACCTCGAACAACTACCTCGCCTTGACGACGCACCCGAAGATCGTCGCGGCCGCGAAGGCGGCGATCGACCGCCACGGGGTCGGGACCGCGGCGGTGCGCACGATCATCGGCACGATGGACATTCACCAAGCCCTCGAGGAGCGCCTGGCGCGCTTCAAGGGCACCGAGGCCGCTTTGGTGTTCCAGTCGGGCTTCTCGACCAACGTCGCGCTGTGCCAGTCGATGATGTCGAGCGAAAGCGACCTGCTGATCTCGGACGAGCTGAACCACGCCTCGATCATCGACGGCGCGCGCCTCGCGAAGTCGCCGCGCAAGATCTACCCGCACAAGGACATGAAGGCCCTTCGCGCGATCCTCGAGTCGCCCGAGGCCCGCAAGGCGCGCCGGCGCATGATCGTGACCGACGGGGTGTTCTCGATGGACGGGGATATCGCCCCTCTGCCCGAGATCGTCGAGCTGGCGGAGAGCCACGACGCCTTCGTGATGGTCGACGACGCGCACGCCTCGGGCGTCCTCGGCAAGAACGGCCGCGGCACGCCGGATCATTTCGGCCTCTCGAAGCGCGTCGCGATCCAGATCGGCACGCTGTCGAAGGCCTTCGCCGCGATCGGCGGCTACGTCGCCTCGACGCGCTCGCTGCGCGAGTACCTGATCTCGACCGCCCGGCCGTTCCTGTTCTCGAGCTCGCACCCGCCCTCGGTCACGGCGACCTGCCTGGCGGTGCTCGACGTCCTGGAGGGGGAGCCCGAGCGGATCGAGCGCCTGTGGTCCAACGCGCGCTTCTTCAAGGCCGGGCTGAAGGAGATGGGCTACGACATCGGCGCCAGCGAGACCCCGATCACCCCGGTCATCGTCGGCGATACGGAGAAAGCCAAGAAGCTGAGCGCCGGGCTGTTCGAGGAAGGCGTCTTCGCGCTCGCGATCGGCTTCCCGACCGTCGCGCGGGGCCGGGAGCGCCTGCGCACGATCGTCAGCGCCGGCCACACCGAGGCCGACCTGAAGCTGGCCCTGGAGAAGTTCCGGAAGGTGGGCCGCGCCCTCGGCCTTATCTAGCTACTCTTTCGCTCGCGGGGCCTTGGCTGCCGCGAGCTCGCCCGTCTCCCCGTCCACGATCACCGAGTAATCCGCGGCGCCGTCGAAGCGGAATATCGCGCGCCGTTGCGAGAAGCTGCGCGTGATGAAAACCCCCGTGTACTCCGCTCCCAGGCGTTGAAGGACCTCGCGCGCTTTCGCCAGCGAGATGACGTCGTGCTTCAGATTGATCGGTATCGGCACGAAGGTGTCCCAGGTGCGCATGCGTCCCAGGACGGCGGTTCGCCCCGCGGCGTCGGCGCGCACGTCGATCACCTCGTTGGTTTGGCGGCAATGGAAGGAGTAAACCCAAGCCTGCCTCGGATCGCGAAGGTCGGCCGTGGCGGCGATGAGTCGGGCGCCAGGAGGAGTCTGGAGCCGCGCGGTCTCCAGATGCACCGTCGGCTCGATGAACGTCCCCGGCACGAGAACCGGAGCGACGTCCGCCGCCCGGGCCGCCGCGGCGCCCGCCAGCCCCAGCGCCGCGGCGAATAGGAATCTGTTCACGGAAAATCCTCCAGGACCTCGCCCGTCTCGGCGTCGAGCTCCAGCCGCCGCCCGCCGGCAACCGCAAGCCGGTACACGACGCGCCCGTCGAGCGGCTCGCGATCGATGATCACCGCGTCGGGCACGAGACCCCGCTCGCGCGCCCGGTCGAGCGCCTCGGAGAGCGGCAGTAGCCGGCCCGGGTCGATCGATGGAAACCGGGAACGTTTCCGGGCGGGCCTTCGCCGAGGCTCCCTTGCATGCCCATCCAGGCCCACTCTCACCCCGACGTGCTCCGCGGCCCCGGCCGCCTCGAACTCGAAGCTCCAGGCGACGCCCTCGCCCATGAGCTCGCGCGAGGCCAAGGCCGACAGCAAGCCCGCCCCCGGCCCCGCGACGGCCCGCGCCGCGTCGAGATACCCGGACGGCTCGGAGAATCCATGCGTGACATGGAGGGTTTCGCCGCCGCCATGGTTCGCGCCGCCGTCTCCTCCGGTCGAGGCGCCGCTGTTTCCGTTGCTCGCATCGATGGGGTGGCCGCGTTCACCCTCGCCGAAGAAGCGCTTCAGACCCGTCTCGGCCTCGCTCCAAGCTCCCGCCGAGACCGCGGTATGCAGGCGCGACTCGCCGTCCGCCAGCGCCGCGATGAACGGGGTGGCCGCCGCTCCGATGGCCGGCGCCGGGGCCGCCATCCCGGGGCGGAAAATCCACGAAATCCCGACGCGGATATCCGGCGCGGTTTCGGGAGGATGAACCTGCGTTGCGGAGTTCAAGGAGGCCGCGCGAACGAATCCGACCGCGAGCAAGAGCAGCCGCGCGGCGGCAAACATCGGCATCAGAAGTACTGGGGAGGCGTCGGGGTGTAGGCCCTGTGCTTGACGATCTCTCCCGTCTCGGCGTCGATCTGAAGCTCATGCCGTTCGGGGCTGGTCAATCGATAAAGGACGCGGCCGCGCGCTCTATGGCGGTCGATAGCCACCCAGGCGACATCGAACCCCATGGCGCGAGCCCGATCGAGCGCCGCCGACAAAGGGAGCAGCTTGTCCAAGTCGATCGGCGAGGCGACGATCATATCACGGGCGGAATGTCTGCCGCCGACTTTAACTTGGCCGTCCGCCGTCGCCGACACGCTGATGAACTCGTTCGAGGCGCTGGAGTAGAAATCATACCGCCAAGCGATGGACTGGCTCGACAACTCGCGTGAAGCCATGGCGGTTATCAACTGGGCGTCGGCGGGCGCCGACGCCTGCGCGGCGCCGAGGTGCATCGTCGGTTCGACGAAGCCGGGCTGCGTAGGCATCGCGGCATTGCTTGGGCTTCCGTCGCCGTTCCCTCCGCCGGCCGATCCCTTTCCCTCGCCCGGACCGGACGTCATCGAGGCTGGACGGTCTTCCTCGCCGAAGATGAATTTCAACCGGCTCCCGGCCTGATCAAGATCGTTCGCCGCGATGGCCCCCTGCAGCCGGCTCTCTTGATCGCGAAGCCGGCTAATGGCTGAGGCGGGCTGGAGCACGGCTTGGTTCGAGAGGATGTTCCCGGTTGTCCCAAGAGTCGGGATCGCCGGGGTCAATAGACCGTAGGTCTGGGGGGGCGCCGAGGCGCCAAGCAGCGATGGAACGCCAAAGACCGCGGTCAACGGAGTTTGGATGGAGGGCTCCCTGAGGAGACTCTCTGAGACGACCGCGCCGGCGCCGTCGGCGGCGGCAAGCAGCGCCGCAATGACGAAAATCGTTCGTTGGGGCATGTCGGAATCTTAGGAAATCACCGGCGGAACTCCGTAGGACGATGGACCTATCCGTCGCGCCGCTATTCGACCTACCCGGATTGGGCCCGAGGCGGGATGGGGATGCCCGGGAGAGTGTCCGACGCGTTTGCTCGGAGGGCGTTTTATGATTCGAAGCGCGTTATCGCTTTATGAAAAAGAAAATAAGATACACGGATGAATCGTTGGGCAGGCTGCGCGTCGTCAACGATTTTCTTCCGCCTCCCGAGGAGCTTGCGGCTAAGGAGGAGGGAGTCAAGGTGACCATGACGCTGAGCAAGTCCAGCGTCGAGTTCTTCAAGAAGGCCGCGCAAAAGTACCATGCTCCGTACCAGGCGATGATCAGGAGGCTGATCGACGCCTACGCGGCGCGGCATCCGTCGTTGTAGCGTAAGGAGACGGTCAGGCGGCGCCGAGGCTGGAGTGTTCCAGCGCGAGCAAGGCGACCGAGACGGCGGCCAAAGCGAGCATCGCGGGGGAGAGCTCGCGGCGGCGGCCGGCCAGGGCATAGAGCGCCGCGTGCGCGACGAAGCCCCATAGAATGCCCTGCGTGATCGAGAAGGTCAGCGGAATCAGCACGACCGTCAGGAAGGCCGGAAGGGCATCCTCCAGATGCTCAAGCTCGAGCCGCGTCACGCTTCGGAACATCAGCGCCCCGACGATGATCAGCACCGGGGCGGTCGCGCAGGGCGGCACCATGCCGGCCAAGGGCGCCAGGAAAAAGCACGGCAAGAAGCACAGCGCGGTCACGACCGCGGTCCGCCCGGTGCGGCCGCCGACCTCGATGCCGGCCGCGCTCTCGATATAGGCCGTGCCCGAGGAGGTCCCCGCCAGGCCGGCCCCCAAGGTCGCGAAGGCGTCCACGATCAGCCCTTGCCTGAGGTTGCGCGGCTCGCCCCTCTCATCCAGCATCCCGGTCGCCTCCGCGACGCCGATGAAGGTGGAGATCGAGTCGAAGAGGTCGGTGAAGAATATCCCGGCGATCGCGGGCAGGAAGGAAAGCTTGAGCGCCCCGAGGACGTCGAGCTTGAGGAAGACGCTTGAGAAGTCGGGGCGGCTGAAAAGGCTCGGCGGGGCCTTCACGAGTCCCCATCCCCAGGCCGCGGCGGTGACCGCGAATATCCCGCCTAGGAAGGCGAAGGGGCTTTTGCGGCGGAGCAACGCGACCGTCAGCCCCAATCCCGCCAGCGCCAGCGACGACTCCATGCCGAGCCGGCCCGCCGTCACCAAGGTCACGGGGTCTCCCGCGACGAAGCCCGCGTTTTTGAGACCGATGAAGGTCAGGAAGATGCCGATGCCCGCGGCCGCGGCGGTCCTGAGACCCGGGGGAACGGCTTGGGCGACCCGCTCCCGTAGCGGCGTCGCGGAGACCAGCACGAACAAAAGTCCCGACCAAAAAATCATGCCCAGCGCGGCCGGCCACGGGATCTTGCGGCCCAGGATCAGGTTGAACGTGAAGTAGGCGTTGATCCCCATCCCGGGAGCGACCGCGAACGGCAGGTCCGCGTAGAGTCCCATCGCGAGGGTCAGCGCGACGCAGACCAGGACGGTGGCCGTCAGCGCTCCCGAGAACGAGATGCCGGTGCCCGGCGTCGAGAGGATCGACGGATTGACGACCACGATGTAGGCCATCGTGAAGAAGGTCGTGACGCCCGCCGCGATCTCGGTCCGCCAGTCGGTCCCGCGCATGCGATTCAGAAGGCGCGCATTCTAGCAATATCGTTGCGCCGCGGCCTCCAATTAAGTCTAATCCCGCCATCGCACACCGGGGGGTGTCCATGAAGACACGAGTGGCGCTGCTGGCGTTCGTGCTGCCGTTGGTCTCTTCGCTCGCCTTCGCCGAGATCCATCCGACGACTATTTACGGCGACGACGACCGTCTCGACGTGTGCCAGGTCAAGGATCCGCGGGTCCTGGCGCTGGCCGACTCGACTGTCGCCCTGTTCACCGCGTCCAAGGTCCACGAGTCGACCGCGACCGGGCGGGCCGCGCTGGATGTCGCGGCGTTCGGCGAGTCGCGCGGCCTGTGCAAGACCGAGCGCTTCTGGAGCCAGCGCTACGGGGCGTTCTGTTCGGGTTTCCTGGTCGGCCCCGACCTGTTGATGACCGCGGGGCACTGCATCGGCTCGGAGGACTCCTGCAAGCGGACCAAGTTCGTCTTCGGTTTCGACGTTAAAAAGGAAGGCGACCCGACGGACAGCGTGCCGGCCGGCGAGGTTTACGGCTGCTCCGCTTTGTTGGGCCGTGAGCAGGAGGCGAAGGGAGCCGACTGGGCGCTGGTGAAGCTCGACCGGCCGGTCGCGGGACATAAGCCGCTGGACCTCAACCGCGCGGGCGCCATCGAGAAGGGCGCGCCGCTGCTCGTGATCGGGCATCCGTCCGGCCTTCCGACCAAGGTCGCCGGCGGGGCCAACGTCCGCGACGCCTCGCCGTCCGGCTACTTCGTCGCCAACCTCGACACTTACGGAGGCAACTCGGGCAGCGCGGTGTTCAACGCGCGGACCGGCCTGGTAGAGGGCATCCTCGTGCGCGGCGAGACGGACTACGAAAGGAGCAAGGACGGCTGCATGGTCTCCAAGGTCTGCCCGAACGACGGTTGCCGCGGCGAGGACGTCACGCGGATATCGTCCGCCACCGCGAAGCTCCCGCTGATCGCGCCCCCGGCCGAGGCGTCCCGGCCCGCGCCGCCCCGGATGCGCGCGAGCGGCAAGGACGAGGAGCGCATCGAGGCCTTCGATCCGGACGAGCGGCGCGGGCCTACTGCGCGTTGATCGCGCCGTCGAACGGCTCGAAAACGAGCCCTAGGCCCGCGGGCAGGGGCTCCTCGCGGTAGCGGTCGACGAACGCCCGGAGGTCGGGGGACGACCGCGTCAGCTCCGCGCGCCAGCGCCGCAGCAGCGGGGATAGGCGCACGACCCCGGCGTCGGTGTCGACGCGGACGTTGCGCGGGTCGTTAAGGAACGCGCGCGTCTGGCGGTCGAGCTGTTTTTCCAGGCCCGAGGGATCGTAAGGCTCCCGCCTCAGGCGGGGGCAGCCGCGCGCCAGGCAGCTCAGCGCGAAGCGGGCCCGCGGCTCGCCGAGCGCGGAAAGCCGCTTTTCGATGCCGGCGAGCGAGAGCTCGTCGCCGCCCACCGTGAACGTCGTCAGCCGGAAGAACCGCAGCCGCCGGCCCGGCCTGCGGCCGGAGACGACCGCGTACAGCGCCAGGCAGTTATAGGCGTTGATGTAGTACGCGAGGCGGCTCTCCCGTGTCCGAAACCGCGCCGGTGACGACTCGGGGCTCGCCTGCGCCAGCGCGGCGACCGCGTCGTCCAAATCCTCCCGTCGCCGCGCGAGGCCGCGGAAATCCACCTTGCCGCTCCCGTCGACGTAGCCCGAAAGGACGCGCGCCCAGGGGTCGCGCGGCGAGCTTCGTTGGACCGCCGCGGGCGCGGGCAGGCGCGTCGCGCAGCCCGCGAGGGCGAGCGCGGCGGCGAGCGACCAGGACGAAAGCAGGCGCGTCGTCATAAGCCGTTAGACCTCGGGACGGTGGAGTCGGGGACGGGGACCGGGCGGGGACGGAACGGCGCCTATGCTAGCTTATGCGGGGGGCGGCGCGTCAATGCCGGTAATGCCTGAGGCCGGTGAACACCATCGCCAGGCCGCGCTGGGCGCAGGCCTGCGCCGCGGACTTGTCCTCGGAGGAGCCGCCCGGCTGGATGATCGCGCTCACCCCGACGCGCGCCGCCTCCTGGATGCACTTCAGCGGCAGGTTGCCGTCGGAGGCCAGCACCAGCGCCTCGCCGGGCCCGAGGATCGGATGGCGCTCGTTGGCCTTCGCGACCGCGAGTTTCAGCGCGTCCATGCGCGACGGCTGGCCCGAGCCGACTCCGACGGTCTGAGTGCCCCTGGCCAGGACCATCGCGTGGGTACGCGCGTGCTTGGCGACCTTCCACGCGAAGCGCAGCGCGACCAGCTCGGTCTCGCTCGGCGGGCGCGGGCCGACGGATTTAAGCTCGGCCGGCAAAGTCTGGTGGTCCTTGCTCTCGACGAGCAGCCCACCCGATATCGAATGCAGCTCGAACTCGTAGGCCGAGACCAGCCGTGAGGGGACGGTCATCAGCCGCACGTCGCGCTTGAGCCGCAGAACGTCCAAGGCGCCCTGGCTGAAGCCCGGGGCCAGCAGGCCCTCGAGATACTCCTCGTCGAGAAAGCGGGCGGTCTCCTCGTCCACCTCGCGGCTGAAGGCCGCGACCGCCCCTTGGGAGCTTTGGGGGTCGGCCTGGAACGCGCGCCGCGCGGCGTCCTCGAGGCGCTCCGCGGCGGCCGCTCCGCACAGCTGGCCGTGCTTGAAGATCGCGCAGGCCGGCTCCTGAAACTCCCCGGCCAGCTCGCCGGCGGACTCCAGGTCGATATAGTGGTTGTAGGCCGGCGGCTTGCCGTGCAGCAAGGTCGCGGCCGCGAGGCCCCAGGCGCGGGCCCCGGAGAGGCTGTACAGCGAGGCGCTCTGCTGCGGGTTCTCCCCGTACGGAAAGTCGCCGACCTTCTTGAGGCCGATGACCATCTCCTCCGGGAGCCGCTCGCTCGGCCCGGCCAGGTACTGCGCGACCGTGGAGTCGTAGTACGCGCAGTTGAAGAACGCGCGCGCGGCGAGGCGCTGGCGGTACTCCGGGCTCACGTCCTTGAGCTCGGCCAGGCTCGCGAGGACCGCGTTGTACTCCGCGGGCTCGGGCACGACGATCACGCGGCTGAAGCAGCGCGCGGCCGCCCTCAGCACCGCGCTCGAGCCCAGGTCGATGTACTCGAGGGCCTCGGCCTGAGAGAGGCCCGAGCCCTGCACGACCTCGGCCAGCGGATAGAGGTTGACCGCGACCAGGTCGACCGGGCCGAAGCCGCGCTTCTCCAGCGCGTCGATCTGCGGCCGGTTGTCGCGGTCGACGACGATCGAGGCCAGCAGGTCCGGCGAGAGCATGCGGACCTTCTCGCTTAAAAGATGAGGCAGGCCCTCGGGAGGGGGAAGCTCGTAGATCTCCAGCTCGGCCTGCTTCAGCGTGCGCGCCGTGGCCCCGGTCGAGAGTATCGCGTAGCCCAGGTCTTGCAGGCCGTGCGCGAACTCAACGATGCCGGTCTTGTCCCAGACGCTGAGGAAGGCCAGCGGACGATAGTCCATCAGGGCTTGGGCTCGCCTATGAGCTTCAGGAACGCGGCCTCGTCGAGCACGGTGACGCCGAGCTTTTTGGCTTTCTCGAGCTTCGAGCCGGCCTCGGCCCCGGCGACGACGTAGCCGGTCTTCTTGGATACCGAGCCGGCGGCCTCTCCGCCCAGCTCGCGGACTCTCGCCTCGGCCTGGCCGCGCGTCATCGAGGTCAACTCGCCGGTGAACACGAAGGTCTTGCCCTCGATCGGCGAGCCCTCGACCTTGGGGCGCTCGGGCTCGGTCAGGTTCACGCCGTGGCGCTTGAGCTTGCGGATCAAAGCGTCGACCTTGGGCTCGCCGAAGAAGGCGGCGATCGACTCGGCGACGATCGGGCCCACGTCCTCGGCCTTCAGCAGCTCCTCCGCGGGCGCCTTCGCGAGCGCGTCCAGCGTATGAAAATGGTCCGCGAGGGTCCGCGCGAGGCGCTCGCCGACCTGCCGGATGCCGAGCGCGTTCAACAGGCGCGAGAGCGGGCGGGCCTTCGAGGCCTCGACCGCCGCCAGCAGGTTCTCGGCGCGCTTGTCCGCGAACAGGTCCAAGGTCAGCAGCTGCTCCTTCTTAAGCGCGTAGACGTCCGCGAAGTCCTCGATCATGCCGCGGTCGACGAGCTGGTTCACGACCACCTCGCCGAGGCCCTCGATGTCCATGCCGGCGCGCCCGGCGAAGTGCTCCAGGCCCCGCTTGAGCTGGGCGGGGCAGGAGGGATTCGCGCAGTAGATCGCGACGAGGCCCTCCTCCTTGACCACCTTGCCGCCGCAGGCCGGGCAGCGCGCGGGGGGGACGACCGGCTTTTCGTCGCCGGTGCGCTTCGAGGTGATCACCTTGACCACGTACGGGATGACCTCTCCGGCGCGCTCGATCAGCACCGTGTCGCCGACGCGGACGTCCAGGCGCGCGACCTCGTCGAAGTTGTGCAGGCTCGCCGAGGAGATCGTCACCCCGGCGCAGGGCACCGGCTCCAGGTCCGCGGCCGGCGTGATCGTGCCGGTGCGGCCGACCGAGAAGATGACGTTCTTGACCACGGTCGTGGCCTGGGTCGAGGGATACTTGAACGCGAGCGCCCAGCGCGGGGTCTTGGCGGTGAAGCCGAGCCGCTTCTGGAGCTCCAAATCGTTGACCTTCACGACCAGGCCGTCGATCTCGTAAGGCAAGCTCGCGCGCTCGTTCTCGAAGGCTTTGTAGAACTTCACGACCGACGCGGCGTCCTTGGCGCGCTCGTTGATCGCGGGGACCGCGAACCCGAGGCCCTTCACGTGCTGAAGGTAGTCCCAGTGGGACCGGAAGGCCGGGCCCTCGTAATGTCCCATCGAGTGCGCGAAGAAGCGCAGCGGGCGCTGGGCGGTGATCTTGGGGTCCTTCTGGCGCAGCGAGCCGGCGGCCGCGTTGCGCGCGTTCGCGAACGGCTCGCGCCCGGCCTGCTTCATGGACTCGTTCAAGCGCGCGAAGTCGCGCTTGTCCATGTAGACCTCGCCGCGTATCTCCAGGTTCCCCCGAGCCTCGGCGCGCAGCTTCAGGGGGACCGAGCGTATCGTGCGGACGTTCGCGGTCACGTCCTCGCCGGTCTCGCCGTCGCCGCGGGTCGCGGCGACCGAAAGCGCGCCGTCGACGTAGAGCAGGCTCATCGAGATGCCGTCGATCTTGGCCTCGATTACGTGCTCGACCCGGTCCTCGCTCTTCAGGACGCGGTGCAGCCGCGCCTCCCACTCCATGAACTCCTCGGGGGAGTAGGCGTTCTCCAGCGAGAGCATCGGCGTCGCGTGGCGGACCGGGGCGAAGCCCTCGGCGACCGCGCCCCCGACGCGCTGGGTCGGGGAGTCGGGGGTCCTGAGGTCGGGGTGGGCCGCCTCCAGCTCCTCGAGGCGGCGCATCAGGCGGTCGTACTCGGCGTCGGAGACCTCCGGCGAGGCGAGCACGTAGTAGCGCCAGTCGTGGCGGCGAATCTCCTCGCGGAGACGCTCGACCTCCTTGCGGGCGTCGGCCGTCCGCGGGCTCATGCGCCGGCGCCGTTTTCGGGACGGTACTGCTTGATCTTGTCGAGGATGCCGTTGATGAAGCGGCTGGAGTCCTCGGAGGAGTACTTCTTCGCGATCTCGAGGGCCTCGTCGATGATGACCGAGACGGGGGTCTCGGGGGCGTTGATCAGCTCGTAGGAGGCCATGCGCAGCAGGCAGCGGTCGACCGAGGCCATGCGCCCGATCTCCCAGTTCTTCGCGTGCGTCTTGATGCGCTCGTCGATCTCGGCGATCCGGGCGAGGGTCCCGTCGACGATCGCGCGCGCGAACTCGAGGGTCTTCTCGTCGGCCGGCTCGGGCCCCGTGGTGACGACGCGAAACGCCGAGTCCCCGCCGATGCCGGAGACGTCGGTCAGGTACAGCGATTGCAGAGCGATCTCTCGTCCGAGTCTTCGACGTCCCATGTCAGTCTCCGAGCTTCCCTGCGGCTGAGCGGCGCCTAAGCTCCGCCATCCTCAACGCGGCCAGCCCCACCTCGCGGCCGCGATCCAGGCTTCCGCGCGTCCGGGCCAGGGCCTGCTTCTCGTTTTTCGGCGTCAGCACGCCGAACAGGCAGGGCACCCGGGTGCGCACCGAGATCTCCTGCAGCGCCTTCGAGACCGCGTCCGCGATGTAGAAATCGTGCTTGGTCTGGCCCTGGATCACCGCGCCGAGGCAGACCACCGCGTCGAAGCGCTTGGACAGCGCGAGCTCCTGGGCCGTCCACGGCAGCTCGTAGGCGCCGGGCACGCGCACGACCTCGGCCTCGGCCCCGCCCTCCTTGAGGGCGCGCAGGCAGCTCGCGAGCAGCCGCCCGGTGATCTCCTCGTTGAACTCGCTGACCGCGATCCCGATCAATTCGAGGCCCCCTTCGTTACTTTGGGAAAGCTGAGGCTGTCCAACGAGAAATGGTCGAGCAGGTGGCCGAGCTTCTCGCGCTTGGCCTTGATGTAGCGCTCGCTGTGGCGGTTCGGGCGGACCTGCAGCGGCACGCGCTCGACCACCTTGAGTCCGTAACCCTCGATGCCGACGATCTTGCGGGGGTTGTTCGTGAGGATCCGGATCGTCGACAGCCCGAGGTCGGCCAGGATCTGCGCGCCGATGCCGTACTCGCGCAGGTCGGCCTTGAAACCCAGGGCCTCGTTGGCCTGGACCGTGTCGAGCCCCTTGTCCTGCAGCGCGTACGAGCGGATCTTGTTCAGCAGGCCGATGCCCCGGCCCTCCTGGCTCAGGTAAAGCAGCACGCCGCGCCCCTCGCGCGCGATCCGGGCGAGAGCCCGCGCGAGCTGGTCGCCGCAGTCGCAGCGCATCGAGAACAAGGTGTCGCCGGTGATGCACGAGGAGTGGACGCGGACCAGCACGCCCTTGCCGCCGGAGACGTCGCCGCGCACCAACGCCAGGTGCTGCTTGCCGGTCAGGACCTCCTCGTAGAGGTGCAGGCGGAAGGTTCCGTAGCGGGTCGGCAGCTCGGCCTGGACCACGGCCTTCACGAGGCGCTCGTGTTGGCGGCGGTGCTCGATGAGGTCCGCGATCGTGATCATTTTCAGGCCGTGCCGCCGCGCGAACGCGGTCAGGCCCGGCAGGCGCGCCATCGAGCCGTCGGGATTGAGGATCTCGCAGATCACCCCGGCCGCCGGCAGGCCGGCCAGGCGCGCGAGGTCGACCGCGGCCTCGGTATGGCCCGCGCGCACGAGCACGCCGCCGTCTTTCGCGCGCAAGGGGAAGACGTGGCCCGGGCGGACTAGGTCGTCGGGGCGCGTGCGCGGGTCGATCAGCGCGCGTATCGTGCGCCAGCGGTCCGGGGCGCTGATGCCGGTCGTGGTGCCGAGCCTGGCGTCGACCGAGATCGAGAACGCGGTATCCTTGCCGGGGCCGACGTGCGCGTGCGGGTCGACCATCGGGGAAAGCTGAAGCTCGTCGAGCCGGCGCGCGGTCATCGGCGCGCAGATGAGGCCCCGGCCCCAGCGCGCCATGAAGTTGATTTTGTCGATCGTCGCCTTCGAGGCGGCGCAGACGAGGTCGCCCTCGTTCTCGCGCGAGGGGTCGTCGACGACGATCACGAGGCGTCCGCGGCGGATGTCCGCGATCGCGGCCGGTATGGGGCTGAAGGGGCTTTTCATCGACATTCCATCGCGCGCCGGACGTAGCGCGCCAGCACGTCGACCTCGAGGTTCACCGGCTCTCCCGGGCGCCGGTTCCCGAGCGTCGTGCGCTCGAGGGTGTGGGGTATCAGGACCGACTCGAAGAAGCGCGGCGCCGCGCGCGTCACGGTCAGGCTGACGCCGTCGACCGTGACGGAGCCCTTGACCGCGACGAAGCCGGCGAGCTCGCGCGGCAGGCCGAAGCGCAGCCGCGCGAAGCCCCCGGGCTGCTCCTCCCGCTCCAAAAGCGGAACCGTCGCGTCGACGTGGCCGGTGACGATGTGCCCGCCGAGGGGCTCGCCCGCGGCCAAGGGCCGCTCGAGGTTGACCTTGTCGCCCGTTCCGAGGCGGCCGAGGTTCGTGCGCTCGAGCGTCTCGCGGCTCATCTCGAAGACCAGCGCGCGCTTGCTTTGGCGCGCGAGCGTCAGGCAGGCGCCGTTCACGCTGAGGCTGCCGCCGAGGCGCAGGCCGCGGATGCCGGCGCGCAGCGACAAGGCGCCGCCGCCGTTCTCCAGGACCTCTCCCATGCCCTCGACGATGCCGGTGAACATCGTTCAGATCTCCCGGGACGGCTTGGAGAGGGGATCGACGAGGCCGCTGATCATGAAATCGGGACCGACGCGTTGGACCGAGCATTCGCTCAACCTGAGGCTGCGGGCCAGCGGAAGGCCGCGACCCTCGAAGAAGGTTCGGGCCCCCTCGCCGCCGATCAGCCGCGGCGCGAGGAAAAGCCGGACCTCGTCGACCAGGCCCTCGCTGAGGAAGCTGGTGTGCGTCCGCGCGCCGCCCTCGACGAGCAGGATGCCGACGCCCATGCTCTTGAGCTGGGCCAGCAGGTCGTGGAGGTCGACGCCGCGCGGCCCCTGCTTGACGCGCAGCAGGCACAGCCGTTCCGCGCGCAGGCGGCTGACCTTCGGGAAGCTGCGGCGCGCGGTCGCGATGACGGGCGTCGACGGTCCCTTCCGCACCCTCGCGCCCGGGGGGATGCGCAGCTCGGTGCCGAACACGACGCGCACGGGGTCGCGCCCCGCGCCGTGGCTGGTCAGCTCCGGGTCGTCTCGCAGGACGGTGTTGATGCCGACGAGGATCGCGTCCGTGCGGCTTCGCAGCGCGTGCGTCGCGCGGCGCGCCTCGGCCGAGGTGATCCACTTGGACTCGCCGTCGGCGCTCATGATCTTGCCGTCCAGGCTGGCCGCGGCCTTCAGGATGACGTAGGGCCGTCCGGCGGACATCGAGACGGCGAAGGCTCGGTTAAGGCGCAGGGCCTCGTCGCGCAGGACCGGGACGCGGACGGCGACGCCCGCGCGCTTGAGCTCGGCGAAGCCCTTTCCGGAAACCTTGGGATTGGGGTCCTCCATCGCCGCGACGACGGTCTTCACGCCGGCCGCGATCAGCGCGCGGGTGCAGGGGGGAGTCTTGCCGAAATGGCAGCACGGCTCGAGATTGACGTAGGCCGTCGCGCCGCGCGCGGCGGGGCCGGCCAAGCGAAGGGCCTCGGCCTCGGCGTGGGGGCCGCCGAAGCGCGCGTGCCAGGCCCGGGCGATCACTCGTCCGCCCTTGACCAGCACGCAGCCGACGAGGGGGTTCGGGCTCACCTTGCCCTCGCCCTTGGCCGCCAGGGCCAGGGCCGCGCGCATCCACCGCTCGTCCGGGGTCATTTTCAAAGAAAACGCATGTTTAAAATAGCATTTTTCCCGTCGGGGGGTCAAAAAAAAGACCCCCTCTAGCGGCGCTCGCCCCACGCGAGGATCGCGTGGGGCGAGCTGTAACCCCCGGTGGGGTCCGGTAGAAACGAGACGGCTTAGTCGGCTTTCGGCTCCGAGGCCTTCGAGGCGGCTTTGGGGGCCTTCGCGGCCTTGGGGGCGGCTTTCGCGGCCGGAGCCGGCGCCGCGGAGGCGGCCTTGGGTCCGCTGGTCACGGCCGGGGACAGGTCGATCTTGGCGGAGTCGCGCAGTTCCTTCACGTACACCGGCCAGGTCTGCGTGATCTTCTGGGCCAGCACCGCCTGCGTGAGGTCCTTCTCGATGTCCTTGAAGACGGCCGGCTTGGCCTCGCGCTTCTCCTCGACCTTGATGATCGAGTAGCCGAGCTGGGTCTTGATGAGGTCCGAGACTTGGCCGGACTTCATGCTGAACGCGACCTTGTCGATGTCGGGGATCACCATCCCGCGAGCGACGAAGCCGAGGTCGCCGCCGCGGTCGCGCGAGCCGGTGTCCAGCGAGATCTCCTGCGCGAGCTTCGAGAAGTCGGCGCCGACGCGCAGCGCGACCAGGACGTCCTTGGCCTGCTTCTCGTCGGAGATCAGGATGTGCCGCAGGTGCACGGCCTCCTTGCTGCTGAGCTTTTCCTTGTTCGCCTCGAAGAAGGCCGAGACCTCCTCGGGCTTCACCGTGAGCTTCTTGGCCGAGATCACGAGCTGCTCGCGCATCACCTGCGACTCGATCTGCTTGCGCAGGGTGTCGGCGTTCGTGCCGGACTTCTTGAGCTGCTCGTTGAAGGAAGCCTCGTCCTTGAACTGGTCGCGCACGCGGCCGAAGCGGGCGTCGATCTCCTTCTTCCAGGCGTCCTTGTCCTTCTGCTTTCCCTTGGTCTCGAAGTCCGTCAGCGCCTGCTGGACCAGGTCCTCGTCGACCATCTGGTTCAGGACGTCGCTGGCGTGCAGGCTCCAGACTCGATCCTGCACCGCGGTCCGCTTGATCGGCTTGCCGTTCACGGTCACGAGGACGTCGGGCTCCGCCGCGAAGGCGGGGGCCAGGACGGCGACGGCGCACAGCAAAGCAAAAAGTCGGCTCAACTTCGGGTCGGGTCTCATGGGGGTTAGGCTAACAAAAGAACCCCCCGTCCGCAAGGGGGACTCCGGAAAATGCCGTTCCGGAAAAATTCAGGTTTTGACGGCGGCGTGCTGGACGAGGTAGGAGCTGTCGTCCTTGACGACGAGGTTGTAGACCCAGCCGTCGTAGGGCTCGACGGCCATCGTCGCGATCGGCAGAGCGTTCGCGTTTCCCTCGCCGAGATGGACCTTCGCGGCGCCCTTCCCGGCCCAGGAGCCGGAGGCGGACGGCGAGACGAGCGGGGTCCCGATCTCGAGCTCGCGCGCGGCGGCCTCCTCGACCGTCTCGCCGGCGGGCCCTTGCTTCACGACGAAGAAGCGCTGGTCCGGCGTGCACTCGATCGGGGCCTCGGCTCCGATGGAAATACGGAGCAGCTTGCCCTTAAGCGGCTGTCGGATGACCGCCTCGGCGCGGCGCATGTGCCCGGTGTGGGTCATCACCAGCAGCTTGCCCGGGTAGACGATCTGCCCGCCCTCGGGATTAGGCTTGGGCGAGCCGCTCTCCTTGAAAAGGACTTGGAGGGCGACCGGCCCCCGCTGCGTGGATACCTTGGCCGTCGGCGCGAACATGAAGCCAGTATAGCTCCTTCCGCCTCCATGGACAAGCCGAATCGAAGGTCTGCCGGCGGTTCTTCCCTGGCAGACTTTCCTAGTGATGATTGAGGAGAAGGAAGGGGACGTTCATCTCGAGCTTATTGTTGCCTAGAGCCGGCGTTGAGACGCACGTGGAGGTCGTCGCACGAAAGCAAAAGGTCAGCGTCGGGTTGCCGCTGAACTCGACGGTAAAAGAGACGGAAGGTCCGGTCATGAACTTCTTCCACGCTTGCTTGCCGTTATGTTCCGTCGGCGAGCCGTCGCACTTGGTCTTCTTGTAAGCAGGGTCGCCCGGGTTCTCGGGCGCGCATACGATGTTCACCGTGCCATGAAGATTCCTCGCAAACCAATCTGATACGGGCATCTTGCCCGAGGGTTGGGTGATGACCGCGCTGGGCGGAACATCCGTCATGGGGGTGATCGTGAAGGTCCGGGTGATCACCGTGTGCGAATCGGCGCACACGTAAAAGTTGCCCGGACTGGGGCCGCCCACGCATTTGTCGGCGGGGAGGTCCTTGTAGGTGCAGCCGGGGGAAAACGGCCAGCGGTTGCTCCAGCACACCGCGATTTTTGCCTTCGACCTTGCCGAGCACCGCGAAGGATCCGGCTCGGCGCTGCCCAAAGTCCGGTCCACATCGTGCTCTCTGCAATCGCCCGGCCCGAGGAAACGCCATGTAGGACCCGTGGAGGGTTGGCCGGCCGTGCAGTCATTCACCGCGACAAAGCTGATAAAAACAAGGCAACACGCGAGGATTGCTCCGTGCCGTTTTTTTCTCCAGAGCATCATGTCGCCTCCGTCCTCGGCATTAGTATGAAGCTCATTCTCCGCGATATCAAGAGATAACTTGATGCGCCCGACACCAAGGTCCTAGAATCGGGCCGTGGAACTCGTGGTGCTGGGCTCGGGCGCCTTCGCGCCGCCGCCGCCGGGGAAAGGGGAGGTCCGCAACCCGGCGGGCCATGCGGTACGGCTCGGCGGGCGGATCATCCTGCTCGATTTCGGCTTCGGCAACCTCAGGCAAATGGTCCGGGCGGGGCTCGATCCGAGGGACGTGTCGCACGTCTTTCTGACCCATCTGCATCTGGACCATCTGGGCGACCTCGCGGCGCTGTTGTTCATGTTCCGTTATGACGCCAAGCCGAAAAGCGGAACCCTCAACGTCTACGGCCCGCCGGGCTTCCTGAAGTTTTGGAACGGCCTGCAGCGGCTGCACGCGCCGTGGGTCTCGCCGCGGGGCTATCGGGCCGTCGCGCGGGAGCTTGAGAGCGGGGCGCGTGTCGCGGGAGAGGGCTGGACGCTGCGCGCCCAACGGACGCCGCACTCCGCGTACAACTTGGCTTACCGCCTCGAGGCGAAGGGGCGCAGCCTCGTTTACTCGGGAGACACGGGCCCCGGAGAGGACCTGCCGCGCTTCGCGGCCGGCTGCGACCTGTTCCTTCTGGAATGCGCCCAGCCGGAGAACGACCCCTTGCCGGGCCACATGACGCCCCGCCGCGCCTTGGCGGCCGTCGAGGCCTCCGGCTGCCGCAAGGCCCTGATCACGCACGTCTCGGAAGCCTCGGCCCGCGAGCTGAAGCGCCTCATTAAGACGCCCAAAGTCCGCGTGGCACGCGACCTCATGCGCGTCCGGGTCCCCTTTTGATATAACCGGGCATCCCCATTCCGGCGGAGGAGCCATGATCGCGGGTCTGTTTCCGATACTCGTCGCGGCGTTCATCTTCGTGAGCAGCTGCATCAAGGTCATCAACGAGTACGAGCGCGCGGTGATCCTGCTGCTCGGCCGCTTTTACGAGGTCAAGGACCCGGGCCTCCGGATCATCTTCCCCGGCGTCATGCAGATGTTCCGCGTCAGCCTGCGCGTGGTGGTGCTCGACGTTCCGCCGCAGGACGTGATCACGCGCGACAACATCTCGGTCAAGGTCAACGCGGTCGTGTTCTTCCGCGTCGTCGACCCGAAGTCCGCGGTGCTCAGCGTCGAGAACTACCACTACGCGACCAGCCAGCTCGCGCAGACGACGCTCCGCTCGGTGCTCGGCCAGGTCGAGCTCGACGACCTGCTCGCGAACCGCGAGAAGATCAACCAGGATATTCAGCGCATCCTCGACATCCACACCGAGGCCTGGGGCATCAAGGTCGCGAACGTAGAGGTGAAAAACGTCGACCTGCCGGTCGAGATGCAGCGCGCGATCGCGCGCCAGGCCGAGGCCGAGCGCGAGCGCCGCGCGAAGATCATCCACGCCGAGGGCGAGTTCCAGGCCGCGCAGAAGCTGTCCGAGGCCGGCTCGATCATCGCGAAGAACCCGGCCGCGATCCAGCTCCGCTACCTTCAGACCTTGACCGAGGTCGCGACCGAGAAAAACTCGACGACCATCTTCCCGGTTCCGGTCGACCTGATCGAGATGTTCCTGAAGCGCAACGGGCAGTCCTAATTCAACGCCCCCTCACCCCGACCCTCTCCCCCAAGGGGGAGAGGGAGATACTGAAAGGGCCCTCTCCATGCGGGAGAGGGTGCCCGGAGGGCGGGTGAGGGGCTCATCGCATGAAAGGCCTCTACGTCCACGTTCCCTTCTGCTCGATCAAGTGCTTCTACTGCGACTTCGCGGCCGTCTCCGGCCAAGGCCGCCGGCGCGACGCCTACGTCCAGTCGCTGCTGACGGAGCTTGACGCCTCGGGCGAGACCCGGTTCGACACCCTCTACATCGGCGGCGGGACGCCCACCGAGCTTGAGCCGTCCCAGCTAGGGGCCCTGCTGAACGGCCTCGCCGCGCGCCTCGGCCCGCTCGGCCGGCTCGCCGAGGCGACGATCGAGGCCAACCCCGAGAGCCTGAGCGAGGCCCACCTCGCCGTGCTGAAGGCGGCCGGCGTCGGTCGGCTGAGCCTCGGCTTGCAGGTCGTCCAACCGCGCCTGCTCAAGGCTTTGGGTCGTCAACACGACTACCCGGAGTTCCTGAAGGCCTACGCCCTCGCGCGCGCGATCGGCAACGTGAACGTCGACCTCATGTACGGCCTGCCGACCCAGACCTTGGAGGAGCACCGCGAGAGCCTGGCCGAGGTCGTCAGGCTCAAGCCCGAGCATGTCTCCGTGTACAGCCTGCAAGTCGAGCCTCGGACGTTGTTCTTCAAGCGCGGCGTCCGCTCCGATGAGGAGCTCGTGCGCCGCATGCTCGCGCTGACCATTTCGACCTTGAAGAAGGCCGGCTACCGCCACTATGAGATATCGAACTTCGCGCTGCCCGGCCGGGAGGCCGTCCACAACACGCTGTACTGGACCGGCGCCGAGTACCTGGGCCTGGGCTGCGGCGCTTCCTCTTATATAGGCGGCGCCCGGCGGACCAACCTCGACCGCCTGGAGGACTATCTCGCCGCCGTCCGGGAGGGGCGCACGCCGGTCGGTTTCGAGGAGCGCCTGGAGGGCAAGGAGAAGCTGGGCGAAGGCTTGATGACCGGCCTTCGGCTTCTCGAAGGCCGCCGGCTTTCGATCGAGGAGCGCGAGGCCTTCGCGCCCCAGCTCGCCAAGCTCAAGCGCGAGGGCCTTCTGCTGGACAGAGGCGGCCGGGCCCGCCTCTCCGTCCGCGCCGTCTACGTCGCCAACCGCGTCTTCTCCGAGTTCGTCCCGCCGTTCCGCTGAGCCCGTTCGGAGCGGCTAAAAAAACCTGGCGGCCGAGACCACGTAAGCGCCGTTCTTGTCCGCGCGCACCACGTCGGGCTCCAGCAGCAGTTGAACAACCGGGACGCCTCCTACCTTCGCGGCGTGCAAAAGATGATGCGGCTCCATGGTCCGCGACGACAGTTTGGCTTCCGCCAGGAAATACGGGGCCCCGTCCTTCGTCACCAAGAAGTCCGTTTCCCTGCCGTCGCGCATGCGAAGGTAATACAACTCGAACGTGTGCGGCGAGGTCATGGTCCACAACTCGGTTCGATGCTTGAGCTCGCAGGCCACGTAGTTCTCGAACCGGGCGGCCGTCTCGGGCACCTGCGTCCAGTCGTGGAAGTAGACCTTGGTTTCCTTCTTGATGGCTCGGGCCAGACGCCGGTGGTAGGGGGGAACGGCGAAGACGACGTACGTCAGGAGCAGGGCGCGGAGATAGTTCTTCGCCGCGTTATAGCTGACAGACATGTCCTCGCTGGCGGAGAGGAGCGAGAACGGCGATCCGACGCGCCGAGGAATCAGCCGCATCAACGTCGCGACATTTTCCAACTCGTGAATGCGCGTGAGGTCCCGGAGCTCCTCCCGGACCAGGCTGTCGATGTACTGCGCGTGCCAGTTGGAGCTGAAGACGTCGTCGGCCTTTAGCAGGGGCTCGGGATAGCCGCCGAAGCGAAGCAATGCCTCCAACTCGCTCTGACAGGACGGATGAAGGCTCGACTCGATGAAGGCCGAGGCCCCGGCCTCCGGACGCGCCAAGACGGAGCCGGCCAGCTCGAAAAGTGAGACCGGCAGCAGGCGGAAAAGAAAATAGCGGCCCGACAAGGGATCTCCCGACTTCCGAAACAGGTCCAAACGCGCGCTGCCGGTCACGATGAATTGGAATTGATCCTCGAAGGAGTCGAAATAGTCCTTGAGGATGTTCTTCCATTTCGGGAACTTATGCATCTCGTCGAAGCCCACCGGCATGCGGCCGCGCCTCATTCCTCGGGCCAAGGCCTCCGACTTGAAGAAATAGGGGTCTCTCCCGTAGTGGTCGCGGACGCTCCGGAGATCCCAATTGAAATACAAGGCCGAGCTGCCGCTTGCCTCCAAGCGCCGTTTGAGCAAGGTCGTCTTGCCGACTTGGCGCGGGCCGGCGATGAACCGCATTTGTCGTCCGAACTTCTCCTGGAAGCCGACGTGCTCGAGGTAGCGCCGCAGCATGATGACAGTATGACCTATGTGGGTAAATTTGTCAATACTAATTAACCTGTGTGGGTGAATTAGTCATCCGCCTGGGGATCGCCGGCCGGCCGTCCTTGAATCTCCCGGACCCCGCTGTTATACTCCGGGGGGAGCGTGGCGATGGCTGATAACGAGCCTTCGGGGGCGCCTAAGCCGGTCTACCGCGGCCCGCTGTCGCTGGTCGGCGTCGTGGCCGGCCTGCTGTTGTTCGGGGCCTTCAGCGTTTATCGCCTCAGGCATTCCGACGAGGCCTCGCGCGGTCCGAGCGACGGGGTCGCGATACCCTTCGAGCCCCGCTCGACCGTGCCCGTACGCGAGAGGACTCCGGCCTCGACCGGCGGTCTCCGCTCCGCGCCCCCGGGCCGCGCGCCCGACGTCACCAGCGCCCCGCCCGCGGTCAGGGAGGCCGCCGGCTCGGTCGCGATGCAAGCTCCCTTGGCGCGGCCGGCCGCGCCTCCGCCTCTGGGCGCCGGGGCCGCCCTGTCCGGGCCTCCGCCGAAAAGCTCCTGGGAGTGGCTGTGGCGCGAGCCGTCCTCGTTCCTGCTGAGCAAGACCGCCTTGCGCTCTCCGGAAATATTCCAGGCCTGGCTTAAGGACCCCGCGGCGATGGACCGGTATCTTAAGATCCCGGTCGTCAACGCGACCTTGACCAGCCCCAAGTCGCTGCGCCTGGTGCTCGGCAACTCCAAGATCGTCGGGGCGGTCCTGGCCACGCCCGCCTTGGCCGACCCGCCGACCGTGAAGGCGATGGCCGCGAGCCCGTTCGCCCAGCGCCTGCTCGCCGCTCCCGCCGTGCAGGCCTTCCTTTCCGACCCCGCCGCGGTCGGCGCGCTGATGGACGAGCCCGGCGTCTCGGCCTGGTTCGCGATGAACCCCGAGGCCACCCGCAGGCTGAGCGACCGCCGCTGAGCTCGAGCGCTCCACCCATGCCTTCCGTCGACCGGCGCGTCCCGCGAGCCGTCTGGACCTTGGGCTTCGTCAGCCTGCTGATGGACGCCTCCTCCGAGCTGATCCACGGCCTGCTGCCGGTGTTCATGGTCTCGGTCCTGGGCGCGAGCGCCTCGGCCGTCGGTTTCGTCGAGGGCGTCGCCGAGGCGACCGCGCAGATCGCGAAGGTGTTCTCCGGGACGCTCAGCGACTGGCTCAACCGGCGCAAGGAGCTCGCGGTGCTCGGCTACGGGCTCGCGGCCCTTTCGAAGCCGCTGTTCGCGACGGCCGTCTCGGTGCGCTGGGTGCTGGGCGCGCGCTTCATGGACCGGATCGGCAAGGGCCTGCGCGGGGCTCCGCGCGACGCTTTGATCGCCGACCTGACGCCCGAGCCGGTCCGCGGCGCGGCTTACGGCCTGCGGCAGGCGCTCGACACGGTCGGCGCCTTCATCGGGCCGCTGCTCGCGATGCTGCTGTTGGCGCGCCGCCCCGGGGGCTTCCGTTTCGCGTTCTGGGTCGCGGTGATCCCGGCCGCGCTGTCGGTGCTGCTGCTGGCCTTCGGCATCCGCGAGCCCGAGCCGGCCGGAAAAACGGAGCCGCGCTGGACGATCCATCGCGCTGCCCTGGGGGGCCTCGGCACCGGCTACTGGCGCGTCCTGGCTCTCGGAGCGGTCTTCTCTTTAGCGAGATTCAGCGAGGCGTTCCTGATCCTCCGCGCGCGCGGCGCGGGCCTTCCGGACGCGCTCGCTCCGGCCGTGCTCGTGACGATGAACGTCGTCTACGCGCTTGCGGCCTATCCGGCGGGGGAGCTTTCCGATCGTATGGACCGTCGAGTGCTTCTCGGCGCGGGCATGCTCGTTTTGTTTGCCGCGGACGTCACCCTGGCGGGCGCGCGAGGCTTGCCTCTGGTCGCGGTGGGCGTAGGCCTATGGGGCTTGCACATGGGTCTGACCCAGGGCTTGCTCTCCGCGATGGTCGCCTCGTCCGCGCCGCGCGACATACGCGGGACGGCCTTTGGCTTGTTCAACCTCGCGAGCGGTCTGGCCGCGCTGGGCTCGAGCGTCTTCGCGGGCCTGTTGTGGGACAAGATGGGCCCCGCCGCGACTTTCGGCGCGGGGGCGGCGTTCGCGTCGCTAGCCTTGCTGCTTTCGCTGACCCCTCCCTGAAATCAGGGAGCGCAGTCGATCTTCCAGGACATGCGGCAGCCGCCGGGCCGGTCGTCCGTGTCGTCGCGGTAGCGCGGCATCCACTGCCCGAACGGGGCGCAGATGACTCCGGAGCCGAACGAGGTGCCGTCCCATGACTCGGAGTTGCACTGCCCGCCGTCCCAGTCCGCGGCGTAGGCGAAGCAGATCTGGCATTTCGAGAAATCCATTCCCAGGTCGCCCCAGCGTCCGTTCTTGAAGCCCCGGAAATGCTTGGTCGCGGCGTTGTAGTAGACCGAACCTTCTTGGCCCGGGGGCTCTCCGACGTTTGAGTAGTTCCAGAGTCTGACCAGTCCGTTGACGTCCAGCGTCGCCCTGGGCGCGGGCGTGCCTATGCCGACCTTGCCGCCGGGTCTCCGCGGACGGGGCCGTCCAACTCGTCTGGACGGAGGACGGGAAGTCGCTGATTTACGCGGCCCGGGAGGGGGCTCCGTCGGACTCGTCTTCCCCGCTGCGCTTCGTGATCAAGATGTTGGATATCGGGACCATGGAAGCGAAAGTCCTCTACCGGCGGGAGGTTCAGCGCCCGCCCTGGCCCCCGAAGTGACCTCGCGGTTCTGACGAGAGAGCGCGAAGTGCTATAATTCGGGTTCCCCACTCTCATGGAACTCGAAAAAACCTACACCCCCAAGCCCGTCGAGGAACGATGGGCCAAGGCTTGGATCGACGAGGGTCTGTACCGCGTCGAGCCGGGCGACCGCTCGCGCGAGACGCCGTTCGTCGTCGTCATCCCGCCTCCGAACATCACCGGGGCCCTGCACATGGGCCATGCGCTGAACGACAGCCTGCAGGACGTCGTCGTCCGCATGCGGCGCATGTCCGGGGACGTTTCCTTGTGGGTGCCGGGCACCGACCACGGCGGCATCGCGACGCAGAACGTCGTCGAGAAGCTGCTGAAGGCCGAGGGGAAGACCCGTAACGATTTGGGCCGCGAGAAGTTCCTCGAGCGGATGTGGAACTGGCGCCGCGAGTGCGGCGACACGATCCTGGGCCAGCTCACGCGCATGGGCTGCGCGCTCGACTGGAGCCGCAAGCGCTTCACGATGGAGGATCCCTGCGCGCGCGCCGTCTACGCGGCCTTCGAGCGCCTGTGGAAGAAGGGCGTGATCTACCGCGGCCCGCGGATGATCAACTGGTGCGTGCGCTGCGGCACCGCTCTCTCGGACATCGAGGTCGAGCACGAGGACCGCAAGGGCAAGCTTTGGCACATCCATTACCCGGCTCTAGACGGCTCGCGCGGCGTGGTCGTCGCGACGACCCGCCCCGAGACGATGCTCGGCGACACGGCGGTCGCGGTGCACCCCGACTCCGAGAAGTGGAAGGGGATGATCGGCAAGAAGGTCCGCCTGCCTTTGACCGGGCGCGACATTCCGGTCGTCGCCGACGCGTCGATCGACGCGGGCTTCGGCGAGGGCGCGCTCAAGGTCACCCCGGCGCACGATCCGGTCGACTTCGAGCTCGGAAGGAAGCACAACCTGCCCTCGGTGGTCGTCATCGGCTTCGACGGAAAGATGACCGTCGACGCCGGGGCGCGCTACCAGGGATTGTCGCGCGAGAAAGCGCGCGAGAAGGTGCTCGAGGATCTGCAGGCCGACGGCCTGATCGAGAAGATCGACGATTACCCGCACTCGGTGCCGGTGTGCTACCGCTGCCAGCAGGTCATCGAGCCGCTCGTCTCCGAGCAGTGGTTCGTCAAAATGGGAGACCTGGCCGCGCCGGCGGTTCATGCCGCCGAGTCCGGCAAGGTTCGCTTCCACCCGGAGTCGTGGAAGGGACCGTTCGTCGAGTGGCTGAAAGGCATAAAGGACTGGTGCATCTCGCGCCAGATCTGGTGGGGCCATCGCATCCCGGTCTGGTACTGCCTGACCTGCAACGCCGGCCCGTTGGCCGACATGGGGCTGACGCCGAGCGACCCGGTCCCGAACCGCGTGCCGCCCGGCGCGAAGGGCTTTTTCTCGCTTGAGACGCCGCAAAAGTGCGCCGCCGGCCACTCCGGTCCGATGATGCAGGATCCGGACGTGCTCGACACCTGGTTCTCCTCGGGGCTCTGGCCGTTCTCCGTGTTCGGCTGGCCCGAGAAGACGAAAGACCTGGAGTTCTTCTATCCGACCAGCGTGCTCGTGACCGGCTACGAGATCATCTACCTCTGGGTCGCGCGCATGGTGATGATGGGCCTGGAGTTCATGGGCGAGGTCCCGTTCAAGGACGTCTACATTCACGGGATCGTGCGCGACCGCTTCGGCAAGAAGATGTCGAAGTCGCTCGGCAACGTCGTCGACCCGCTGGTGCTGATCGAGAAGTTCGGCACCGACGCGATGCGCTTCGCCTTGATCAGCCAGGCGGTTCCGGGCCGCGACATCCAGTTCGGCGAGGAGTCGATGGTCGGGCCGCGCAACTTCGCGAACAAGCTGTGGAACTCGAGCCGCTTCGTGCTGATGAACCTGCCGCCGACGCCGGAGCGGCTGGTCTACAAGCCGGAAGACCTCGAGCTCGCGGACAGCTGGATTTTGAGCCGCTACGAGCGGACTCTCGAGGCCTGCGCCGCGTCGGCGCGCGCCTACGACCTCGCGGCCGCGGCCCAGGGGCTGTACGGCTTTTTGTGGGACGAGTTCTGCGACTGGTACATCGAGTTGGCCAAGCTGCGCCTGCAAGGGACGGACGAGAAGAGCAAGCGCACGGCCCAGGCGGTGCTGGTCGAGATCCTCTATGGGACGCTGAAGCTGCTGCACCCGTTCATGCCGTTCATCACCGAGGAGCTGTCCCAGGCGCTGAGGCCCTACACCGCGGAGACCGAGACGCGCCTGCTGCGCGCGCGCCTGCCGTCGCCGCGCCCGGCGCTTATCGACGCCGCGTCCGAGGCCCGCATGGGCCTGCTGATGGCGGTCACGACCGCCGTTCGGACGATACGCAGCCAGTTCAACGTGCCGCCGGGCTTGAAGGTGAAGGCCGTCGCCTCCGGCTCCGATAAGGACGCGCGGGAAGCCCTGGCCGGCTCCTCGGCCTACGTCGCGCACCTCGCGCGTCTTGAGGCGCTCAGCGTCGAGGCCAACGGCGGCAAGCCGCGCCACGCGGCGACCGCGGTGGTCCAAGGCCTGTCGATCTACGTCCCGCTCGAGGGTCTCATCGACTTCGAGAAAGAGAAAGCCCGCCTCGCGAAGGAGCTGGAGAAGATGGGCAAGGACATCGCTTCCTTGTCCAACAAGCTCGCGAACGAGGCCTTCGTCAGCCGCGCTCCGAAAGAGGAGGTCGACCGCGTGCGCGCGACCCTCTCGGACGCCGAGCTGAAGAAGCGCCAGCTCTCGGACGCCCTCCGAAGCCTGGATTGACGCCCGGCCGGACCCCTGTTAGACTTCTGGGGAGTCATTCTTCGACTCCTCCATGGGCCGGTTCTCCTGGTTCTGGTTCGCGGTGGGCTGCCTCGCCTTCGGGTGGGGCTTTAAGCTCGGCCTGAGGTCGTGGGACAACGTCCAGGATCGTCCCGCGGTCCGGACGCCAAGACCCGCGCCTAAGGCCGCCGTCAAACCGCAGGCCGCGCCGCCTCCCGCGGCGCCGCCACCCGGCCGTCCCATCGTCATCCCCGCGGGCCTGCCGGCTTACTACGACGACAAGGCCTCTCCCGTCATCTACGAAAGATCCGATGGGGCGCCGATCTCCGCGCGGGGGGGAACCGTCAAGGTCTCCTCCGCGACGCCGGCCGCGAACCGCGCGCGGCGGGCGCCCGGCCCATGAAGCTCGCGGGCAAGCTTTATTTCCTGGCGGTGTGCTTTTTCGCCGGGATCGTCCTGGCGCGCTACCTGAAGCCGCCCCCCGACGAGCCCGTGCCGCATTTTCGACCGAAGCCGCGGGCAGCGGAAACTCCGAACGACGGCGAGGAGCCGGCCATGTCCGGCCGCGTCCCTACGGTCGCTCCGGGCCTAGGACTGACAGGCGCGCGGTCGTCCAAGGCGGTCGCCGCGCGCGGGTCGATCAGCGCGCCGATGGTTCCCGCGGCGGCTCCGGCTCCTCCGCGCGAGGCGTCCAAGGCAACCGCCGCATGGGTTCCTGAGGGGAGCGGCTCGGGATCGCGCGCGGGGCGCGACTCGATAACCCCGGCCGACCGCCTCGCGCTCGAGAAGGCCGGGATCCCGACCGAGGAGAAAGCCGCCTTCGCCGCCGGCTCGAGCTCGGATTGGATGGAGTCCATGAGCCTGCGTGTCGCCGGTTCGCCGCGCCTGCTGGGACTTTTGTTCAACAACGGTTTCATCGCGGATGGAGTCATGAGTCGGGCCCCGATGCGCAGGCTGTGCGCGAACGAGGACGTTCTTGCAGGTTACCTTTCGGGCCAGGATCAGCCGGGTCTTCGGCCGATGAACGAGACGTCCGCCTTCTTGAAGGATATGCTTCGCGACGGCGAGACGGCCCATGCCGGCCTGCAGTCCGAGCTGGCGCGACGGCTGGAGGCGTGCCCGTCGATGCACGCCTTGGCCGGCGATCCCCCGGCGTTGAAGAAGGTGTTCGCCGCGAATCCGGATACGCTGACTTTTCTGTCGAACCCGACTTTCTTGTCGACGCTGGCGAGCGATCCGGACGCGATGGGGATGCTCCAAAGCGCCTCGTCGGCCGCCGTCGGCCGCGCCTCGGGGGCGTCCACGCCATGAAGCCCGGTTGGAAGCTCTACTGGCTGGCGGTCTGCTTCGTCGCCGGGATGGCCTTGGCGCGCATTTTCCATTGGACGTCGCCTTCGCCGGCGCGCGTGGTGCGGCCTGCTCCGCGGGCGGACGTCGCGGAGCCGGAGCCGGAGGACGAGGAGCGCGCCTTGGGTCCGGTGGCCTCGGTCGCGCCGGGCTACGGACTCAAGGGCTCGCATGAGGCTATCGCCCCGGCGGTCCGAGAGATCACGCGTCCTCCCGCGCCCTCCGCGCCGGCTCCGGCACCTCCGCCGCGAGCGGCCTCCGCGGGGGGAGCCGCCTGGACGTCGGAGGCGGGGGGCTCGGGTTCGAGGACGGAACGCGACCCGATGACGCCGGCCGAGCAAAAGGCGCTGGAGAACGCGGGCCTTCCATCCGGACATAAGGAGGCGTTCTCGGCCGGGGCGATGCCGGACGTCGTGAAATCCATCGGCCGGCGCATCGCCGGCTCGCCGCGCCTGTTGAGGCTTCTGTTGAACAACGGCTTCGTCGCCGACGGCGTCATGAGCCGTGAGCCGATGCGCAGGATGTGCTCCAACGAAGGAGTCTTGGCGGCTTTTCTCAGCGGACAGCCGCAGCCCGGGATCCGTCCGCTGACCGAGGATACGTCCTTTTTCAAGAGCATCCTGTCCAACGGCGCGACGGCCGAGGCGGCCGTGCAGTCGGAGCTGGCGCATCGCTTCGCGGCGTGTCCCTCGATGCACGCCTTGGCCGCGGATCGATCGACGCTGATGAAGGTGTTCGAAGCACATCCCGACACTCTTACCTATCTGACGCATACGAATTGGCTTCTTGCGGCCCCGGCCCAACCGGGCCGCAATAAAATGCTACCAAAGCCCCTGTTCTGCGCCCGGCGGCCCCCTCCCTGCCCCTCTACCTCGCCGCTCCGGAAGGCGCCGCGCCGAAGGCGGGCGCGGCGCGCCTCTTCAAGCGCGAGGGGCACGAGGAGTGGGCGGCCGACCTGACCCTCGGCGGCACGGCGAGCCGCGCGGCGACGGCGGCGTCGATCCGCTTCGGGCTGGTCCTGATCGGACACGTGAGCGAGTAAGCCG
>CAZMIB010000001.1:0-87010 GCA_964566245.1 uncultured Elusimicrobia bacterium | reverse complement strand
CCGGGACGCCGTTCACCGGCCGCCTGTCGGGAGCGTTCGCGTTCCAACCCGGCGGCCGCGTCGACGGCGGCGCGCGCCTGACCGTGGAACCTCCCGGGCGGCCCGAGGCGTCCTTCCCCTCGATCGAGCTGATCCATGCCGGATCGCCCGATGAGCCCGCTGCCGCTAAAGCGCGTCTGCGCGTAAACATCCCGGATTTCCAAGTGATCGTCGAGCGCCTGCGCCCCACGGCCTGGGCGGTGCCGGCTCCGCTTCAATCGCTCGGCGGGGGGCTCGCGCTCGAGGCCTCGGCCGCGGGACGGCGCGCGGCGGCTTTCCGTCTCGACGCGAACCTCTCCGGCGGCAGCCAGCGCCTGCTCGCCTCCGCCACCGGCCAAGTCGAGCTGTCGAGCGCCGCGCCGAGCGTCGCCGCCGACGTCGTGCTTTCGGAGCTCGCCTTGAACCTGCCGCCGCTCAAGCTTCAGGCTCCGCCCCCTCTCTCGGCCGACGCGAGGATCTCGACCTTCACCGCCGCTCCCGAGTCGACGGCGTCATCCGAGACCGTGACGCGCCTCGACCTGCGCGTGCGCACCGCGAAGCCCGCGCTGCTGCGCTCGAACCTCGCGGAGGAACCCCTCCCGTTGGCGGTCGATCTGGCCGCGCGCCGCCCCCCCTCGAGCGTGGACGGCTACGTCGAGCTCAGGCCGTTCGCCGCGGCACTGTTCCGCCAAAAAGCCAAGGTGGACCACCTGCGCGTCACTTTGCATCCGGGCTCCGACGCCGCGGAGCTGGACGGCAAGATCGCCTTTCCGACGGCGGAGGCGACGATCACGGCGCTGCTGCTCGGCTCGACCGCCAAGCCCCGCCTGACTTTCGAGAGCGACCCGCCGATGGAGGAGTCGGAGATCCTCGCGCTGCTGCTGTTCGGCCGCTCGCCCGATGAGCTCGATCCCGACCAGACCGCGAGCGTCGGCCACATGGGCGCCGCGGCCTCGGAGGGCGCCTTCGGCCTCGCCTCTCTTTACCTGCTGGCCTCGACCCCCGTCGAGTACGTCGGCTACGACCCGCAATCCCAGACCTACACGGTGAAGCTCCGTCTTCCCGGCGGCGCCACGATGGAGGTCGGCTCCGACAAGCAAGCCGGCGAGCACCTCGCGGTGCGCAAGCGCTTGGCCTCCCACTGGATCCTAGAGTCCGAACTAGGCCCCGCCACCGCCGGCGGCAACGCCCTCACCGCGTTTTTGGAGTGGTTCAATCGCTACTAGGTCGCTTCGCCCCCCTTGGGGGAGAAGGTGGGGATGAGGGGGAGAGTCATTTTGTCGTCGAAAATAAGTGACAGCCGGCCCTGAAAGCCGTCCTTCCGACGGGACTATACTGGAATCAGTAGGGAGGTCCCATGCTTGGATGGGCGGCGACGTTCCTTGTGATCGCGCTGTTGGCCGGAGCGTTCGGGCTTACCGGCGTGGCGGGGGCGGCGGCGGACATCGCTCGGGTGCTGTTCTTCCTGTTCCTCTGCCTGTTCGTCCTATCGCTGATCTTCGGGGTATGGACCGGGCGCCGGCTGCTGCACCGCTAAGGAGTCCAAAATAAAGTGCCCTCTCCCCTTGAGAGAGGGCACTTTGTCATGCGCCGCTTGAAAACTAAACCGCCGGCGTCATCCTCAGGCTCGTCGCCGAGCGCCCAAGCGCCCGCCGGATCCCCGGCGTGAGGCCCAGAACCGCGCCGAAGACGAGGTTGCCGATGAACCACCACCACGGCGTCATCGCGATGCGCTGGCGCATCGTCGGGTCGAGGATCGGCAGCAAAATGAACGTGGAGACGAGCCAGAAGAAGAACCCATAGACGATGCCGCCCTCCACCGCCCCGGCCCCGCTCGCCTGGCGCGAGACGAGATTCGCGAAGACGACCCCGCCGATCGCGCACGCCGCGAGCCAGGTCAGTATGCCGAGGATGACGATGCCGCCTCCGTCGACCAAGGCCTGCACGCCGGCCCACAATCCCGCCGCTTGGCGCATCGGCGACCAGAAGCCCAACCCGTAGCCGGCCGAGACGATCATCATGATCAGCGCCAGCACGCAGCCCCCGATCACCCCCGCGATGACGCCCCCCCAGAAGACCTCCGAACGCTCGTCGACGCGGCCGTAATCCCTATATCCCTCGATCGCCATAACCCCTCCGTTACGCCGAAGCCTTGCCCTGCAGGTGCGTCGCCAGACGGTAGTGCT
Organism: uncultured Elusimicrobia bacterium; assembly: GCA_964566245.1. GTDB lineage: Bacteria > Elusimicrobiota > Elusimicrobia > CAZMIB01 > CAZMIB01 > CAZMIB01. The sequence goes on along the minus strand of CAZMIB010000001.1, from coordinate 84,806 downwards.
GGTTGAGGATCGGCAGCAGCTTGGCGACGAACCGGCTCAACCGCGGGTCGTCCAGAGAGCGCCTGACCGCGGTCAGCTTGTCGAGCGCCTTCCTATGGCCCGCGGCCATCGCCTCGAGGAACGCCCGGTCGAACTCCTTTCCGCTCAACCCCTCGAGCTTCGTCATCATCATCTGCGACTCGGGGTCGAGGGCCGCTTCCTTCACCGTCACGCCCTCCTTGGCCGCGATCTTCGCCATGCGCTTGTCGGCGAAGGCATGGTCGCGGACCAACCGCTGGCCGTAGCGCTTCACCTTGGCGGAGCCGCCTTTCTGCTCGGCCAACGTCCCCATCGCGATCTCCTCCTCGTTCGTCTTGTGAATGTCGGCCACGACCTGCTCCGCGGTCACCGGCATCGCGGCCTGCGGCTCCGACTTGGACCGCGGCGCGGCGGCCGGATGCCGGCTTTGCACGGCGCCTAGCACCGCGGCCAGCGAGGCGGCGCTTAACAACGCGCGGATCTTCGTGGATCTCATATCGATCCTCCGGGCCGGCGTTCGCCGGCCAGACATGCTCATTTAAAGTATAAGCGCGCGGCGCTGGAAGGCCGAATGAGCGGCGGGTGAATTGTTCTTGACGCCGATTCGGATCGGACGGGAACTCGGCGCGTCCTCAAGACGTATAATCCGCGTGAGGACACGAGCGATGCGAAAAACAATGATGGCGATGATCGCGGCGGCGCTGGCCGCGCCGCTGGCGGCCCAACCCAAGGCGACCGGCCAAGGGGCGCGGCGGGAGCTGCGCGAGGACCAGTCCTTTGAAAAGCAGCGCTTCCTGGCCCAGGAGAAGGCCGATCGCGCCGCCTTCGAGGCGACGGAAAAGGCGACCCGAAAGACCCTCGAGGCCGGCCTGACGAACCTCCCGCGCGCCGAGCGAAAAACCCGCCTCAAGGCCTTCGAGGCCCGCCAACGAGAGGAGCGCCGCGCCTTCGAGCGCGACGTCAAAGCCAAACGGGAAGCATTCTACGCCGACAGGAAGGACGAAAGACAGCACGTCAACAAATAACCTCGAACTCCTTCCCCCCCGTGCGGGGGAAGGTTGGGATGGGGGGACATCAAGGGGGAGGAGAATTGAGGAGCAAGGGAATCACCGTCCCCCGTCGTTCGACCTTCCCCCACCCCGCGCGCGCGCCCTGCACCGCCGTCTTCAGCGACCGCCACACCACCGCGTACATGAGCTGACGGTACACGAAGCGCTGGGCCAGCGCCCAGAAGGCTTGGCGCAAGGGCCGGCGCTCCATGCGGAAGGCGAGCAGCGCGCCGCTCAGCTCGATCAGGCAGAACAACGCGTACAGGAAGCCGATGCGGTAAAGCTGGGCCCCCGCCTCCACCGCGGGCTGCCAATCCTTGGTCCACGGCCCGCGCAGCAGCCAGGCGATCGCGAAGCCCCCCACCGCCACCAGCATCTGCAAATCGACGATCGGCGACAGCGCCTGGAAGGCGATCTGGAACACCCACAGGTACGGCAGCACCAGCCGGCCGAACCAACCGTACCGCCCCACCGCGTCGCGGTGCCTCCACAGGCATTGCAATGTCCCGTGCACCCAGCGGAAGCGCTGCTTGAACAACCCGCGGAACGTCTCCGGAGCCTCGGTCAGCGCGCGCGCCTCGGGCTCGACCGCGATCCTCCAGCCGGCCAGCCGGAGCCGCCAGGTAAGATCCATGTCCTCGGCTAAGGTATGCGCCTGAAAGCCCCCGACGCTCTCGACCGCCTTACGCCGCCACGCCCCGGCCGCCCCCGGCACGACGGTGACCGCGTTGAGCATCGCGAACGCGCGCCGCTCGATGTTCTGGTTCGTGAGGTACTCGATAGCCTGCAGCCGCGTCAAAAGGTTGCGCCGGTTGCCGACCTCGACCTGTCCCGCCACCGCCCCGACCGCGGGATCGTCGAAGCGCCTCACGAGACGCGCGAGCGTGAGCGGCTCGAACAACGTGTCCGCGTCGAGGCAGACCAAGATATCCGCGCGCGCGACCGCGGCCGCCGCGTTCAGCGCCGCCGCCTTGCCGTGGTTCTCCTGGCGCAAAAGCTTCAAGCGAGGCTCGTCCGCGAACCACAGCTTGATCTCCTCGGAGGTCCCGTCCGTCGAGCCGTCGTCGACCACGACGACCTCGAAGTCCGGATAATCGCTAGCGAGCAGCGCGCTCAACGTCGCGACGATCACGCGATGCTCATCGTGAGCGGCGATCAAAACACCGACCGGCGGACAGAAATCCCCTCCCAAGGAACTCCCTCTCCCATTTATGGGAGAGGGTGGGGGTGAGGGCACGGTGGGAGAACGGCGCCAAGCTATGATGGCCAGCGTCGAGACCAGTGCGACTTTTATGAAGGCCAGGATAAGCGCGAATAGGAAAGTCGTGCTCAGTATCACCCCGCCCCAGTGGCCGGCCTCGAACACCGCGCGGTCGACGCCGATCAGCGCGTTCTCTTTCGCGGGGACCGGCGGCATCAGGCTGTCGCGCGTGGTCCCGGCCAAGCTCGAGATCGTCACGAAGCGGTAGCCCTCGCGCCTCAGGCGCGGCACGATTTTATCGAGCGCCTCCACGGTCAAGGTCCGGTCGCCGCCGCCGTCGTGCAGCAGCACGACGTTGCCCCGCCCCTCGCGCACCTGCTCCACCACGCGCGACGCGATGTCGTCCGCCGTCAACTCGCGCGGCTCGCCGTCGGACCCGGGCGCGGTCAGCTCCCAGTCGCGTGGGTCGACGAACTCGCCGACCGTCACGTAGCCCAGCTTGCCCGCCCGCTCGATCGGCTTCACCTCGCCCGCGCTCGTCGGCTCCGCGTCGGCGCGGTACGGCGGCCGGAACAGCGCGGTCGAGCGGCCGATCACGCTTTGCAGAGCGCGCTCGGTCGCGGTCAGCTCCAACTCGAAGCGCCGCTCCGAGACGTTGCCGACGTTCGGGTGCGTGAAGGTGTGGTTGCCGATCTCGTGCCCCTCTCTCCAGGCGCGCGCGACCAGCTCCGGCTGGTTCTCGACGTTCTGGCCTATCACGAAGAAGGTCGCCTTCGCGTTCAGCCGCTTCAGCGCGTCGAGGATGCTCGCGGTGTACGGCTCCGAAGGCCCGTCGTCGAAGGTCAGCGCGACGCTCTTCCGCGCGAGGCCCCGACGCTTGATCACGAACGCCGTCGCGAAACGATCGTAACGCTCATCGACGCAAAAGCCGGTCTTCGGATCGAGATCCAGCTTGCGCAGGCCTTCCTGCGGCAAAGCCTCGACGTTCAGTATCTCGCCCTCGCCGACGTACTCGACCTCGTACGGATAGGCGATGCGCGACAACGCGGCCAGGCTCGGCGGCTTGGCCAAACGCTCGCGGTCGAGGAACGACCAGATCGACGGGTCCTCGGTGCCCAGCAGCCACAGCGCCGCGCCGCGCGCCCGGGGCCGCGCGAGACGCCACTGGTTCGCGGCCGTGACGCCGTCCAGCAGCCACACCTCGTGCCCGCGCCCGCGCTCGTCGGCGTAGTTGAAGGTCGGGTTCAGCGCCCGCGGGTCGAAGTCGATCAGCTTCGAGGCCGGCGTGTCGGGAGAGTTGTCCCGCGCCTCGAGCAGCGCCTGCTGGTAGCTCAACGCGCGGCCCGGGGGACGCTGGTTTTTCCAGTCGTAGGCGTAGCTGCCCAGGCCTATCACGAGCTTCTCGCGCGGTATCTCCCGCGCCGCGCGATCGAGCAAGCGAGCGTACCAGCGGAACGAAGCGATCGGCCCGGGCTTGCTGCCCGTCTCGTGCTCATCGTAGGCCATCACGACCACCGCGTCGCAGTACTTGGCCGCCTCGGCCCAGTCCAGGGCGGTCGACGTATCCTCGACGTCCATGCTGAGCGAGAGGCCCTTCGCGCGCAGCGCCCGCCTCAGCACCGCCAGGAATTGAGGAAGCTTCCGGTAATCGGCGCCCGAGAGATTCTCGAAGTCGAAATTCAGGCCTTGAAAGCCGTTCGACGCCGCCCAATCCGCGAGCTTGGCCGCGACCTTGCGCTGGCGCGCCGGCTCGGCCAGCAATCGCCGCGCCCGCTCCGGGTCGAAGTCCCCGTGCTCCGCGTTGTTGAACACCGGCCAGATCGCCACGCCATGCTCGCGCGCAATACGCGCCGCCTCCAAGTTGCGCGGCATCGTCGCCGGATCCCAATCCCGCAGATCAATGTCGGTGCCGGAGCGTGAGAGGTGCACCCATTCCGGAAACAGATGCGTCAACTTGTCGGCGTTAGCCCGCAGCGAATGCAGCCCTTCTTCCTGCCAAGTCGCATAAAACGCCCCGACAATCTCCCCCGAGGCTATTCCTTCTTTTTTCTTCCCGAGAGAACTCCCTCCCCCCGCAGAAGCGGAGCCGGGGTGAGGGGTCTGCGCCGTTATCTCCTCCAGCAGTTCCTTACGACTCCTCTCCAACAGGAGCCGTCGTATCTTCAGATCCTTTTTCGGCAGGATGCCCGACCTCAACGCCCTCCGCGCCGGCGCGGACAACCCCGGGATTCCCGGCAGCACCGGTATCAACAGGAGTGTAAAAAGAAACACCGCGGCGACCGCCGCCGTGGCGACCCCCAAGGCCGTCCCGACGCGGATCAATCTCCGCCAGCGTTTGCGTGTCGGATCGAAGAAGACTTCCAAGGAAAACCCCTATAGATTGGACGGATTAGCAGCCCAAAAGGTTCACTAGGCGGGACAGAAAAAACGAATAAAAAGGCCCCTTTCGGGGCTTCTTCCTTATATATAGCGACGAAAAGCATGTCCCCTCACCCCGCCCTCTCCCGGCTAAAGCCGGGCGAGGGTGTTCTTTTGGGAAGGGACTTAGGAAAAAACCACCAACCTTACCAGGAGCTCCCTCGCCCCGCAGAAGCGGGGGCGGCTGGGCTGGATGAGGGCCGGGGTGAGGGGCGTTATCCCTGTACGTGCCCGCGAACCTTCCGCATCTCCGCCACCTTCAGGCGGACGGAGGCGCGCTTCGCGGCGGCCTCGGCTTGGGCCAAGGTCAGCGGGTCGAGGTCGTGCCGCTGGACCTGGGCTTTCGCCTTCTCCAGGGCCTGGCGCGCGCGCTCCTCGTCGATCTCGTCGGAAAGCTCGGCGGTCTCGGCGAACACCGAGACCTTGTCGCGCTTGATCTCGGCGAAGCCGCCGGAGATCGCGAACACGCTTTCCTTGCCGTCGCGCCTCAGCTTCAGCGCGCCCTCGACGAGCTGCACGAGGTACGGGATATGGCCGGGCAGGACGCCCATCTCGCCCTCGACGGCCGGCAGGGCGAGCGAGTCCACCTTCTCCTCGAGCGCCTGCTTTTCCGGAGTGATGACTTCCAGCAGAATTTGGCTCACGTCAGCTCCACCACCTGTTCTTCCACGACTTGTTCCACCACGACTTGATCGGCACCATCGTCTGCGTGTGCCAGCCGGCCTTGTTCAAATCCCAGATGTGGCCCCAGACCTCTTCCCACTTCTTGCCGCCGGCCCAGACCAGGTAGTCCCAGTCGCCCGGCGTCGAGGCGGCCGAGGTCGCCCACGACCACTTCTGCATGTTCTTCAGCTCGCCGTTCAGGTGCGGGCTGCGCACCCAGACCCAGCTTCCGGCCGGCCAATCCCACCACCACTTGGTGTTCTTCGTGCCGCGGTAGACGAAGTGCGAGGAGGTCGCCTTCACGCCCTTCTGGTTGCGGATCCAGACGACCTTGTCGTACAGGTCCTCCCAGTTGGCCGCGTCGACCCAGACCATCATGTCCCAGTCGCCGGTCAGCATCCAGGCGCCGATCGTCTCGTCCCAGGACTGCACTTCCTTCCACATCTTCTCGCCGACCTCGCGATCCAGCTGGATCGTAAGGTAGGCGCTGCGCTTGGACCAGTCGCTCCAACCCATTGAATCCCCTTAGGCGGCGAGCTGCTTCGCTTTCTGCACGGCTTCGTCGATCGTGCCTACCATGTAAAAGGCCTGCTCGGGGAGGGCGTCGTGCTTGCCCTCGACCAACTCGCGGAAGCCGCGGATCGTCTCCTTCAGGGTCACGTAGCGGCCCGGCGTGCCGGTGAACTGCTCGGCCACGAAGAACGGCTGCGAGAGGAACTTCTGGATCTTGCGGGCGCGCGCGACGGTCAGCTTGTCTTCTTCCGCCAACTCGTCGATACCGAGAATCGCGATGATGTCCTGGAGCTCCTTGTAGCGCTGCAGGATCTTCTGCACCGAGCGCGCCACCGTGTAGTGCTCCTCGCCGACCACGCGCGGGTCCAGGATGCGCGAGGTCGAGTCCAGCGGGTCGACGGCCGGGTAGATGCCCAGCTCGGCGATCGAGCGGCTCAACACGGTCGTCGCGTCCAAGTGCGTGAAGGTCGTCGCGACGCCGGGGTCGGTCAGGTCGTCGGCCGGAACGTACACGGCCTGGATCGAGGTGATCGAGCCCTTCTTCGTCGAGGTGATGCGCTCCTGCAGCCAGCCGATCTCGGTCGTCAGCGTCGGCTGGTAACCGACGGCCGACGGCATGCGGCCCAGCAGCGAGGACACCTCGGCGTTCGCGAGCACGTAGCGGAAAACGTTATCGAGGAAGAGCAGTACGTCCTGCCCCTGCGCGTCGCGGAAGTACTCCGCCTGCGTCAAAGCGGTCAGACCGACGCGCGCGCGGGCGCCGGGCGGCTCGTTCATCTGCCCGTAGACCAGCGAGGTCTTCGACAACACCGGGGAGCCGTCCGAAAGCTTGGTGTGCTGCATCTCGAGCCAGAGGTCGTTGCCCTCGCGCGAGCGCTCGCCGACGCCGCCGAACACCGACACGCCGCCGTGCTGCTTCGCGACGTTGTTGATCAGCTCCTGGATGATGACGGTCTTGCCGACGCCGGCGCCGCCGAACAGGCCGACCTTGCCGCCCTTCATGTACGGCTCGAGCAGGTCGAGCACCTTGATGCCGGTCTCGAAGATCTGAGGCGTCGTCTCCTGGTCGACCAGCGGCGGGGGCGCGCGGTGGATCGGCAGGCGCTCATTGGTCTCGATCGGGCCGCGGTAATCCTTCGGCTCGCCGAGCACGTCCATCAAGCGGCCGAGCGCCGCGTTGCCGACCGGCACCGTGATCGGCGCGCCGGTGTCCTCGGCCAGCATGCCGCGGCGAAGGCCGTCGGTCGGGCCGAGCGAGATCGCGCGGATCGTGTTGTCGCCGAGATGCTGGGCGACCTCGACGGTCAAGGGGTGCACGCCCTCGCCCTCGAGCTTGATCTTCAAAGCGTTGTAGATGGCCGGAAGGCCCCCGGACGGAAACTCCACGTCCACGACCGGGCCGACGACCTGGGATATCTTGCCGACGTTCTGCATCGTGTTCACCTTTCGCGTTAGTTTCGTTCAGCTTTGCGGCTTTTCCTTGTCCTGAGGCAAGGGCTCCAGGCCCAAGGCCTGAAGCTTGCCGTTCAAATAGGTCCTGAGGACGCTGCGCCCCTCCGGCTCGATGCCGTCGAGGGTCCCGCCGTAGCGGACCGCGCCCTCCTGCTGCTGCGCGCGCACGATCGTCGCGCGCGCCTTCACCTGGGCCGGCAGGTTCAACTCGATCGAGGGGCCGACCGGCAGCGGGAAATTCGACTCGAAGCCGATCCCCGAGGCCGACAGGTCGACGACCTTCACGGTCGCCACCGCGCCCGGCGGCAGCGGCCCGCCGGCCAGCCCGAACGTCTGGCTCTCCGGCACGCGCGCGCTGCTTCGCCTCTCTTCCACTCGATCCTCGTTTACGCCGCCGGCTCCTCGAACTTCGCGGCGATGAACTTCTCGGGCTTCTTCTCGTCCACGCCGCCGAAGCCGATTTTATGGAAGCGCACCCCGTAGCGATGCGCGGCACCGGTCTTGCGGATGTGCCGGACCTGGCCGCGTATCTCCAGCGGGATGTTGATCTTCAAGTAAATCGACGAGCCCTCCTCCAGCTCGGCCGGGGTCTCGAACGACATCCCGCCGACCGACAAATCGATGATCGTCCCCGAGACGCCGGTGCTGACCGCCAGGCCCTTCGCGTGCATGTCCATCGAGATGCCCAGGTTGAAGCGCGGATGCCGGCGCTTCTCCGAGCCCGACTTCGAGCCCGCTTTCGCTTTTTTGGTCATCCTCGCCCCCTCGGCCACGCTCGCGCCGCTCACTTGCTCTTACGCCCCGCCTTTTCGCGCGCCATCAAGGCCTTCAGCAGCTTCTTCTCGGAAAGCCTCACGCGCTCGAACTTCACGCCGTAACGGTTCCGGACGCCTTCCTGGACGCGCAGCACCTTCGCCCAGACGCGCACCGGAAGCGGCAGCTCGAAGAACAGGTTCTGCCCCTTCTGCAAAAAAGCATCGCTCTCGAACGCCGCGCCGCCCTCGCTGAGGTTCAGTATCGTCCCGCGGTTCTGCCCCTTCAACTCGGGCGTCCCGTCGAGGATGTTGAAGACGATCGTCAGCTCCTCTCGCTCGTGCTTACGGCGCTCGGACGCATTCATCATCATTGAGCCAGAGCCTCCGCTCCGCCCACGAGCTCGGCGATCTCCGTCGTGATCATCGCCTGGCGCGTGCGGTTGAGTTTTAGGGTCATCGCTCCGATCAACTCGCCAGCGTTCTTCGAGGCGGCGTCCATCGCGTTCATGCGCGAGGCCAGCTCCGCCGCCTGCGACTCAAGCAAAATTCGGTACAGCTGCGCCTTAAGATAGCGCGGCAACAGCGCGGCCAACAGCTCCTTCTGACCGGGCTCGAATAGGAACTCCTCGGACAAGCGCGCCGGTCCCAGCGCCCCCTCGGGCGCCGGCAGGGGCAAAATGTCCCGCGTCGCGATCTTCTGCACCGCGACCGAGCGGAACTCGTTGTACACGACCGTCACGCGCGACAGCCCGCGCTCCGTGTACGCGTCGATGATCGCCTTGCCCAGCAGCTCCGCGTGCGCGAAATTGATCTTCGGGAACACGCCCGCCAGCTCGTAGGACAACTCGAGGGACTTGATGCGCTTCAAGAAATCCCGGCCCTTGCGGCCGACCGCGAACACGACCACCTTCTTGTCCTGGTTCGCGCGCAGCCACGAGGCGGCGAAGCGGATCAAGTTCGCGTTGAACGCGCCGCACAGCCCCTTGTCCGCGGTGACGAGCAGAAGCCCGACCGTCTCGGTTCCCCCCGCGCGGAAAAACGGGTGCAGTTCCGCCTCGCGCCCGGCCTCCCGGGCGTCGGCGAGCTCGACCGCGGTCAGCCCGCGAATCGTCTCGTCCAGCTTCACGGCGAACGGCCGCGCGGCGAGAATCGAGGTCTGCGCGCGGCGCATGCGCGCCGCGGCGACCATCTTCATCGCCTTCGTGATCTGCTGGGTCGATTTGACCGTTTTGATCTTGCGGCGGATATCTCTAAGGGAAGCCATCGCTCAGACTCCGGCGGGCACTTTGGCCCCGCCCAGATAGTCGCGTATCCCGGCCTCGATCGAATGGCCGGCCTTGAAGCCGAGGATATTCTCGGCCTGCTCGACCGCGGCCTGGGTTTTATCCTGATACCCCGCGTAAGGGTTGTCGAAATACTCGGGCTCCAGGCTCGTCCCGAGCGTCTCGTTCAAAATCTCGATGATGCGGTTGAACGTCGTCGCGGTCCCCGTGCCGACGTTCGCGACGCCCGACTGCCGCGATTGAAGCGCCTTCAAGTTCGCCTCGACCACGTCCTTCACGTACACGAAATCGCGCGACTGCTCGCCGAACTTGAAGATGCGCGGCCGCCGTCCCGCCTGCATCTGCTGCGCGAGCTGCAAAATCATGCTCCGCGCCGAGCCCTTATGCCCCTCGCGCGGCCCGTAGACGTTGAAATAGCGCAGCCCGATGATCGTCATCTGCGGATGCTGCCGCGCGAACTCCCGCGCCAAATCATCCGCGACCGCCTTGGAAAACCCATAAGCGTTATGCGGCGTCGCCCCCTGCTCCTCGCGCATCGGGCAAGGCGCGTTTCCGTACACCCCGGCGGACGACGCATACACCAACCGCCGAATCCCCGACTCCTCGGCGAAGCGCGACACCATGCGGAGCCCCTCAACATTGGACTCCATCTGCCGCCGAGGATCGAGAACGGTCGTATCGGTGAGCGCCGCCTGATGCAGAATGGCATCCACGCGCCCCACCTTCTCGATCCACTCCGGGCTCTGCACATCCCCCGTGACCACATCCCCGCGGAAACCCTCGAGGTTCCGCCAGTTGCCGGAGGAGAAATTATCGAGAATGACCACATCGCCCAGCCCCTTTTCCTGAAGGGCATGCGCGATGTTGGAGCCGATGAACCCGGCTCCGCCGGTAACCAGAAACCTCATATTCGCCATTCGAAAATTACTCCGTCCCCTCACCCCTACCCTCTCCCGCAAGCGGGAGAGGGAGTTCCTTCTTAAAGTCCCCTTCCCCCAGGTCTCCCTCGCCCCGCGTAAGCGGGGAGAGGGTGGGGGTGAGGGGTTCCTTTAAGCTGTAAACCCCGCCTTGAACTCCTTGATCAACTCAAGGAGCTTCGCCTTAAGGCTGTCCTCAATAGTCTTCTTTTCCTTAATCTCCTTCCCGATCTCCGGATGCTTCGCCTTAGTCCAAGCGATAAGTTCCCCTTCGAACTTTCGTATCGCCTTGACCGGCACATCATCCATGAGGCCGTTGACGCCCGCGAAAATCACGAGAACCTGATCCTCGACCGGCATCGGCTTAAACTGGTCCTGCTTCAGCAACTCCACCATACGCTCGCCGCGCCCAAGCTGCTGTTGGCTGGCCTTGTCGAGCTCGGAGCCGAACTGCGCGAACGCGGCCAACTCGTTGTACTGCGCCATGTCGAGGCGCAAGCGCCCCGCGACCTGCCGCATGGCCTTGATCTGCGCCGAGCCGCCGACGCGCGACACCGAGATGCCGACGTTGACCGCCGGCCGCACGCCGGAATAGAAAAGGTTCGTCTCCAGGTAGATCTGCCCGTCCGTGATCGAGATAACGTTCGTCGGAATGAACGCCGACACGTCATTCGCCTGCGTCTCGATGATCGGCAGCGCGGTCAGCGAGCCCGAGCCGTTCTTCTCGCTCAGCTTGCAGGCGCGCTCCAGCAGGCGGGAGTGCAGGTAAAACACATCGCCCGGGTACGCCTCGCGGCCCGGCGGCCGCCGCAGCAGCAGCGAAAGCTGGCGGTAAGACTGCGCGTGTTTGGACAGGTCGTCGTAGACGACCAGCACATGCTTGCCGCCCCACATGAACTCCTCGCCCATCGCGCAGCCGGAGTATGGGGCGATGTAAAGGAGCGGCGCCGGCTCGGAGGCCGTCGCGGCGACGACGACGGTGTACTCCATCGCGCCGTTGTCCTCGAGGATCTTCACGACCTGCGCGACCGTGGCCTGCTTCTGGCCGATCGCGACGTAAATACAGATGGGGCGGTTCGCCTCGTTCTTCTGGTTGATGATCGCGTCGATCGCCACGGCCGTCTTGCCGGTCTGGCGGTCGCCGATGATCAGCTCGCGCTGGCCGCGGCCGATCGGGATCATCGAGTCGATGGCCTTAAGGCCGGTCTGCAAAGGCTCCTTAACCGGCTGGCGCTCCACGACGCCGGGGGCGATGACCTCGATCGGGCGGAACTTCGTGGTCGCGATCGGGCCCTTGCCGTCGATCGGCTGGCCGAGCGGGTTCACGACCCGGCCGACCAGCGCGTCGCCGACCGGCACCTCCATGATGCGGCCGGTCCGCTTGACCGGGTCGCCTTCCTTGATCAGGCGGTCGGGGCCGAGCAGCACGCAGCCCACGTTCTCCTTCTCAAGGTTCAGCACCATGCCGAACACGCCGTGCGGCAGCTCCAGGAGCTCGCCGGCCAGCGCGTTCTCGAGGCCGTAGACGCGCGCGATGCCGTCGCCGACCTGCAAAACGTAGCCGACCTCCTTCAGCTCGGTCTCGGGCTGGAAGGTCTCGATTTCCTTCTTGATGACTCCGGTGATTTCTTCAGGTCGGATCGCCATGGTTTCCTCTAGAGTTCGGCGGGTCGCTAGGCCGCGAGCCGCTCTTTCATCTCGTTCAAAGCGCTGACGAGGCTTCGGTCCAGCACCCAATCTCCCATCTTCACGACGAGGCCGCCCAGAAGCTCCGGGGCCTCGCGCACCTCGAGCTGCACCGTCTTGCCCGAGAACTTCTCCAACGTCTTCTTCAAAGCTTCCTGCTGCGCCGCCGCCAGCGGCAGCGCGGAGCGCACCTGCGCGCGTATCAACCCGCGCTGCACGTCGAAAATCTTCTCGAAGTTCTGCGCGATCAGCGGCAGCAGGCCGATGCGCTTGCGCCGTATCAGCCCCTCCAAAAACCGCGTCGTCGTCTGCGACAGATTGTCACCCGCCAGCCGCTTCAAAAGCTTCTTCTTGTCCGCCGGCGATACCAGCGGATGCGCGAACGCGGACAGGTGCGGCTTCAGCGCCTTAAGCGCCCCCGCCAGCTCCAGCTTGGCCTTTTCCTCAGCCTTAGCCCCTGCCGTGGCCTCAAAGAACGCGCGCGCGTAGCGCTGCGCGAGAACCCTATCGGAAGCTTGCATCTTAGCTAGCCTTCGACTTCCCCAAGTCCGTCAAGAAATCATCCAGCACCGACTTCTGCACGCCCGAATCCACAGACTTGCGGATGAGCTTCTCGGCCGCCATCACGGAAAGCCCCGCCACTTCGCGCCGCAACTCGCCCACGAGGCGGTTCTTATCATCCTCAAGCGCCTTGCGCGTCTTATCCGCGATCGCCTTGGCCTCTTCCTGAGCCTGGCGCACGATGTCGTCTTTGGCCTTGGCTCCGTCCTTCAAAGCCTGCGCAATGGCCTCCTGCGCCTTCAATTGGATCCGCGCAAGCTCTTTATCAAGCGCGGCTTTCAATTCTTCCGCGGACTTCCGCGCCGCCTCCGCCGCCTCGCGCTCCGCCTTAAGCCGATGTTCGCGCTCTTCGAGCGCCTCAATGATGGGCCCCCAAGCCGCCTTACCGAGCACCACCACAAGGAGGAGGAACGCGATAACGGTCCAGATCGACAACCCAATATCCGGCGAAAGCAATTTTTCCATTCTCTCTAATCCTCTTGCTCACTCCTCTCTTCTTAAGTGCCCTCTCCCTACGGGAGAGGGTGAGGGTGAGGGGCTGTAATCCGTTAAGGCCTCGCACGTCCCGCCCCTTTCGGAGCGGGACGAACCAAACCTTACCGCTCTCCGTGCGTCGCCGCCGCCGCGCCGCCCATCGGCATCGGCTTAAGGCCCGAGTTGGTCGCGACAAGGAAGCACACCACCAGCGCGAACAGTCCGAGACCTTCGATGAGCGCCGCCGCGATGATCATCGACGTCCGCAGCGCTCCGGCCGCCTCCGGCTGCCGCGCCGTGCCCTCAAGGGCCGCCGACGCCAGCCTGGAGATACCGTTCGCCGCGCCGATCAGGCTGAGCGCCGCGCCAATGCCCCCGGCCAAATAACCGAGGCCCAAATACAGCATGTTGTTATCCATTGCAGCTCCTTATCTCGCAGGGCCAAGCCGGTTCACATCACACGACGGGCATCACGCCGCCCCAAGGTCCGACCTCGAACTTGCACCCTGCCGTCTATCGCCCGCACGAAGCAGGCAAATCTTTAGTCAGTCAGTCGGTCAGCCATCCTCTCTCCCCAAGAACTCCCTCGCCCACCCGTGGGAGAGGGTTGGGGTGAGGGCTCAGTGCGGGTGAACCGCACCTCCAACAAAAATCGCCGTCAAAAACACGAAAATGTACGCCTGAAGAAACGCGACGAACAGTTCCAGGCACATCACGAACAGCACCATCCCCATCGCGACCGGAGCCGCCACGCCCAACCCGATGTACGGATTCGCCGCGCCGACCACAAAGATCAGCCCCATCAGCGCGAGGATCACAATATGCCCCGCGACCATGTTGGCGAACAAGCGAATGCACAACGCGAAAGCCTTCGCGACGAAGCCGATCAGTTCGATCGGGAAAAGCAGCGGCCACAGCCACAGCGGCACGCCCGACGGCACGATGCTATGCATGTAATGCCCGAACCCCTGCTCGCGAATGCCCGCGATGTGGATCAGACAAAAAGTCGTCGTAGCCAACGCCATCGTCACCGCGATGTTGCCCGTCGCGGTGGCCCCGAACGGGATCAACCCCAACAGATTGCAGGTGAGAATGAAGAAGAACAACGAGCAGAAATAGCCCAGATACTGGTGCCCGGCGTGACCCAGGTTCGGCTCCAGGATTTCGTCGCGAATGAACAGCACGATCGCCTCGACGAAACCCTTCGCCATCACGCCCAACATGCCGCGCACCGCCAACGGCAGGAAAACCATCAGGATCGCCGCGGCGATCCCCAGCATCAACACGTGCTTCGACCACGGCAGTAGACCGTTAAAGATAGGGAGGCGCATCCAAACTTCGTCGAGGATGTGGTGCTCGATAACGTGAGAGAAGTCCATTTAGAATCTCGCGTCCCGGTTCTTGACCGGGAAAACGTGGAGTAGGGATTGCGCCGCGACCAACGAAAGGATCGCCGGAAGCAACGGCACGCCAGGATGGTCGATCAACACGTAAATGAAACCCGCCGCAAAAAGCAGCCGATAGAAGAAGCCCGCCGCCCAGATGCTATAGAACATCTTGTCCGATTTCGCGATCGCCCAAGCCAGCGAGGCGCGCCCCAAAAGCCCGTTGAGCAAACCCAAGCCGCCGCCCAACGCCAGGGCCGATATCATTCGCGCATCGCTTCCTTGAAAAAACTGTAAAACCCGACGACGGCGCCCAATACGACGCCGACAAGAGTCAGCCACGGCGACGTGCCCAGCCTCTTATCCAGCCAATAACCGCCGAACAATCCCGCCAAAGTCACGATGGCGAGATTCAACCCCACTCCCAGGAACCGGGTCCAGGATCGAGCGTCTTTTTCGGGGTTTATGGCGGCAGGCCCAGACGTAGAATTCGGCCTACGAACTTAAAGGAATATACCAAAAGCACGACGGGAAGTCAAAAACGAATTAAGGCTGCAGACCCGCCGTGGCCTACGGCTTGAATGGTCGGTCGCGCTTCGGACATCGCCAACGCTTGCGCACTCCGAGACGCTGGCGGGTATTGTTCCGACAAACGGTGGCGGTTTTTGGCCGAAAAACGCAGTAGTCAAGTTATCCTTGACTACTGCGCCACTGCGTTTATGCGACACTTCAGAGGAGGCTAAAGTCGTGAAACTGTCGCATATCCAAATGAGGGCGCGCTCCCGAGTCGACCCGGCGGGCGCATGAAAACACTTTATTTCACGATGAAATTCGGCTTCGCGTAGATGTCTGGCTGCGCCAGATTCGGGATATGCTACAGCCTGCGCCGTTCTCCAAACTTTACGAGGGTGTCGCATATCCCCTCGCCTCTCTTTTCGGGATTCTAGACCGGGGGCAAATCCAGCCAGCCCGTATCTTTCAATCGCGACCACGCCGCCTTGATGTGCTCCGGCTTGAACAGCCGCCGCTTGCGCTCGTTCCAATTCAGCACACCCCGGGCGGCCTCATCCGCCGACATCCTGGCGGCCGGGACCTCCTGCATCGCCACCCAATGGACGCTCGAAAGGAGCTCCATGCCGTAGGGCGTCTCGAAGCCCTCGATCATCTCGGCAACCCGGTCAAAGTGCTTCCGCGTCCGCGAATGGCCGGCCAGAAAGTCCGCGGCCTCCTTGGCGGCCCCCGGCAGCAGCGACAGCGGCGTCTCGGGAGAGTTGTTGCCGTCGCCGTAGCCGGTAATGAAATGCCCCTCGATTCGGCTCAGCACGTGGCGCAGATTGTCGGCGTAGGGGCCGTAGATCCCCTTTTGGAATGCGAGCTTCAACGGTTCGCCGGCGCATTGAAGGAAGTAGGCGAGCTTGTGCACCTCCAAGAGCGAAAGAAGGTAGTCGTAACCGGGAACTTTATAGCGGTCGATCAGGCCGATAAGCGCCGCCCGGCCTATAGTCATTTGCGGGCGAACGGTGGCGGTCTTCATCCGCGCCGCCGCCGGAGCCCCGGCCGGCGCATACAGCAGCACCTCAACGCCCGCCAGAGGCGCGAGAGCCTCTTCGATCAAGGGCCGAACGTCGCTCCAGCTCAAGCCGCCGAGGCCGCACCCCACCGGCGGCACGGCGATCGACTTGATTCCGTATTGCTTGATCGTCTCCACCAGGCTTCGCAGGCCCGTTCGGATATCCTCCAGCTTGCTCGACCCCTTCCAGTGGCTCTTCGTCGGGAAATTGATGATATATCGCGGGCCGTGCAGCGCGGGGTTCGCTTGGACGAACATCCGACCGAGCTTGACCTCCCCATTCTTGCAGGCCCGCTCATAGGCGCGGAAGTTGTCGGGAAATGACCGTTTGAACTGAAGGGCGATCCCCTTTCCCATGACCCCGACCGTGTTCACCGTGTTGACCAGGGCTTCCACTTCGGCTTCCAGCAGATTGCCCGCGACGAGTTTAATCATGGCCTGCCTCAATAGTACCACTCTGGATGAACGACGCCTCGCGCGCGATGAACTTGCCGAGCCGTTGCCGCAATGACTCGTTCTCTTGGCGCAGCCGCGCCACTTCCATCGTGAGGTTGTCGATCTCGTCGCTCATCGATGGCATCCTTTGGCAGTGCGGGTGAAGCCATATGAGAACTCGGATATCAGCGGTTGCATTAGCGTGCTACTTTTTCTTTACCGCTTTCACGAATTTGGGGCCAACACTGCTGGTCATCTCACTTGTGGGCTCTATTCGACAACTGTGCGCCGCGGCCAAACCCGCGAGGTTCTTGTTGTCAGCGACGACATCGTGCGGAATGAGGAGATACGACCAGGGCTTCCCACCGTGGGCCTTGGCGTGCTCCGTCGCGTGTCTGCACCATTCCACCGCAGCACGGGCCTTCGCAAGGACCTCGACGTCCGCTAGTTCAGCCGTGCTCTTGACCTCACAGATATACTTCGCGTCCGTGGCTTCAACGACAAAGTCCGCCTCATAAGAGCTTTCGCTGCTGTAGTGGATCAACAGATCACCCTTGCTGGGCCGGAACCACTTGCGAACCTCTTTATCGTTCTCTAGCACCACCGCGAACCGCCTCTCGGGATCCGAATCGAATTTCTGAACGCGGTAGAGGCACTTCTTAAAGCCGCTGAAGAGCATCCTGCGGATGTCATGCCGCTCGGTCACCGGAACTCGGAAATCCCTTGCGGATTCATCGGCAGGGAGCGAGTAAGCATTGTCTCGCAAGGTCGTGAATCCCTTGCTGACATGCACTTCGTAGGCGGCAGCCTTCTCCTCGTAGTGGTCCTGCATTTGTACGTGGGTCAGGTTCACCAGGGCTTGTTGATGGTATTGAAGGACGTTCAGAACCTCATCCGGATTTCTCAGATAGGAGCGCAGATGGGCCACGACTTGGCCGGCAAGCTCATAGAGCAGCGCCGCATGATCGTCGTAGCACACGTCGTTAAAATCGATGAGCCCGCGAATGAGGTAGTCCTCGGGCTTCGACTCAGGGACGAGCCCATCCCTGCTCATAAGGCGATGCTGCTCCATGCTCTGGAGATGCTGAATGAGGATCTCATTATCCACCGGCTGTAGGCGGACGCCGGAGAGGTCCAACTTGAATTCCTTGAACCCGCGCGTCGCTTCTCCGACCGGCTGAAGCGTGATTCTAGGAATATCGATGGAAAATTCATTCCGAAGCTCAATCGTCTTCGCGACGATTTTCGCCACGTTGATCTTCTCGGCGACCCCTTCAAGCTCGCCTTGCGCCGGGGCGATGGCAGCTTTGACCTTCTCAGCGATTTCTTCCTGGATTTCCGGCTTGGCCAAGTCCGCGGAGCTCGGCAGGCGCTCATATTCGCGCCGGATAATCTCGATGGTGGCCTTCGCGGCCTCCTGCTCCTTGGGAGTCTTGAAGACCAGCTTTTCCTGCGACATGAAGCTGGCGCCGCCGACGGGCAGGCCCGTAGTTTCCGAAAGCAATCCGTAGATCGCCGGCTGTGATACGACGACCTGGGACCTCCCCTCTGGAATCCCGACGATCTTGAGCCCACCCTTGATAATGGACTCCGGGCTGTTCGCGTAATCGATGATCTCTTGAAATTTATCGTGAGAGACGATAGTCAGTCGATCCACGGAGCCAACGCCGGTGCGTTTGCCGTAGGGGAGGCGCAGTCCGCGACCGATGGATTGCTCGACCAAGGTCTTCGAGTTGGCCGCGCGAAGCGGAACGATGGTGAAAAGATTGGTGACGTCCCACCCCTCCTTGAGCATGTTTACGTGGATGACGATTTCAGTCGGGTTATCGGCCTTCTCCACCGTAATGAGCTGCTCGATGGTCTCATCCTTTTCCTCGCCGCGCAGGTTCGAATGGACCGTGACCACCTTGCCCTTGTAGCGGCCTTCGAAAAACGTGTCGTCCTCGATCAGCTTGAACAGGGCGTTGGCGTGCTCCGTATCCTTGGCGATAACGAGCACGAACGGCTTGACGATAGCCGCCCCGTTCTCGCGGGCGTAGACCTCAAGCTCTACTTTCGTGTTCTCATGGATGCGGACGCCATCCTCAAGCTTCAGGCGCTCCAGACGGGCTTCATCATAGTTGCGGATATCGAAATTCTGCCGCGTGGCGACAGCCGGCTCCTTTACGAAACCGTCCTTCATGGCGTCGGAAAGGGGGTAGCCGTAGATCACGTTGCGGAAATCGTCTCTGCCGCCGCCGCGCTCCACCTGCGGCGTTGCCGTCAGCTCAAGCCCTAGGACCGGCTTAAGCTCGTTGATCGCCCGCATTCCGGCCGAGGCCCGGTAGCGGTGCGACTCATCCATGATCACGACCAGGTCATCCAACCCCGATAGATAGTCGAAATAGCTTTGGCCGATGTACTCTTGAAGCCGGCGAAACCTTGGAACGTTCGTCCTTGTCGCACCTCCGATGGTCTCGGTGCTTGTGATCTTGCTGATGTTGAAGATGTTGATGTGGACCGCGGTATCGAACAGCTCTCTGCCTCGGACGCCGCGCCCGTCCTCGTAGTTGTCCCCGGTTACGATCCAGGGCGGCTCCACGGCGAACTCGGCAATGCCCTGAAAGACGTACTTCGGGGTGTTTGGGGTGAAGTCCGCGATGAGCTTGTTGTAGATGGTCAGGTTCGGAGCCAGCACGAAGAAGTGCCTCATGCCCTCCTTCTTATAAAGGTAAGCGATGAACGCTCCCATGAGACGCGTCTTTCCGACCCCGGTGGCCAGGGCGAAGCAAAACGACGGGAAGTCCCTCTCGAAGTCCGCGACGGTCGGAAACTCGGCCTGGATGGCCTTGAGCGCCTGGGCAGCGTCCGTGCCCTTCTCCAACGAAAGGATGTCGGCCACGCGCGCGAGGATGTCGAGCGATGTCCTTTGCGGAGGGCGAAGGCTGAGCCGGTTGGCGATGGCGTTGACGTGCGGGTTCATAAAGCGGATCCTCTCTGGACCGATTTCCGCGGCAGCGGCTCGGAAATCGACAATTCTCTACGCACCGCGTAGAGAATTGTCCTTCGATAAGAAAAAATGGCGGATCGTTCCACAATCTAACCCTTGATCTGCCTGCGCAACTCCTCTTTACTGGGCAAGTAGAGTTGATAACGACTCGCGAAAATCGTGCGGTTGCCTTTCGGCAAGGCCATCTCGACCAAAGCGTCGCTTTTTGTCTTGCACAATAGGATGCCGATAGTGGGCTCCTCATCCTTCGTTTTTACACGCCGGTCGAAATAGTTCACGTACATTTGGAGCTGGCCCAGGTCCTGGTGGGTCAGCTTCCCGATCTTCAGATCGATGACGACGTAACAACGGAGAAGGCGGTTGTAGAAAACCAAGTCCACAAAATAATGCTCTTCATTGAACGTGATCCGTTTTTGACGCGCTTCGAACAAGAATCCCTTGCCTAGCTCAAGAAGGAAGTGCTCCAGTTTGTCGATGATGGCTGATTCCAAGTCGCTCTCGGAGTAGGCCACCGCCTCCCGCAATCCAAGGAACTCCAGCACATAGGGGTCTTTCACCGCGTCTTGCGCGGATGCGATGATATGTCCCTTTCTCGCCAGGGAACGCACCTGCTTCTTGTCGCGACTGAGGGACAGCCGTTCGTAGAGCGATGAGTTGTATTGTCTTTTCAACTCACGGATCGCCCAGTTTTCCTTGACCGCCTCTATTTCGTAAAACTGCCTCTCTTGCGCGTTCGTTATTTGCATCAAGAACACGTAATGAGACCAAGTAAGGGGTAACGAGTCCCTTTGGCCAGAGGGTGTCCGGCCCATCTTGCCCCGTGGACCGTCGGCATCCAAAAAGCCAGACACTGTCTGGCCTTTCTGCGGATACAGCAGGAAAAATTGCCGCATCAGTTTTAAATTGGACAACGAGAACCCTTGGGTTCGCCCGGCAAAGGCCTCGGCCAATTTGGGTATCAGCCGCTCGCCATAAGCCGCGCGATCGGCCCCCTTCTGCTCGTACTCGACGATATGGCGACCGATCAGCCAATTCCGCATGACAAGCGCCACGTCCACGACGGCCACCGCCCGCCGCTGGAGGGCGCCATGGGTTTCTTCAATCTGGGAAACCAATTGCTTGAAATTCATCACGCGCCCTCCTCGGCTCCGGAGAGGTCGAACAGCAGGGCCTGATCCCGGCGCTCCGATTTGGAACGCGGCTTGGGGCCGACCGGCGCCGCCGACTCCTCCTCGGGTTTCATTGGCAGATTCTTGATCTCCAGGCTATAGTCGTCGTGGCCCCACTCGCAACGCGAGAGGACCGCCTTCGGGATCTTCTTGACCGTCAGGTTGGGGAACTCGTCCAGGTCCTTGACCCGGAAGGCGCCGCACATGACCAAGAGGGTCCGGTCTTCGCCGACCTCGTCCGAGAGTTTCTGAAGCTGCTCGCGCGAGAGGGTTTGCGTGGTGACGTAGATGAAGTCCTTCTCGGTCGAATGGCCGTGCTGCCAGTAGAGGGTGTCGCTCGGCCGGTAGACGAAGCCTTCGAGCTTGCAGATGGCCTCGGCCAGCATGACGGCATCGTACTTCTTGTTGATGACCCAGTTGCCGAACTGGTCCTTCTCAAGGAGCGAAGGGGCCAGCCGATAGTAGCGGAAACCGCCGCCGCCCTTCCACCCGACGGCCTCGGTGATCCCGCCGGGGTCCTTGCCGTCGATGACTTTCTTGAGCCGGGGGATGATGTGGGTGTGGCAATGCTCGCCCAATTCCACCATGATCCAGCGGCGGCCCATCTTGTGGGCCACGGCGCCGGTGGTACCGGAGCCGGCGAAGGAATCGAGAACAAGGTCGCCCGGAAGGGACCCTATTTCAAGAATCCTCTTTATTAGTCCTTCGGGTTTGGGTGTGGCAAAAACATTGGGCTGGTCAGGAAATAAGCCCTTGAGCTCGCGCTTTCCGTCCTGATTCCCAGCCGTCTCGGCTTCGGTCCACCAAGTCGTTGGAACAATTCCTTCTCGGACTTCAGATAGGAATCGCTTGCGGCGCGGCATTGCATCGCCATCAGGACCGAACCAGATGCGGTTATCCTTTCTAAGGTTCTCAAGGGAGTCCTTGGGGACCCCCCAACTCCTTCCGGCTGCTGGTTTTACCTTGCGGCCCGAAGGCAGGACTATCGGGTAGTAGTCATGCTCCCGGTACTCCCTTCTTGTAAGGTCACTGCTCGTCCACGGTCCTCTGGGGTCATTATCGGGGTTTTCGTATCGAGCATTCTGAACATCTGTTCGCGGCAACCGATAAAAGGCCGCATGTTCGACGTCTTTTGCATAGCCAAGGATGTAATCGTGAGTCGGAGATACAAATTTACTGTCGGAATCTGGCGAAATCCTCTTCTGCCAGACTATCGTTCCGAAATGATTTCGTCGTCCGAGAACCTCATCCATGACGACTTTAAGATAGGCTTGCTCGCGGTCATCTATCTGCACAAAGATGCAGCCGCCCGGTGATAGAAGGGCGCGGAGGATCTCCAGCCGATCCCGCATGAGCGAGAGCCATAGAGAGTGCTCAATTCCGTCGTCATAATGCTCGAAGGCTGATCCGGTGTTATAAGGTGGATCGATGTAAATGCACTGGACCTTGCCCGCGAACTCCTGCTCCAGAGCCTTGAGGGCGAGGAGGTTATCACCGAAAATCAAGCAGTTGTCGAAAATGTCTTTGTCCGTGACGCGATGAGCCCCATGGTAGGACTTGGCCGGGTCCTCGATGAGAATTCGTGGCTCCAGCTTGGGCCTATTCTCCTTGCCGATCCACTGCAGCTCGAGCTTTGTCTTCACGCTTAGAACCTCCACCAGAACACGCCGAAATAGCGGCGCAGACATATCCAAACGAGCATCGCTTGCGCGGCCTTGTCTCCGGCGCTTCCTTCGGGAAATCGTTGCAGCGCTGCGCTGTAGCCGTTCTCTCGTATGCCTGCTTCTTCCTCGAACGATTTGACGACCTTGACCAACCTCGGGAGATCATCTGCCAGCAAAGATGACTCCAGCGACTCAATCAACGACTTAAGGTGCGTCCCTTCTGCGGACTCCCTCCTGCTGTGCAGCCAGAAATTTGGGTTGCCTGGGACGAAGGTGACATAGCCATGCTTCGTCAGTCCAGGAGAGACTCGAAGGACCGGAAGCTCTGTGAGGAGGCGATCCGCAGCCGCGAGACTGAACAGGTCGGTCGAGTCGAGGACGTGATTCGTGACGTACACGACGCGAAAACCGGAGGCGCTAAGGCGCTCAAGCGCGTTTCGTTGGCTGTAGTCCCACCTCCGTTTTCTCCGATATCCGAGGTGAAACCGGAGGAACGGTTGCCGCCAGTGCTTCCAGCCCTTCGCGTATTTGGACTCATGCCGGGCTGATAGCTTGTACTGGATGAAGAAGTTGCAACCCCGCTGGACAGGATGACGCCGCCCAATCCATGGAAGCCAGAACCCGGTATCCCATCCCCACATGTCCTCCAACCACGGAGGGATCACGACAGGAATCCCAAGAGGATGGGTGCCCCGCACCAAGTTGAATATCTCGGTGTTCGTAAGCTGCTGCAACTGGCCTTCGGAAAAGTTTGGTTCGTCCATCCCTGTCAGTTGACCGCCACCCGATTTGGCTTCAGGGCGACTATCCTGCCTACGATGCTCTTCATCGTATGGCTTTCCTTACCCTGCGCGCCCGCCTTTTGGATGACCTGCTGGATTACCATTGGATTCTTCGTGGCGTGGTTCTTGCGCGGAATTCCGAAGGTGGTCTGAGCTTCGGTTAACAGCCGGTCGAAGAGTTCCCGCCCGATCTCATCCGCAAGCGTATCCTCCAACTTCGATTTGAAGCATGCATGGCTCCCGGCCACCGTGGCCGGCCAGTCTTCCTCGGCCTGTCCAATGAGCTTCAAGAGTCTCCGATTGTCGTCGGGCCGTGCGCCTCCCTCCCCATGGTCGCCGTCCCAAACGAGATAGGCTGGAACGCCAAGACGCCGGAAGATTACGAACGGCCGGTCGAGGTTGTTCTTGCCCGAGCAGGGGATGACCGCGATTCCATCGCTGTCGAAGTTATGGCCCAAGGACAGGGCGACCCCGAGAATCGCGGCGCGGTCGTCCTCGCCTTCTACTAGCACGGCAACGTCGGCGAAGAAACCTTCGTTGACCCAAGGGGTCATCACCGCTTGGAGCCTAGGCTTTAGAGTCTCGGCCGTGAACCGCGGCCCCTGCTGGCCGCCTGCAATCCATATCTCTTCGGCGACGACATCCAGCGCGGCTTTCGTTACCTTTGTGATTCGCGGCTTCCCTGCGGTATTGTCCGCCTTCCTGAGCAATCGGATCTGCTCAAATCGATCCAAGCCAACAAAGAGGGGCGAGTGCGTGGTATACATCACCTGAGTCTTCTTTGCGACGCCGGGAATCGTCCCGGATGCAAGTCGAAGGAGGATCGAAGCCAGGTGCCGCTGGCGGCTCGGGTGCTGATACAGCTCAGGTTCCTCGATGGCGAGAACAAGACTTGGGAGCCTCTGGTCTGGCTCAGCCGGAGCGCCGGCGGCCGGTCCCGCCTCGGACTGAGCGGTGCCATCGCCGCCCTTTGCCGCGACTAGGTGCTGAAGCATGGTCAGGATGAATGCGCGTTGCAGGCCATGGCCAGTCCGCCGGACGGCCGACTTGTAGCCGTCCTCATTCAACTTGATTTCTGCCTTTGGCAGTGGGAACTCAAGGTCGGCGAGCTTCGCCCAATCCAGGGAAACAGCGGCTTCAGGGGCGTAGTATGCCAGCGTTTCAGAGAGTTTCGTTTGCAGGGAGGACAGCTCAGTGAGGCGGCCGGGGTCCATTATCTCGCGGTACTTTCTTTGAGCATCATCTTTTAGTGCCGTGAACTCGGCCTTCCTTGCTAGGGCGCTCCGGACCACAAGGTCCATGATTTCGGTGACACACGACCCGCGGCCCTCCATCGCATCGGTCGAAGCATCACGGACGGCCGGAATCCTGATGAAGCGGGTATGCCTTCCGAGATAGCCTTGCCCTACGCCTGTGAATCCAAAGAACTGTCCATCGTCGCGCTGCCGGGTACACGCGTCCGCATTTGCGGCTTCCCAGGCCTTCAGGGCCTGTTCCGCTTCGTCAGCGGCACGAGCAACTGGCAGGGCCTGGTAGGCTGGTTGCTCGCGTACCTCTTTATACTTGGCGACGACTTCCTTCTTGCCTCCGGCCATCCTGATGGGGAAGAAGTCGGGGTTTTGTAGCCGCGATCCGTGGTAGGTCCCCGACTTCTTGCCTGCCGCTAACGAGAAAACTCGCGAAATAGTCAGGCGCTCCGCGTCCAAGTAGGGCGCAAAGAGTTCCTTTTCGGCGGCTTCCAGCCTGTCGAACGTGACCGCAATCTCGATCTCCTTACTCACATCCTCCGCATAGAAATCGTCGACAGACGCCGCGGCGGCTGATTCATAGAACATCTCCAATGCCCGCAGAAAAGATGATTTCCCAGCACCGTTTCGGCCGACGAGCACGGTCAAGTCCGCGCAGTCGAGTGACTCTTCAAGAATCGCCCTGAAGTTCTTAACGGCAATGGATTTGATGATCATGAATTCACCGATCCGGATTCTCCAAAGGAATCAACCGCAGGCCCAATTCTCCCACACAGTGACATTGCCAATACGTCCCTGTCTTGTCTCGGAGGGGCAACGAGCCGCAGACCGCGCAGATTAGGGCCTCGGCAAGCGCGATCGTTTTCTCGCCGAATTCCTGCACGTCCCTGTCCGGCACGTCGTAGCCGTGGATATTGCAGTGGCAGCCGACCTGATTGCGAATCCACTCTGTCCCGGCAAGGGCGTCCAGCAGGGGCTTAAGCGGAATCTCCTTTGGCGGCTGCCCCTTGGCGTACGTCTCGCATTTCATCGCGGGGCGGAGCTTCTTTCCGAAGCAGTCGAGAAGCTCGCCCAGCGTATACTCCGGCTCGGGCCGCCGAGGAAGGCGGCACTGATAGAGAAGCGCCAACTGGTCGAGGAGGCTTTCCAAGAAAATACCGGCCTTCGATGCGACGGCTTGGCGGTCAAGCGGCGCCGCCGCCACGGCGTCCTTCAGTTCCTGGACCGCCAGCTTGCCTATGCCGTGCCTGATGCCATGCGCCAAGGACCAGCGCGAAAGGTGGAGAAGGTGGATGTTCGCGGTCGGCCCCTTGCCGTGCCGGACCCGCTCAAGCCAAGGCCGGTAGTGGGTCGCCACAACGATCTCCCCGAAGTGCTCGGCCTGGTCCAGCAGGAGGTCGAGAAAACGGCCCATGTGAGGCGCATCGACCGAGGTCACGACGTCATCCAGCACGACTATCAGATCCTTGCCCCCGAACTTCTTGGTCAGCGCCAGGAAGATGCATACTCCGAGCGAGTCCAGGTGGGACTCGCTGTAGTAAGCTTGCGGCGGGAGACCTTTGACGCCCTCGAACTCGCCGTCGCACTCCAGCGAGCCTCTCGTCTTGGGGTTTAGGTAAAGGCGGGTTTTGATCCCTTCGCCGGGATGGATCTTCTCGCAGAGGTCCCCGACCTCGCCCGAGATGGCGCCTAAAATGCCCTCAACCAACCTCCTCCCGCGCTGTTTACCGGTTCGGCGGTTGGCCACCCCGCGCGTGAGGCGGCCACTGACGCTTTCGGCGTGTTTCGTGTTCTCCCCGACCGCGGCCAGGGCCCGCTGGATCATGCCGAGCTGGCTGGCCTCGCGAGAAGCGGCTTCCTGCCTCGCCTTCACGCCTGCATGGCACGCTTTAGAGGAAAGCTGGAGCTTCTGAGCCTCCTTCAGCACGGCATCGCTGATCTCAGGCTCCGGCGCGGCCCCCATAGCGGGATAGTGCGTCCAAACCAACTTCAGCGCGGCGACCTCGCTGAGTTTGGACTTCTCCAGGGCCTTCGCCAATTCGCGCGCCGCCGCCACCAGGCCGCCTCGTCCATACTCCAAAAGGGACCCCGCCTTCTCGGCCAGTTTGCTCGCCGCGTCCAACTCCTTCTTCAACAGGACCAAACGGTTCATGGCCGCAAGACGCTCGGCGATGCGCCTGAGCAAGACTTCCAAGGAAATTCCCGGCCGCTCGCACAGCGGGCATTCATCCGCCTTTGCGGCCTTTGGCAGGTACCCCTGGGCCGCGGTCAGCAACTCGACCAAATCCAACTCCTGCGCCGCTTCGGCCGCGGCCAGCGCCGCTTGCGCCTTCTCCAATTTACCGGCGGCGTCCGCATGGGCCTTGAAGGCTGCGGTCCACGAATCCACGGCCGCCTGGGCCTTGTCCAAGGCCGACAGCAGAGCTTTTGCCTCGGCGGCGATGGCCGTCAGGCCGGCCTCGTTCTCTTTGGCGCGCTCCTTCGCCCAGGAAAAGCAGTCCTTGCCGGGACTCCCGACCCCAGTCCAAAAACCTCGCAGTTGCTCTTCGGCATGGGTCTTGGCGAAAACCGCCCGATCCAGCTCGTCCTTGAGAGATTTGACGCAATCCCGCAGGGCATTCTCGGCGGTCTCGACCTTCGGAGGAACGATGAAGTCCTGAAGTTCTTTATACCGCTCCCCGGCGGGGGCGTTGATCACCTTCTGGATCTGCCCACGACGCAGGATTCGGGCACGCGGAGGCGCCCCTGCCCCGGCGATCGAAGGCGTACCCTTCTCAAGCGTGCCGGTCCAGGAGGAGCCTCCGTGCTGGAGCAAGACGCGCAAGTCCTTGGCCTCCGATTTCAAGGCGACGATGTGCTCGCGCGGCTTGGTGCCGCTTCGCTCCGCGACGGAGCCGTATTGCTTGTTGCACACGAAATCGATGGCATCGATGATGGACGACTTGCCGGTCCCGTTCTCACCGAAGATCATCGTGATCGGCTTGTCGGGGTCGAATGGGATCTCCACGCTATTGGACGCGCCCCGAAAGCCGGCCAAGGAGAGCTTTTCGATGCGTCTAGGCATCCTTCTTGGCCTCCGCGTCCATCGCCAGCTCGATCATCACCTGCCAATCTTCGGCCCTCATCTTTCCGGACGAAATCTTTGTCCGAAGAGCGTCCAACTGCTTCTCGGGGAGCAGCATCTCCTTTCGCAGGCTCTTGATGACCTCTTCGGTCAGGACTGAATCCGGGGTCTGGTCCGCTTGCGTCATGCCTTCGCCCCCACCTGCCAGCGGATCGTGAAGAGCGGCTCTTTCTTGATGTCGAGCTTGAGACGTAGCTCCACCTTCGAGAGGACCTCGTCCTTTTGGCTGTCGATGCGGTCCTGTGCCTCGAAGATGCCCTTTCGCTTGTCGCTGCGCTTGCGCTCCAACTCGGCGACCTTGCGCTGAAGATCGACCTTGGTCTGCAGGTCCACGGCCTGCCGGAACTCACGTTTGAGGGCGGCGATCTCGCGCTGAAGCTCCTTCAGCTCGGACTCGAGGCCGTCCTTAAGGTCGGCGGCCCAGTTCTCCAGCTTCTCGATCTCCGAGTCGAAGAAATCACGGTTGCGCGATTGGGCGTCCTCCATCAGCGACTTGACGCCGGCCTCGACGCCCGCGTCGAGCCTGCGCGCGACCTCGTCCGGCACCGCGGCATCGCCAAGCGCTTCCCCCCCGAAGTCGAAGAGCCGCCGGCAGGCCTCCTCGGACATTGGCTGGCCATCGTCGCGCAGCCCGGAGAACACGAGGCGATCTTCCGGCTCGAGCGAGTCCAGCGTAACGAGGTGGAGCCGCAGCCAGCCTGAAAGGCCTTGCAGGGTCTCGACAGGCGTTACCTTTCTCAGCCGGTCGTAGTCGAATCGAACGGTTTGCGGCTCAAGTGGCCGTCGCCGAGCGGCAGCAATCAGGCGTTCCGCCAGCGGATGGCCGACGCGGAAGTGATGGGCGCCCTCCGGCATGCTGTCGGGGATGACGGCGTAGGATCCGGTTTTGATGCCGTCTCCCTCGACTTCGGCTGGCACGCTCTTGAGGGTGAATTCCATCGCCTCGTCCGAGGCAAACTCCGCGCAATCGCGCAGCTCTCCCTTCGCGAACCACCACAGGAGGTGCTGGAATCTGCTTCTCTGCCGATTCTTGCCGTCCTGGCTGAGTCTCAGCCGCTGCTGAACATCTACGTCAAAATGCTCCAGGAGCTGGCTCTTCGCGGTTTCCAAACGGGACTCAATCTGCAATTCCAATTCTTGCTGAAGCCGGTCGAAGGCGGCATCGATCTCCGCCGTCGTGCGGCAGGATTGGTAGATGTCGTTGACGCGCTTCTCGAAGTCCACGCCGGACTCCAAGGCGCCGAGCACTTGGTCCGAGGCTCCGAAGATGCCCTCGAAAAGCTTGAACTTCTGCGAGAGCAGCTCGAAGACTCGCTTGTCGGCCGCGTTCTTGCGGTTGACGAAGTTGATGACGACAACGTCGTGCTGCTGGCCGTAACGGTGGCAACGGCCAATGCGCTGCTCGATGCGCTGCGGGTTCCAAGGAAGGTCATAGTTGACGACCAGGCTGCAAAACTGGAGGTTGATGCCTTCCGCCGCGGACTCGGTGGCGATCATGATGGCCGCGCGGTCGCGGAATTCCTCAACGAGCGCGGAGCGGGTGTCGGCGCTCGGGGCGCCGGTCACGCAGTCCTGACCCGCGTGACGAGCCAGCCATTCCTTGTAAATCCGATGGGAGTCGGGATCGGTGTTGGTTCCGTTGAAGGTCACCAACTGTCCGGCATAGCCGTTGGCCGCGAGAAGTTCCTTGAGGTAGGCTTGGGTCCGGCGCGACTCGGTGAAGATGAGGGCCTTGCGCCGGGCCCCCAGCTTCTCTGCCCAGGCCAAGCCCGTCTTAAGCGCGGTAAGGAGGGCGGCGCCCTTCTCATTGCGAGTGATCGACTCCGCGAGCTTCTTGTAGTTCTTGAGGTCCTCCAACTCCTTGCGGATTGCCTCCCGCTCGGCGTCGGCCGGATTGGCAGCGGCCTCGCCGCCTGGAAAAGAAGTGTCCGCCGATGCTTCGTCCCACTCCTCTTTCGTATCGGCGAGGGATTCATATTCCGAAGCAAGAGCGGCGGCGGTGTCGCCCTCCGCCGGGGCCAAACTTTTCTCCTTCGCTTCGAGCCTCTTGATAAGGGTGCCCAGGGTGTCGCCGATGGCGAAGGACGACGAAGCCAATATCTTGCGGAGCACGAGGGTGATAAGGGCCCGTTGGCTGGCCGGGAGCGCGTAGGATTGCGGGCGCTGAAGATAGGCCGATACGGACTCATAAAGCTCCCACTCCTGGTCGCTGGGAGTGAAGTCCTGGGTATGGGACCGCCTGTCGGTGTACCGGACATACTCGGACACCTGCCGCCTCAGCGTGCGCATGCAAACCGGCTGGATGCGCCGCTTCAAGTCGGAGAACTCGTCGCCCCGGCCATTGACGAGGCGCTTGGCGAATTGATCCCGGAACGACTCCGCATTGCCGAACAGGTGTGGATCGATGAAGCTGATGAGGCCGTAGAGCTCCATCAGGGAGTTTTGAAGGGGCGTCGCGGTGAGCAGGATCTTCGGCCGCGCGCCGACAGCGTCCCGGATAGCGCGCGCGATCTTATTGTCGCTCTTATAGACGTTGCGCAGGCGGTGCGCCTCGTCCATCACCACCAAGTCCCAATGAGTCCGCTGAATGGCGGCGGCCTCTCGTCGCGCGAACTGGAAGGAGCACAGGACCACCCGGTTCTTCTGTTCGAAGGGGTTGGCAACACCCTGGGCTTGAAGTGATTTGTAACTGCCCGACTCCAGGATGAGGGAGTCGATGAAGAATTTCTCGGCCAGCTCCCGCTCCCATTGCTGGCGTAGCGCCGCCGGCATGATGCAAAGCATTCGCCTCTTGCCTTCGGCCCAGAGCTGGCTCATGATCAAGCCCGCCTCGATCGTCTTGCCGAGGCCGACCTCATCCGCGAGAAGCGCGCCGCGCGAAAGCGGCGACTTGAAGGCGAACAGCGCCGCGTCCACTTGATGCGGGTTCAAGTCGATGGTGGCGTTGTTGAGGGACTGCGAGAGCTTCTCCAAGCTGTCGGAGGAGCACCGCTTGGTCAACTCGTGCGCGTAATATTTCGAATGAAAAGGGGTGCTCATGGGCTTCGTCGAATTGGGCAACCCCGGTTGCCCGATTGGCCCGGCGTCGACGGTCTCATGCCTGGCTTGCATCGGCCATTGTTGAGCTATGTTCCGGGCGAGTTTCCATAACTGTCCTTTTAGGTCGGCCCGGGATCGGCCGAGTCATCAAGCCGGCCAAACTTTCTCGCGCGAACCGGTAACGCCAGTGCTGCACGGTGTTGCGACTGAGCCTGAGCCGCTTGGCGATCATGTAGCTGGTCTGCCCATCAGCGGCGCGTAGGGCGAGACAGGAAACTCTGGATACAACCCCATGGCTTAAAAACACCCCATAATTCTGCTTAAATTATAATCACAATTCGCAAGATTGGCCAGAATTAGCCAGGATTGGACAGAATTAGCCATAACTGGCTCAGCTTCCCCTCTTCAAACGCCAACGCGCGCCGCTGGTTCGGCCTGAAAAGTCAACGAGCTTGAACCGCCGAAGCAGATACAGGTCCTCGCGCAAAGCTCTCGTCGTGGCGCCGGCTTTAAGCAGGGGCAAGATCTCGCCCAGGCGAAGAGCCCCCGAGGAAGCAAGCACATCGAGAATTTTGCGCTGCCTATCCGTAAGGTCGTGGCCGATCCGGGTCGGCGGCTGATAACGGCTCGCGCGGAAACGGACAATGATCGCTCCCGAGATCTCCTCAATTTCCGGTCGCGGAAGGCCAGCAAGGCCCATCATCTCGGCCATCTTGATCGTGCCGCGACCCCATGTCTCGATGATGCCGCGCCTATAAAAGACATCGGCGACAATCGGATTCCACGGCAAGGACTCATGCGGCTTGTATAGGTCCTGGACCGCAAGGCCGAAGTGCAGAGAGCCTGATGAGCTGATCTCCAAGCGGTCATCGTAGATCGCTACGCCAACGGAGCCGCCGCCAATGGAGTAGTCCCGGTGGCAGAAGGCGTTGGCGAGAGCCTCTCGGAGCGCGAGTGGAGGATAACGCGGATCGGCTGGGACCAGCCGTTTCGCAGGGTCTCCTGGGCGTACCAAAGGCGCGTTTTCTCGTCGTCAAGTCGTTCAAGCAGAGCGATATTCTGTCGCCAAGGCAATTTTGCAACGACCCGTTGCAAAATTGAAGCGTCGGGCCAGGCGGCCGCGAAGGACAGCATGTAGTTGAGATTTCGCGGCGAAAATCCCTTCATGTCGGGATAGGCGTTACGGAGGTCCTGAGAGAGCCGGTCGACTACCTTCGAGCCCCAGCCCTTCTGGGTCTGGTGCTGGCGGATCATGCGGCCGATGTCCCAGTACAGGACGATCATGGCGGTGTTGGCGGCGAATACGACGCGTTGCCTCTCATGCCCGATCCGTTCCTTAAGGGCGGAGAGCATTTCCGGGTAGCCGCGCGGCATGTCTGACGATGGCAAGGCGACGGGAAATGCGGCATCTTCCCTCGAACGACCGCGGACCCGCCTCGCCTTCTTAGAACTCATGGGCTGTCCCTGGGGGCTGAATCCGCGCGACCCGGAAAGAACCGTTATCCGACGGAACCTCGGCGATCCTTTTCGGTCGGCCCGGGATCGGCCGAGTCATCAAGCCGGCCAGCCTCTCCCGCGCGAAGCGATAGCGCCAATGCTGCACGGTGTTGCGGCTGAGGCCGAGCTGCTTGGCGATCCTATAGTTGCTCTGGCCTTTGGCGGCACGCAAAATGATGTCGGCACGGACCCAATTCCGTTTTTTAGGCGAGGTTCGTCGCAAAATCAATAGCTCGGCCCGGTCTTCGGACGTAATCTCGATAGGCACGGAACATTTTCTGGGCACAGGAAGTTCAAGTCTAGCAAATATGCTCAAGTCATTCCGTTAAATCTCAGCAAAATGGAAAACGTTGAGTCGGTGGGAACATCCTGAGTGTCCGCCTATCCCTCCGCGCGTGGACGAATTTCCAGGGTCCCCTCGGTCGGATCCTTGAACACGTTCGCCGCGGAAAGCGCGCGCTGGGCGGCGGCGAAGTCGGAGAAGTCGATGCTGGCCGAGAACTCCTGTGCCCGGTCGAGCATGCGAAGATAAACCGCCGGATCGCCGTTGCGGCTGAGCGCTCTCAGGGCGCCGAGGTAATCGTCGCGGAATACCGTGGGAACGATGATCCGGCGCAGGCCCTCGGCGACGAGCTCCGCGTTCATCATCACGCGGGCGATGCGGCCGTTGCCATCGTTGAAGGGATGGACTTCCGACACGAGAAACATCATGAACGCGGCCCGGGCGGAGGGCGATTCCAGGACCTTGTAGAACTCAAAGCCTTGGGACAGCGTTCCCTTGACCAAATCGGGCGCCACGAAGATCGTTTCTCCGGCGCGGTTCACGTCGGTTTTGACCTCGCCCGGATCCTTCTCCGGTCGGGCGCTAAGAATCGTCGTATGGCGGGTCGATAACAGGGACCAAAAAGTCTCGAAGTCGGCCGGGACCTTCCGGTACTCCGTCGGATTCGAAACTATTTGATAGGTGCCCAAGACGTCGTGCGCATCCTGCGGACGGGTCCTGGGGATCGTCCCCTCGAAGACTATGGATCGCGCTTCATCGACCTCGAAGCGGGTGCCTTCGATGTAGTTCGAAAAATACGCCTCGAAGAAGGCGAGCGTCCTCAGAGCCCCTGGGTCGGTCAGTGGTTCGGGACTTTCGCGAAGAGCGGTCCGCTTTAGAGCGGAGAACAGCGCCTCGAATATCCTCAGTCGCTCAGGATCGTAAGCTCGGCCCGCGACCCGGGGCTCGGCCGGCTTCGTCAGGAGCAGGGCGCCGATGATCTTGTCGAGCGCCTGGAATTCAGCCGCGAGCCCAAGCTTTTTGGCGACGTCGCGCGCCTTATCGCGCAGGTCATTGAGCGCCCTTTCGCCTTTCAGCCTCAAGATGCGGTCGAGGCGATCCTCCAACTCCGTCCGCGGGATGGTCTTGGCGGAAAGTCCCTTGGGGCGGCTGATTTGGAGGTTCTCCAAAAAAGCCCTTGGTTCGGACGCGATGAAGAGATTCTCCATGAACGGCTTGTCATCCGTTCCAGCGGAAGGCCCCTTGAGCACCGTCACCGTCAGCCCGGGCAGCCTCACCTTGCGCGGATAGGGTCCCGTGAGAAAAACTTCCGAATTCTTGGTCGGCCCCCCCTCCAATGCGGTGCGGTGGCTGATGACCGTGTTTGGAAAGAGGCGCCCGAGCACCGCCCACATATTCTCTCGAATGATCCCCTCGGGCGGGTCGATCAGATTGGTCGTGTAGATTCGGGAGGCGATCTTGCGGGCTTTCTTGGACTGGATCAGCCTCCGCAGGCGCTTGGCCTCTTTGTTCTCGGAGGTGCCGAAGATAAGGTCGGTTATAGGGGACATTTTTTGATGATTAGAGATAGAACCAAGGCTAAGTTGTCCTAATTTTTATAGATAAGATAACAGACGCGGCATATTTTATCAAGATTACGATGGATAAGGCCTGGATTTACAGCATTAAAATTTCCGCATCAACAAGACGTATTGTGCTCAGGATATTTGGGCAACCACCAGTTGCCCTTTTGCTTCGCGGGGAGATAGGGCAGCCGCCGAAGCTACCGGCCGCGGCGAATGGGCTTCCCTCGCGGAATCCTACTGGCGGGAATGGTCACGACGCGTCCGTTCTTCCAAACCACGATGGGATCGCCGCTTCGGCGATGGTCCTCGATGGCCTTCGCCACCGCGATCCGCAAGGCCTGCTCGGCCTTGCGGACGATGGCGGGCATTCTTGGGGTGCGCTTCCGTTTACCGCTCACGGCAGCCCTCCGCCTAGACTTAGCGGCTGACATAGCGCTGTTGTTTGCTCTGCGGCTTTTCAGGCAGAGTAAGCCTCAGCTTCCCGGAACGAACGAGCTCGGGAAGTATCCACTTTCGGACATACTCCGAGCTCAAACCCAGTTCTTTGGCGATCTCGACCCTGGACCGCGGCGCTTTACAGAAAGAAAGCACCCGGTCCACGGTCGTCTCGGTCATGGGAGGTTCATGGGAGGTGTCATGGGAGGGTCCTGGGAGGGTCTTGGGGACCGCCTTCTTGAACGTCACCCGAAGGCCGTGCTTTTGCTCGAAGATGGGAGCCGGCATTCCGGCCGCCCTGCATTCGTCGCGCATCATACCGGTCCCGCTTCCCCACTGCTCGATCATCCCAGCGTAGTAGAAGATTTCGGCGATCTGCTTGTTGCGAGGCACCGAGGGGTGCTTCTTCCTGAGCGCCTGCACCGACAATTCCGGCGGCAAGTCGCCATCGTTCCAGATCATGACCTCGTGATCGTAGAGCCGAACTTCGGAGTCGCGGGTGCCTGAGTAGTCCCGATGGCAGATAGCGTTGGTTACGGCCTCGCGCAAAGCCTTCAACGGGTATTCCCAGATCACGTCGCGCTGCGGGCGGCCGGTCCTCTCGAATCGGGTATCCAGCTTCTCGCGGAAGTAGCTCATCGCGCCTTCCACCTGGTCGAAGAGGGTGCCGTCTATGCGGCGGTCATCCACGATCAGAGTCTCGTCCCGGAATCGCCCGATCTTGAGCCTAGCCTGTGGATAAAAATCCTGAGGATCCTTCCCAAAGAGGAGGATCGCCGCCCGAGTCGGTTTGCCCGCTCGGACGAGCTTGAGTTTCTTCAGCAAGTCCATCGGCGAAGTCCCGGCTGGCACCGGACGCCGCTTCTCTCGGTTCGCCGCGGCGATGAACGCCCGAATCTTGGGACCAGAGATGTCGGCGAGCTTGGCGCGGCTCTCGGGGACCGAGTCCCACGTCATACCGACGCGGGAAAGGGCGGCGGACGCGATTTCTTCAACGGTCATCTGGTGGGTCGTGGAGCCGGAGCGCCCATAGCCCCTCCCCTGAAAGAGCACGGGCTTGATATGGCTCTCCGGGGCCTCGATGACAACGACTTCCTTCCCCTCAAGCGGGGCCGTACGGATCGATGGATGAAGACCGAGGCCCTGAGCTATCTGGTTGGCCCAGTCACGCAGAGAAGCCTTGGACGCCTGCGTTCCGGTCACTACGCCGGCGTCGCTGACCCCGACCAGAACGATCCCACCATCGGTATTCGCGAAGGCGCAGAGAGTTTCCAGGGTTTCGCGGCCGAAGGATTGCTTGAACTCGAGCGTCTGAGATTCGCCCTTCCGGATCAGGCGTAGAATATCCGCGATTTTGAGCCTCATGTCGTCGGAATTATATCACACGACTGGAGCGACTCCCGCTGCTCGCGCCGCGGCGATATTCATTACACCGGCGCGAAAACGAAGTCCAGCCGCCGCTCCGCGTCCTCAAACGCCTCCAGGATCGCGGCCAGCGACGCCCCGCCCAGGTTGACGATCCCGTACCGGTAGCTCTCCGGGTCCTGCATCTGCTCGGAGAGGCGCAGGCCCTCGGTGGCCAGCAGCTCGATGCGGATGTCGGGGTGGGCGCGGCGCAGGGCGTCGAGGCGGACCTCGCTCGGGACGCGGAGCAGCTTGCGGTCCTCGAAGGCGCGCAGCACGCAGCTCGCGGCCGCGGCGTGGCGGCCGGCGCGCTTGGGGACGGACGGGGGCCTGCCCAAGGCGAGGTCGAGCGCCAGCGCGTAGCTGTTGACGCCGTCCACCTTCTCGAAGAGGTCGGCGAACTGGGAGCTCATGCGCGGGTTGATCTCGATGATGCCGAGGCGGCCGGTGTCCGGGTCGTGCATCAGCTCGATGTTGAAGAGTCCGTCGCCGTAGTCCAGACCCTCCATCACTCCCCGCGCGAGGATAGTCATGCGCGCCTGCACCGCCTCCGGCAGGCGGGACGGGTAGTCGAAGCGCTTGAAGGAGCGCGTCCCCGGGAAGAAGACGGAGTCCACGACCCCCAAAATCCCGGCCCGGCCTCTCCGACACCAGCCCTCGACCGTGACCTGGTCGCCGGCGAGGTACCCTTCCGCCAGCACGCGGTCCGCGCCCAGCTCGAGGCGCGTGTAGCTTTTGAGCAGACGGTTGAACGGCGCGAAGAACGCGTCCGGCAAGGCGGCGCCGCGGACGGCGGCCGGCCAGTCCTCGGGGCGCTCGACCTTGCGCGCGCCGACCGAGAAGAAGGACTTGGCCGGCTTGAGGAACAGCGGCAGGCGCCCGGGCGGGGCCGTGCCGCCGCGCGGGTCGATGAGGTGGAATTCGGGGACGGCCTCGGGAACCAGGCGCAGCTGCGCGAGCCGGGAGTAGTACTTGTGCTGGCACAGCAGATTCACCTCGGGCGGCACGCCCGGCAGGCCCAGCTCGCGGGCGACGATGCTGGCGAGCGTGCTGCCCGGGTAGTCGTCGGTGCTGAGCACGCCCTCGGCGCCCACCTTTCGCGCCAGGCGCAGCAGTTCGTTCAGCGCCTGCTCCGCCGGCTTTACGGACGGGGCGGCGCCGCCTTGCGCGGCGGTGAGGGTCTCGAGGTCGTCGCTCGCGTAGTCGTAGAAATGGAAGCGGTGGCCTTGCGGCTTGTAGGCCTCAAGCTCGCGCTTGTCGCGGTGGGTGGGGCAGACGATGAGGATGTCGGACATTCAGCGGGGTATTGCGCGCCGAGATCTTGGGTTGGAGAGTCAGGAGGCTTTTCTCGGGTATCTCGGTGAGCCCTTTGAGCCCTTGGTGAGCCCTTTACGATTCTCCCAAAGCTCTGACACGGTAGGTGTCAGAATTGGGCAAACAGCCGGGATGAGTTTACCAAACTATATGTAGACTATATGTAAGCTCTCGACGAGGAATTCCCCTTCGGCAGCCAAGACTATATATAAACTCCCAGCAGGGCAATGTTCAAGACGAGGTAATCGTGCAACGGGTCGTTGCACGATTACGTTAATCCAACTGGGCTGAAAGCAGGCGCGTCATCTCCCTCAGATCGGCATCCGTTTCCCACTCAAGCGGATGAATGCCCAAGCGAGCTACCGCCGTAAGATAGCGGCTGCGATTTCCGGTCTCGAGAACCTTGAATTGATCCCTCGTAATCTCTGCCACTGAGGTATGGTGCAGAACCCAGACGGGAATCTCCTCTTCCTGCAAGAACTCTTGACGATCATAGAGAAGGATCAGCTCATCGTATGTCGTCTGCATCTTTGCCGCCGGAGGCCAATACATGACGACATCGGTGATCCTGGAGCGAAGAAGACGATCGAACTTCTGGATCATGTCTTCGCCCTTCCGGTCCGCTTGATCCTCCATGAGAATGACTTCATGCCCGCCCATCGTTAGTATCCGCGCTATCTCGCGGCGGATATCCATAGGCGACGGATTGGAAGAGGGGCCCTTCTCAGGCCCCCACATTCCCGGACCAAGAAGAAAGACGACCGCCATTATTGGATCACAGCGCCAGGCTATGAAGCTCGGCGACTTCGGACCTTCCGAGTTCCGCTTCATGGCGCTCAACTTGAACCCGGAACGACTGCCACGAGGCAAGAAAGGCCTCGCCCCGCTTGCCTATCCCGTATTCCACTCTCACTGGCCCCTTTTCGGTCGAGATAGTCTTGGGAATGATCCACAGACCCTTACGCAGGAACGCGAGAGCTCGATCCACCTGGGTCGGATTGAGGCTTAATGTCTTCTGGATCTCGGTAAACCTGAGCGGCTTCTTCGCCAGAACCATCAGGATGCGCAGGTAGTCCTTATGCCCGAGCAGTTCCATTATCATAGGCATAGTATACTTACCGTTTGTAAGTAAGTCAAGGAGCATTTTTTACTCAGTACGCTGAGTAAATTTACTCAGCGTACTGAGTAGTTCTTGCCGGCTAGCCTTCGCGGTTCAGTTTCTCGCGGCGGGTCAACTCGGCCGGGGAGGGTTTGACCTCGCCGCCGACGGTGGCGGTTTTCACTTCGCCGGCGCGCGCGTAGGTCGCGGCGATGAGGCCGTTCGGGGAGACGGCGCCGTGCGTCATTTTGAAGGTGCGCGGCTGGCCGGCGTCGTTGAACAGCCGTTTGCCCTTGCCCAGCACCACGGGGAAGGTGAACATGCGAATCTCGTCGACGAGGCCGGCGGCGAGCAGGGCGTGCACCAGCTCCGTGCTGCCTTGAGTGAGGAGGACGGGACCGTTTTCCTGCTTCAGTTTCGCGACGTCCTTGACGGCGTCGCGCAGGGCCACCGAGCCCTTCCAAGTTAAGTCCACGCCCTTGCGCGTCGCGACGTACTTGGTGACCCGGTTGAAGGCGGTGGCGATGTAGTCGTAAGGCCCGGCCTCGATGTAGGGCCAGTACGCGGCGAAGATTTCGTAGGTGCGCCGGCCGAGCAGCAAGTCGAACGGCTCGCCGAACATTTTGCCGATCTCTTCGCCGAAAACCGGGTCGTCCCCCAGCGGAGCGACCCAGCCGCCGAACTTGAAGCCTCCGGTGGGGTCTTCTTGCGGTCCGCCGGGAGCCTGCATGACGCCGTCCAATGAAACCTGGGCGCCGACGATTACTTTCCTCATGGGCGGCGATATTATAAATTCGACGGGTGATCGCGCTCGACGGGGTGACGAAGAGCTACGGGGCGAAGGCGGTCCTGAAGAACGTTTCCTTGCGGCTCGCGGCGGGGCAGACGCACGTGCTGCTCGGGTCGAGCGGCTGCGGCAAGTCCACCTTGCTGCGGCTGATGCTGGGGCTTATCGAGCCCGACGCCGGCACGATCACGCTGGACGGGGAGCGGGTGACGCCGCGTTCCCAGCGCCGTCTGGCCCGGCGCGTGGGCTACGTGATACAGGACGGCGGGCTGTTCCCCCACCTCGACGCCGAGGCGAACGTAAGCCTCGCGGCGCGGACGTGCGGCTGGGACTCGAAGCGCGTCCGCGCGCGCATCGACGCGTTGGCGTCATTGATCGGCCTGGGGCGGGCGGAGCTTTCGCGGCCCCCGTCCCGTTTGAGCGGCGGCCAGAAGCAGCGCGTGGCGCTGATGCGCGCGTTGATGATGGACCCGCCCGCCTTGCTGCTGGACGAGCCCCTCGGCGCCCTCGACCCGATCGCGCGCACGACGTTGCGCCGCGAGCTGAAGCGGATCTTCAACGCGCTGCGCAAGACGGTCGTGATCGTGACGCACGACATCGGCGAGGCGGCCTTCTTCGGCCACACGGTCACCTTGCTGGACGGCGGCGTCATCGCCCAGCACGGCGCCTTCCCGGACCTGGCCGAGCGGCCGGCAGGCCCCTTCGTGGCCGAGTTCATCAACGCCCAGCGCCCGCCCGAGGAGCTTCGGGCCTACTTATGAGCGCCCGCGCCGCGCTGGTTGCCGCCCTGTTGGCTTTGCCGGCCCGGGCCGCCGACAAGCCGACGGTCACCGTCGGCTCGAAGACCTTCACCGAGAGCTATATCCTGGCCGAGATCGTCGCCCAATCGCTGGAGGCCACCGGCGAGGCGGTGGTCATACGCAAGTTCGGCCTGGGCGGGACGGGCTTTCTTTACCGCGCGCTCGCCGGCGGGGACATCGACATCTATCCGGAGTACACCGGCACCATCTCCGAGACGGTGCTGAAGGATTCCTCGGTGCGCGACCTCGCGGGCCTGCGCGCGGGGTTGGCCCCGGCGGGCATAGTGGTCGGCGAGCCGCTGGGCTTCAACAACACCTACGCGCTCGCCGCGCGCCCCGACGCGGCCGCCCGGCTGGGGCTGACGAGCCTCGGCGATTTGGCGCGCGCCCCAGCGCTTAAGGCCGGCTTCACGCACGAGTTCATGCGCCGACCGGACGGCTACCCGGGCCTGGCGCGAAGTTACAGCCTCGCGCTGACAGACATCCGCGAGGTCGAGCATTCGCTGGCCTACGAAGCCATGCGCCGCGGCGAGTTGGACATTACCGACGTCTACTCGACCGACGCGATGCTGGAGCGGCTGAACCTGACGGTGCTGAAGGACGACAAGCGCTTCTTTCCGCGCTACGACGCGGTGCTGCTCGCGCGGAGCGACTTCGCCCGGCGCCGGCCGAAGCTCTGGGCCGCCGCGCGGCGCGCGCTGGAGGGCCGGCTTTCGGAGCGACAGATGGCGAGGCTGAACGCCGAGGCGGACCTGGAGAAGCGCGACTTCGGCGCGATCGCCGCCGGCTTTTTGGGCCGCGCGGTTCCGCACCGGGAGGAGGACGGCCTCGCGGGCGGTCTGCTGCGCCGGACGAAGGAGCATCTGTTGCTCCTGGCGATTTCCCTCGCGGCCTCGCTGGCGGTGGGCTTGCCGCTGGGTGTCTTGGCCGCGCGGCGTCGGCGCTTGGGGAAGGTGATCCTCGGCGCGAGCGGCGTGCTTCAGACCGTCCCTTCGCTGGCCTTGCTGTGTTTTTTGATCCCGCTCTGCGGCATCGGCGCCGTGCCCGCCTTGGTCGCGCTGTTCCTCTACGGCCTTCTGCCGATCGTGCTGAACACCTGCAACGGCCTCGCCTCGCTGGACCCCAGGCTGATCGAATCCGCCAAGGCGCTGGGCCTGAGCGAGGCGCAGCGCCTGCGTCACGTGGAGCTGCCGCTGGCCTCGGTCAGCATCCTGGGCGGGATACGCACCTCCGCGATCGTCGGCGTCGGCACCGCGACGCTCGCCGCGCTGATCGGCGCCGGCGGCTACGGCGTCCCCATCGTCGCCGGCCTGGCCCTCAACGACACCCGCATGATCCTCACCGGCGCCATCCCCGCCGCCCTGCTGGCCCTTGCCCTGCACGCGCTCTTTGATCTGCTGGAATGGGCCGTGGTGCCCCAGGCGCTGCGGCACGACATGGCGTTGACAAATGAGTGACGATCGTATACACTATCGCGTGACAGGAGGATGCCATGCGCTTTGTCACGGTGCGCGACCTGCGAGGGCGTTCGGCCGAGGTTTGGCGGCGACTCGCGGAGGAGCGGGAGATGATCATTACGTCAAACGGCAAGCCCCTCGCGATTATTTCCTCGGTCAGCGAGTCGACCTGGGAGGAGTCGCTGGCCGCCATTCGCCGAGCCAAGGCCGTCGCGGCCGTCGCGGCCCTCCAGCAGCGTTCTCTGGAGCGCGGAAAGGACCGGATCAGCGGGGAGGAGATTAACGCCGAGATCGCCGCGTCACGTCGCCGCCGCCGCTCCCGGTGAGAGTCGTCCTCGACACCAACGTCCTCGTCTCAGGCTTGCTCTCGCCTTATGGAGCGCCCGGCGAGGTCGTCCAGTTGGCGGCCTCCGGGATTTCAGAGCTCTGTTATGACGGCAGAATACTCGCCGAGTACCGGGAGGTGCTCTCCCGTCCAAAGTTTGGTTTTGACCCCGAAGAAGTCTCGGTCCTGCTGGAGCAAATAAAGACCGGCGGACGCCTCGTCGCCCCCATGCCGCTGGCCAAGGCGCTGCCTGATTCCGAGGACGAGGCCTTTCTCGAAATCGCGCTGGCCGCCGGCGCCCAGGCGCTAGTCACCGGGAATATCCGCCACTACCCCCCGGACAAGCGGCAAGGCATGCGCGTGCTGGAACCCCGAGCCTTTCTAGGCTTGTTCCGCGACGCTGCGTAAGTCTACGGGATCAGGAGCGCTTTTCCGGTCGTTTGTCGGCCTTCCAGCCGGTGGTGGGCTTGGGAGGCTTCGGAGAGGGGCAAGGTCAGGCCGATTTTCAGTTTCAGCTTGCCGGTCTTCACGGCGTTCAGGACGGCGGTGGCGCGCTCCAATAGCTCTTCGCGGGTCGCGATGTAGTCGGCCAGGTTGGGACGCGTCAGGAACAGGGAGCCGCGCCTTAGCAGCAGCAGATCGAGCGGCGGCACCATCCCGCTCGATTGGCCGAACAGGGCGATCACGCCGCGCGTCGCCAGGCAGTTGAGGCTTTTCTGGAAGGTCGCCTTGCCGACCGAGTCGTAGACCACCTGCACGCCCTTGTTCTTCGTGATCCGCTTCACCTCGGCCTCGAAGTCCTGTTTCGAGTAGAGGATCACGTCGTCGGCGCCGGCCTCGCGGGCCTGGCGGGCCTTCTCCTCGGTCGAGACGGT
Organism: uncultured Elusimicrobia bacterium; assembly: GCA_964566245.1. Classification (GTDB taxonomy): domain Bacteria; phylum Elusimicrobiota; class Elusimicrobia; order CAZMIB01; family CAZMIB01; genus CAZMIB01. Next base: position 42,571 of record CAZMIB010000001.1, on the reverse strand, counting down.
GCCGATCACCTTCGCGCCGCGGCGCTTGGCCATCTGGCAGATCAATAGCCCCACGCCGCCGGCCGCCGCGTGCACCAGGCAGAAGTCGCCTTTCTTGAGCGGGTAGGTGGCGTGCGTCAGGTAGTGGGCCGTCATGCCCTGCAGCATCGCGGCCGCGGCCGTCTTGCCGTCCATGCCCTTGGGGACTTTGACCAACCGCTCGGCCGGGATCACCGCGTACTGGGCGTAGGCGCCCGGCACGCCGGCGTAGGCGACGCGCTCGCCGCGCTTAAAGCTGGTGACGCGTGGGCCGACGGCCTCCACCACCCCGGCTCCCTCGGAGCCGGGGATGTACGGGGTCGGCGAGGGGTACAGGCCCATCCGGAAGTAGACGTCGACGAAGTTGACGCCGACGGCCTCCAGGCGCACCATCACCTGGCCGGGGCCGGGCTGCGGATCGGGGGCTTCCTCCAGACGCAGGACCTCGGGCCCGCCGTGGGCGCGTACCAGGATGGCTTTCATGCCAACCGGTCTACCCTTTTTGAATGCGGTACGGCAACTCCCGGTAGTAGTCCTGCAGGGCGCGTACGCCGAGCGGGTGGCCGTTGCGGTAGGCCTCGATGCCGCGCAGCGCGGCGCGCGCGGCGGCCGGCGTGGAAACCTGCGGTATGCCGGCCTCGAGCGCGGTGCGGCGTATCGCGAAGCCGTCGCTGCGGCCCTTCTTGCCGGAGGGCGTGTTGATCACGAGGTCGATGCGCCGCTCGCGGATCAGCTCGACCACGTCCGGCTTGCCCTCACCGAGCTTGTGGATCGGCTTGGCGTCGACGCCGCTCGCGCGCAGGTACTCGGCGGTCCGCGTCGTCGCGTAAATCGTGAAGCCCCAGCCCTCCAGGCGCTTGGCGACCGGAAGCATCGCCGGCTTGTCGGAGTCCTTCACGCTGAAGAACACCGAGCCCTTGGCTGGAAGCGGCGCGCCGCTCGCGGACTGGCTCTTCGCGAACGAGCGCCCGAAGTCGTCATCGAGGCCCATCACCTCACCGGTGGATTTCATCTCGGGCCCGAGCCGCGGGTCGACGCCCGGGAAGCGCAGGAACGGGATGACGACCTCCTTGGTCGCGGTGAAGGCCAAGGGCGGAAACGGATGCTTCCACAAGCCGGGCGGTATCAGGCTGTCAAGCTTCTTGCCGGCGATCACCTGCGCCGCCAGCCGCGCCAGCGGCAAGCCGGTGGCCTTGGAGACGAACGGCACGGTGCGCGAGGCGCGCGGGTTGGCTTCGAGAAGGTAGACCCGTCCGTCCTGCACCGCGAACTGCAGGTTGAGCAGGCCGACCACCTTCAGCTCCATCGCGAGGCGCCGCGTGAGGTCGACCACGGTCGCGATCTGCTCGGGCGACAGGGACTGCGGCGGCATCGAGCACGCGGAGTCGCCGGAGTGTATGCCGGCCTCCTCGATGTGCTCCAAGAAGCCGGCGATGAACACCTTGCGCCCGTCGCACAAGGCATCGACGTCCAGCTCGACCGCGTCGCTCAGGAAGCGGTCGATCAAAATCGGGCGGCCCTCGGAGACGGCGCCGGCCTTGGCCATGTAGGCCTCGAGCGCCGCGTCGTCGTAGACCACCTCCATCGCGCGCCCGCCCAGCACGAAGCTTGGCCGGACCATCGCCGGATAGCCGATCTTCTTGGCGACCTTGAGCGCCTGCGCGGCGTTCGACGCGACGCCGTGCTCGGGCATCGGTATCTTCAGCTTGCGCGCGAGGCGGCCGAAGCGCTCGCGGTCCTCGGCCAAGTCGATGGAGTCCGGCGAGGTCCCGAGGATCTTCACGCCGGCCTTGGCCAGCGGCAGGGCGAGGTTCAGCGGGGTCTGGCCGCCGAACTGCGCGACGACGCCCAGGGGCTTCTCCTTGCGCAGGACGTGCAGCACGTCCTCCAAGGTCAGCGGCTCGAAGTAGAGGCGGTCCGAGATGTCGTAGTCGGTCGAGACCGTCTCGGGGTTGCAGTTGATCATCACCGTCTCGATGCCCATGTCCTTCAGGGCCAGAGAGGCGTGCACGCAGCAATAGTCGAACTCGATGCCCTGGCCGATGCGGTTCGGCCCCGCGCCGAGGATCGCGATCTTCTTTTTCTTGCCGCTGGCCTTCACCTCGTCGAAGTCCTCGAAGGTGGAGTAGAAGTACGGCGTGCGGGCTTCGAACTCGCCCGCGCAGGTGTCGACCGGCTTGAACGCCGGGTGGATGCCGCGCTTCTCGCGCTGGGCGCGGATCCTCGGCTCGGTCGTGTCCTTGAGGCGCGCGAGCTGGGCGTCCGAGAAACCCATGCGCTTGGCGCGGCGCATAAGCTCCGGCGTCAGCGGGCTGTTCTTGATCTCGCGGCCGAGGTCGACGATCTCCTGGATCTGAGCGATGAACCACGGATCGACCGACGAGGCGGCCGCGACCTCGCCGGCGTTCACGCCGGCCGCGAGGGCCTCGGCGATCGCGAAGATGCGCTCCGGCTTCGGATCGGCCAGAACCTGGCGCCACTCGGCGATGGTCAGCCGGCGCGTCTCGGGGTTCTCCAATCCGCCGCGACCGATCTCGAGCGAGCGCAGCGCTTTCTGGAGGCTTTCCTTAAAAGTGCGGCCGATCGCCATCGCCTCGCCGACCGACTTCATCGAGGTGTCCAGGCGCCGCTCCGAGCCGACGAACTTCTCGAACGCGAAGCGCGGGACCTTGGTGACGACGTAGTCGATCGAGGGCTCGAAGCAGGCCGGGGTCTTGCGCGTGATGTCGTTCGGTATCTCGTCGAGCGTGTAGCCGACCGCCAGCTTGGCCGCGATCTTGGCTATCGGAAAGCCGGTCGCCTTCGACGCCAGCGCCGAGGAGCGCGAGACGCGCGGGTTCATCTCGATGACGACCCGCCGCCCGGTCTTGGGGTTCACGCCGAACTGGATGTTGGAGCCGCCGGTGTCCACGCCGATCGCGCGCATCACGCGCAGGCTCTCGTTGCGCATCTCCTGGTACTGCGAGTCGGTCAGGGTTTGCGCCGGGGCGACGGTGATCGAGTCCCCGGTGTGCACGCCCATCGGATCCAGGTTCTCGATCGAGCAGACGATCACGCAGTTGTCCTTCGAGTCCCGCATGACCTCCAGCTCGAACTCCTTCCAGCCGAGGATGGACTCCTCGAGCAGGACGCTGTGCACCGGCGAAAGCTCGAGCGCCCGAGCGAGGCGCTTCTCGAAATCCTCGGGGGTGAAGGCCACGCCCCCGCCCTCGCCGCCCAAGGTGAACGAGGGGCGCAGCACGATCGGGTAGCCGAGGTCCTCGACCGCCCGGCGTCCCTGCTCCACGCTCGTGACGACGTGGCTGCGCGGCACGTCCAGCCCGGCCGCGAGCATGCAGTCCTTGAAAAGCTGGCGGTCCTCGGCACGGTGGATGGCCTCGCGGCTCGCCCCGATCAGCTTGATGCCGCGGCTCTGCAGCGCGCCGTGGTCCCACAACTGCACCGCGAGGTTGAGAGCTGTCTGGCCGCCCATCGTCGGCAGCAAGGCGTCGGGCTTTTCCTTATCGACGAGCTTCTCGAGGAACTCGAGCGTCAGCGGCTCGATATAGGTGCGGTCGGAGAGCTCGGGGTCGGTCATGATCGTGGCCGGGTTGGAGTTCACCAGCACGACCTCGTATCCTTCCTCGCGCAGCGCCTTAAGCGCCTGCGTCCCCGAATAATCAAACTCGCAAGCCTGCCCGATGGTGATCGGCCCCGAGCCGATCAGGAGAATCTTGTGTATGTCGGTTCGCTTAGGCATATCTCCCCAGACTCCCCCTCCCCCTCGCCCTCTCCCGCTTGCGGGAGAGGGTGGGGGTGAGGGTGCCTACCCCCCCGCCAACTCCTGCATCCTCTGCCGCGCCACCGTCTGAAAGTAAGCCTCGAGCTGCGGATGCTTCTCCAGCAAGGCCTGGAACTCCTTGCACGGGACGCGCAGCACCTCGACGGCGTCGTCCGCGACGACGCTGGCCGAGCGCTCGGCGTGAACCAAGGATCCCACCTCGCCGAACACCTCTCCCGGCTTGAGCTTCACGACGTTGCGGGCGCCGATGAACTTCTTCTTCGTCACCAGCGCCAGGCCCTTATGAAGGAAGAACACGTCGGTCCCGTCCGAGCCCTCCTGAACGATGGCCTCGCCCTTCGCGAAGCTCTCGCGCGTCAGCGAGGGCAGCAGCGCCTTCAAATCGTCGGCCGAGGGCCCCTGGAAATTGATCTCGAGCACCCTGGACAGCCATTGGCGCTCGATGTCGGTGACGATGAGCCTGCGGGTCTTGTCGTTCTTATCGGCCAAGGGTCTCTCCCGCGCCCGCCAGGGCGCCCATGCGCTTGAGCATCATGTCGCGGAACCTCATGAAGAGGTGCCGGCTGTCGTGCGGCCCGCCCGAGGCCTCCGGGTGGAACTGCACCGAGAACACCGGAAGCTGGGTGTGCGCCATTCCTTCCAGCGTCTTGTCGTTCAAATTGACGTAGGTCGGCTTCAGCTCGCGCGGCAATTTCCGCTCATCGACCGCGAAGCCGTGGTTGTGCGTCGAGATCTCGATCTTGCCGGTGTCGAGGTCCTTCACCGGATGGTTCGCCCCGCGATGGCCGAACTTGAGCTTGTACGTCCTGCCGCCGAGCGCCAGCCCGAGCAGTTGGTGGCCCAGGCAGATGCCGAAGGTCGGCAGCTCCCACTCCAAAGTCCGCTTGATCGTCTCGATCGCGTGCCTCACCGGCTCCGGATCGCCCGGCCCGTTGGAGAGCAAAAGTCCATCCGGATTGAGCGCCTTGATCTCATCCGCGGTCGCATGCGCCGGCACGACGGTGACGCGCGCCCCGATCGCCGCGAGCTGCCTGAGGATTCCCAGCTTCACGCCGTAATCGACCGCGACCACATGCGGCGTCGGCAACGCCGGAGTAGCGGGCCTCGGACCTGCCACGGGCCCCTCGGAGTAAACATACGTCTTCCGGCACGTGACGCGCCCCGTCAGATCGAGCCCCGCCATCGAAGGCGCCTCGCGCGCCTTCTTCACGAGCCGCCGCTTGTCCATGTCCAACGTGGACACGACGGCCCGCATCGCCCCCTTCTGCCGCAGCAAGGTCGCGAGATGCCGCGTATCGACATCGGAAATCGCGACGAGGCTGTACCTCTTGAGGAATGACTCTAATCCTTCGACAGCCTGCCAGTTGGAGTAAACTCGATTGCTCTCCCGCACCACGAGCCCCTCGGCCGCGGGATTAGGCGCCTCCATATCCTCCCGCGTCACGCCATAGTTGCCGATATGCGGATACGTCATCACGACGATCTGCCCTTTATAGGAAGGATCGGTCAGCACCTCTTGATAGCCGGTCAGCGACGTATTAAAAACAAGCTCCCCGGTGCGTTCCCCCTCGGCCCCGCAAGCCTCGCCGAAAAGAACCGTCCCATCCTCCATCGCCAACGCCGCGAGCCTGTTCATAAATCGTCTCCGATCCAAGGTCGGCTGCCCTGCAAATCCATGCTACCGCCCCTCAAGCCGAAAACCAATCTTCAAACTATCCTTCTCCGGCGGCTCCATAAGCTGTCTGATCGCATCGAAAACGCTTTGAATTTGGCCGTCATGCTCCATTATTTTTCTTTCCAAGTCATCAAGCCTCACTGCAAGCTGCTTATGCAATGACAATGTCTCTCGAAGTTTGACGAATGTCCGCATGATAGCTACATTGACTTGGACAGCCCTCCGACTGCGCAATACGCCCGAGAGCATAGCGACACCCTGCTCGGTGAAAGCATACGGCGGATACTTACGATGCGCACCCCTCTTTAAGGTCACAATTTGTGACCTTAAAGAACCGGCCTCCTTGGCCGTCAAGCGGAACATGAAATCCGCGGGGAACCGCGCCGTGTTCCTCTTTACGGCCTGCACGAGCGCCTTGGGCTTTACTCCATAGAGCTCGGCCAAATCCGTGCTGAGCATGACCCTGCGTCCACGAACGAGGTAGATGCGCTCCTCTAGCGTTTCGCCGTGAGGCACCAACCAGCGCGTCGCTCTTTTATTTTCCATGAATTCCCTTCGATTTTCAGACACTTTACTTATCAATAAATAATACTCAATGCCTGAAATGCCGCATCCCCGTGAATACCATCGCCATGCCGCGCTCGTCGGCGGCCTTGATCGTTTCCTCGTCGCGCACCGAGCCGCCGGGTTGGGCGATCGCCGTCACGTTCAGTTTAGCCAATTCGTCGATGCCGTCGCGGAACGGGAAGAAGGCATCCGAGGCCGCGGCGAGAGTCGCCGGGATCGGCTTGCGCTGCGCGTACTGCGCGAGCTTCATCGCCGCGACCTGCACCGCGTCGACGCGCGACATCTGCCCGGCGCCGATGCCGAGCGTCTGAACGGACGTCGCGACCACGATCGCGTTGGAGCGGGTGTATTTCGAGACCGGCCAGGCGAAGCGAAGGGCTTCGGATTCCTCCGGCGTGGGCGCGCGGCGCGTGACGACTTTCCAGAGATCCGCCCCCTCACCCCCACCCTCATCCTTTCCCAGCCGCCCCCCTCCACGGCCAGGCTCGTGGGGGAGCCCACCGGGCTCCCCCCGTCCCCGCTGACGCGGGGCGAGGGAGACCTGGTGCCGGAGAACTCCCAAGGAGCTCCCTCTCCCACTTGTGGGAGAGGGTGGGGGTGAGGGGTTCTGCGCAGCCCACAAGGCCTTATCCGGTTCTTGAACCAGCACCTCCGTCCCCACCACGCGGTACTCCAGCGCAGCGGCCTCGCCGGGGCGACGCTCCAGGAGGCGCAGGTTCTTCTTTCGTTGCAGCAACTCGCGCGCCTCGGGGGTGAATTCCGGCGCGACGATGACCTCTAGGAAAAACTCCCCGATCGCCTTCGCCACCTCGGCATCGAGCGGGCGGTTCAGCGCGAGGATGCCGCCGAAGGCGCAGACGCCGTCGGCCTCCCAGGCGCGGCGGTAGGCCTCGACGATGGTCCGTCCGGCGCCGGCGCCGCAGGGGGTGACGTGCTTGAAGATCACCGCGGCCGGGCCGTCCAACTCTTGGACGAGTCCCCAAGCCCCCTCGGCATCGAGCAGATTGTTATACGAGAGCTCCTTTCCCTGGAGCTGCTCGAACGGCCGTTCCGATCCGCTGACACGGTAGAGCGCGCCGGCTTGATGCGGGTTCTCGCCGTAGCGCAGGTCCTGCACCTTGTCGAGGCGCAGGTCCAACGCGGCCGGGAAGCGCGCCCCATCGGCGGCCGTGGAGAGGGCCCGCGCGATCTCGGCGTCGTACGCGGCGGTCGACTGAAACGCCTTCCTCGCCAGATTCCTTCGCGTCTCCAGCGACAGCTCGCCCTTCGACTTCAGCTCCTCGACGACGGCCCCATAGTCGGCCGGGCTCGTGACGATGGCCACCGAGTCGCAGTTCTTCGCCGTGCCGCGAACGAGGGTCGGCCCGCCGATGTCGATCTCCTCGATCAGCTCGGGCTCGAAAGCGCGGTGCTTCTTCGCGGCCTCCGCGAACGGGTACAGGTTCACCACCACCAGATCGATCGGCTCGATCATGTGCTGGGCCGCCTCACGCGCGTGCTCCGGATCGTCGCGCCGAAACAGGATGCCGCCGTGCACCGCGGGGTGAAGGGTTTTCACGCGCCCCCCGAACATCTCGGGCCAGTGGGTCATCGTGCCGAGCGGGCGCACGTACAGTCCCGCCGCGGCGAGAGCCTTCGCGGTGCCGCCGGTCGAAACCAGCTCGACGCCCAGCCGTGCCAGCTCGCGCGCCAGCTCGATGACGCCGGTCTTGTCCGAGACCGAGATCAGCGCGCGGCGCACCTGGCCGGACTTGGCTGTCTCGGGTTTTATGCGGACCATCCGGCCTTCAAGGTGAACCCGCCCCTCGCAGAACAGCTTCACGGCTTTCGGATAAAGGTGGTGCTCGACCTCGAGGACGCGCGCGGCCAGCGTCTCCGGCGTGTCGCCGTCCGCGACCGGGACCGTGGCTTGAAGCACGATCGGCCCGTGATCGTATTCCTCGTCGACGATGTGCACCGTGCAGCCGGTGACCTTGGCCCCCGCCGCGATCACGGCCTCGTGGACCTTGCGCCCGTACATGCCCTTGCCGCCGAAGGCGGGCAAAAGCCCCGGATGGATGTTCAGCACCTTTCCCGGGAAGGCCTTGAGCACCGCGTCGGGCAGTTTGGGCAGATAGCCCGCGAGGCAGATCAGATCGACACCTTTGTCACGGCAGGCCTTCGCGAGAGCCTCGCCGTAAGCCTCGGGCGTGGGGAAGGCCGTCGGCTCCAGGACCGTGGTCTCGATGCCCGCCTCGCGCGCGCGGCGCAGCGCGCCCGCGTCCTTGCGGCTTGAGATCAGCACGGCCACCTGCGCGCTCAGCCAGCCGGAGCGCGCGGCGTCCACGATCGCTTGGAAGTTCGTTCCCTCGCCGGACGCGAGGACGGCCAGCTTAGCCACGCGAGTCCCCCTCGAACGCGAAGCCCGTTCGACCCTTCTCGATGCGCCCGATCACGAACAAATCCGGCGCGGCGCGCTTGGCGCGCGTCAGCGCCTCCGGCGAAATGACCGCCACGAGGCCCGTCCCCATGTTGAACGTCGACCACATGTCGGCCTCGGGCACCTTGCCGGCGTGTTGCACCCTGCGAAAAATTTCGGGCACGTCCCAGCGCCCGCGCTCGACGACCGCGCGCAGCCCCTTCGGCAACACGCGCGGCACGTTCCCTTCCAAACCCTCGCCGGTGATGTGCGCCATGGCCTTCAAGCGCCCGCCCAAGGCCGCGCGCAAGGTGCGGGCCTCGTCGACGTAGATGCGCGTGGGTGTCAGCAGGTCCGGCTGACGCTTGAGCTTGGCGTCGCTGAAGGCCTTGCGCACCAAGGAGAAGCCGTTCGAGTGCAGGCCCGAGGAGGGCAAGGCGGCCAGCAGGTCGCCCTCGCGCGCGGAACGGCCGTCGAGCACGTCGTTCTTCTCGACCCAGCCCACCGCGAAGCCGGCCAGGTCGTACTCCTTTTCCTTATAGAAGCCCGGCATCTCGGCGGTCTCGCCGCCCAAAAGCGTCATGCGCCCGAGCCTGCACCCCTCGAGCACGCCGTCCAGCAGCTTCTTCGAGCGCTTTAGGTCGAGCTTCGCGGTGGCGTAGTAGTCCAGGAAGAACAGCGGCGTCGCCCCGCAGGTGACGAGGTCGTTGACGCACATCGCGACCAGGTCGACCCCGACCGTGTCGTGCTTGTCCAACAGGAACGCGAGCTTAAGCTTGGTACCGACCCCGTCGGTCGAGGCCGCGAGGAAAATCTCGCGGCTGCCGAGACGAAACGGATGCAGCCCCGAGAAACCGCCGATGACCGGCGAGCGCTTCCGCAAATGCTCGACGAGCTTGTCGGCGAGGCCGACGTCGACGCCGGACTGCTTATAGGTCAGTGGCATGAGCTATCCGTAAAACTCCCGCTGGAGCTTCAGCGCCGCTTTCGGCTCCGCTTTTTTTTCGGCCTCGGCCTTTTTCTCGGCTTCCGGCTTCGGCCGCGAGCCTGGCTTTATCACCGGGACGCCGCGCTTGCAGAGCGTGCACTCATCGGGCTCGTAGTTGACGATCGGCAACTCGGCGAGGCTTTCGGTCGGAACGCCGAAACCCAGGTCGCCCACCGAGCGGTTGATCAAGGACAGCGCCCCGACCACCTTGCCGCCGGCGCGCTCGACGACCGTCATCACCTCGCGCGTCGACTTGCCGGTCGTGAACACGTCCTCGACGATCACGATTTTTTCGCCGGCCTTGAGCTTGAAGCCGCGGCGCAGGACCATCTTGCCGTCCTCTCGCTCGCAAAAGATGTGCCGCAGGTCGAGCGCCTTGGCGACCTCGTGGCCGAGGAACAGGCCGCCCATCGCCGGCGAGACGACGAGCTGCGCCGCGGGGGCCTTCTTGGCCAGCATCTTGGCCACCTTCTCGGTCATGTGCGGGTACTGGAAAAGCTGGGCGCACTGCACGTATTGCCGGCTGTGCATCCCGGAGGACAGCAGGAAATGCCCCTCCAGAAGAGCGCCGGCGTCGCGCAGCCACTTGATGAGATCTTCAGTCGCGTGGGTCATAGGATACGTCCTGTGCTTCCTCCAATTCCTTGATGATGCGCTGGGCGGCCGCCTTCGGATCCGCGGCCTGCGTGATCGGCCGGCCGACGACGATATAGTCCGCCCCGCGCTTCGCCGCCTCGGCCGGGGTGACGACGCGCTTCTGATCGCCGACCTTGTCAGCCGCGCCGCGCACGCCGGGCACGATGCACGCCGGCCGCGGCTCGAGCTTGGAGCCGATGGGCAGGTCCTCCCCAGAGCAATCCTCGCGCGCCAGCCCCTCGGCGGCCGCCAGGCCCGCGCCGTCACAACACACCCCAGCCGGCCTCGCACCGGCCCGGACCTTCAAATCGTCCTGATCGAGGCTCGTCAGCACCGAGACGCCCCACAGCTTCGGCCGCGGCTGGGCGCGGACGGCCGCGCGCAGCATCTCGCGGCCGCCCGACAGGTGCAGCGAGACCGAGTGCACGCCGAGACGCCCCGCCTCCTCCACCGCGTGAGCGACGGTCTGCGGTATGTCGTGCAGCTTGAGATCGAGAAACACTTTTCCGCCCATCTGGTCGACGAGTCTCACCGCGCGCGCGCCCTCGGCGGTGAACAGCCTCAAGCCGACCTTGTAGAAATGGATCGTGTCCTGGAGCTCGGTCAAAAGCTTCTGCGCCTCGGGCAAGGTGCGGACGTCCAACGCGACGATCGGATACGTCATGCGCGGGCCTCCCGCGGATGTTGAGCCAGCCCCGACAACAATTCCCGGACAAGGCCCGGGCCGCGGTAGATGAGGCCGGTGTAAACTTGGACGAGGTCCGCCCCGGCCGCGAGGCGCTCGCGCGCGTCCTCGACGGTGAAGATGCCGCCGACGCCGATCAGCGGAACGCGCCCCCCGGTCAGCGCCTTGAGCTTGCGCAGCACGGAGGTCGCGCGGGAGGCGAGCGGCCTCCCGGAAAGGCCTCCGGACTCGAGCCCTTCCATCCCCGTCCGGTCGACGGTGGTATTCGTCGCGATCAAGCCCAGCTTGTAATCGAGCGCGGCGCGGGCCGCGTTCTCCAGCTCGGCGTCGCCGGCGTCGGGAGAGAGCTTGAGGAAAAGCGGCTTCGGCCCCTTGCGCGCGAGGAATCCGGCGACGGCGTCCAAGAGCGCGGCCAGGCGCGACGGCTCATGCAGCCGCCTCAGCTCGGCGGTGTTAGGCGAGCTGATGTTCAGCGTGAAATAGTCCGCGTGCGGGTGGAGGGCGTCCATCGCCTGCACGTAGTCGTTCGCGGCCTCGTCCAGCGGCGTCGTCGCCGACTTGCCGACGTTCACGCCGACGGGGATCCCTCTCGGCGTCGCCGCCAAGCGCCGCGCGGCGGCCTCGGCGCCGGCGTTGTTGAAGCCGAGCCGGTTGACCAGCGCCTCGCGCCCCGGATAGCGGAACACGCGCGGGCGCGGGTTGCCCTCCTGGGGGCGCGGCGTCACGGTGCCGACCTCGACGAAGCCGAAGCCCAGGCTCGCGGCCGCGAGCACGAGGCGCGCGTCCTTGTCGAAGCCGGCCGCGAGGCCGATCGGGTTCGGAAAGCGCAGCCCCGCGACCTCGACCGGCATCGACGGGCCGCTGCAAAAGCGATGAAGCGCGGACAGCGCCAGCTCGGAGCGCTGGCACATCGACAGCAGGCCGGTCACGCGCTCGTGCGCGCGCTCGGGCTCCATCGCGAACAGAAGCGGCCTCACCGCGCTATACCACCCCATGGCCCTTCTCGCCGAACACTATCTTCCCGCCGACGATCGTCGCGGCGGCGCGGCCCTTCAGCCGCTTGCCGATGAAAGGGCTGTTCTTGGACTTGGACGCGAAGGCTTCGGCCGTCCACTGCGCTTCCGGGTCCACGATCGTGACGTCGGCGTCGAAGCCGGGCCTCAGGCTGCCCGAGGCGCGCAGGCCGAGGATGCGCGCCGGCCCGGCCGTCAGCAGTTCCGCCCAGCGCAGCGGCGATAGGACCCCGGCATGAACCAGGTCCAGTGAAAGCGGGATCAAGGTCTCCAGGCCGATGACGCCGAACGGCGCCTCCTGGAAGGACAACGCCTTGCGGTCCGGGGCATGCGGCGCGTGGTCGGTCGCGATCGCGTCCAAGGTGCCGTCGGCGAGGCCCTCGCGCAGCGCGTCCCTGTCTCCCGCCGTCCGAAGCGGCGGGTTCATCTTGAAGTTCGGATCGTACTCCGGGACGTCGGCGTCGATAAGGGTGAAATGGTGCGGGCAGGCCTCGCCGGTCACCGCAAGCCCGTCCTTCTTCGCGCGGCGCAGCGCCTCGACCGTCTCGCGGCAGCTTACGTGCGCCAGATGCAGCTTGCCCCCGGCCAAACGCGCGAGCTCGATGTCGCGCAAGGCGATCACGGCCTCGGCCGCGCGGGGAATGCCGTTCAGGCCGCGGCGGAAGCTGACCTCGCCCTCGTTCATGCAGCCGCCGGCCGAAAGGCTAGGCTCCTCGCAGTGGTCGATCACCGGGACGCCGAAGGCCTTAGCGTACTCCAAGGCGCGCCGCATCAACTGGGCCGTCGCGACCGCGCGCCCGTCGTCGGTGAACGCGACCGCCCCGGCCTCGACCATCCCGCCGAGCGGCGCCAGCTCCTCTCCCTTCTGTCCCTTCGATACCGCGCCCGAGGCGAGCACGCGCACCGCCGCGTCCTTGCGCGCCGCGTCGAGCACCCACCGCACGCGCTCCGGAGAGTCGACCGGCGGATCGGTGTTCGGCATCGCAAGCACGGCCGTCACGCCGCCCTTGGCGGCCGCCGCGGTCCCGCTGGCGATCGTCTCGTCCTTGCCGCGCCCCGGCTCGCGCAGGTGCACGTGCGCGTCGATGATCCCCGGAAGGACCCACCGCCCCTTCGCGGAGATGACCTTGAGCCCATCCTTTGAAATTTTACCCTTTAGCCCCGGCGCGCACTCGCGCACCTTTCCGTCTTCAATGAGCAGATCGCGAATCTCATTAACCTTCTGCGCCGCGTCGAGAACGCGGCCGCCCTCGATCAACAATCTGGCTTCAGGCATCGGAGTCCCACTCCTTCATGAATTCCTTGAGAAAGCTCTCCATGAACTTATGCCGCTGCGCCGCCATGCGCCGTCCGGCCGCCGTGTTCATACGCTCCTTGAGCAGAAGCAGCTTCTCATGAAAATGGTTGATGGTCGTGCCGCGGCTCTTCTTGTACGCCTCGAACGAGGCGTGCAGTCGGGGCTTTTCGTTAGGATCGTGCATCAATCGTCCCTTCGCGCCGCCGTAGGCGAAGGCACGCCCGATGCCTATCGCGCCGAGAGCATCAAGCCGATCCGCATCCTGAACGACCTTCGCCTCCAAGCTGGACGTCGGCGTCGGCACGCCTGCCCCCTTGAAGGTCACCTCGTTGATGACCGCGCAGACGCGATCGATCGCCGCGGGCTCGGCGCCCAAGCTTTCAAGCCACGCCCGCGCCGCGCGCGGGCCGGCCGAAAGGTCGCCGCCATGAAACTTCCAATCCGCGATGTCGTGCAAAAGCGCCGCCAGCTCGACGATGAAGAGGTCTGCCTTCTCGCGCTTGCCGATCGCAACGGCCGTCTTCCATACCCGGCGGATGTGCCACCAGTCATGGCCGGTGCCCTCGCCTTCGAGCTTCGCGCGGACGTGATCGGCGGCGCGGGCGATGATGTCTTCTCTTCGAACTCCTCCCCCCCTCGTGGGGGAAGGTGATTTTTTTCTCACTACCTTTATCGACATATAGGCTCGAAGCCGAAATAGAATTCTTTTCCCCACGCCTTCAGCACGCCGAAGGATTCGTAGTCGCCTTCGGGGGCCGGGACCTTCCAGGGTAGTTCCTCGAGGGTGTCCCAACTTTGCTTCGACAGCTCGGCGTAGTTGTCGGCGAAAATGAGACTTTCCGGGCCGATCGCCAGGAGCATGTGGTCCTCGCCGCCGGCCTTGATCGGCGTCCAACCGGTCTCGGCCGAGGCGAGCTTATACTCCAGAAAGAGGGTCCGGCCATCCTTCGATATCCCCGCGGGAACCTCGCTCTCATCGGGCAGCGGCCAGCGACGCACCGGCCGCGCGCGGCCGCGCTCCAGCAAGGCGACGCTGTCGAAGCGGAAGGCGCCGCGCGTTTTCAGGTACGCGGTCCGGTCGGCCAGGCTTATGCCGGCGATCTCGGCGGGATTGTTGGTGAACGGCAGGTAATAAGCGGTCCCGCACGAGGTCGTGCTGGCTTGGGCCGACAGCGGTTCCAGACGATATTTGCCCAGCTTCCGCTTGAGGGCGGCATCCTTGTGCAAGGTGGCTTCGACGTCGGTCTTCCAATCGTCGAGCGCGGCTTTAAAGTTTAGGCCTTCGCGGGGCAACAGTTCGTCGGCCTTGCGGGCGATGTCGGCGGGCGTGGCGGCGGGATGGGCTTGAGCGTAACGGACCACGGAGGATAGAAGGGCGGACTCGTGAAAGTGAGTTTCGGTTGGGGTGGAGGCGTAGGCCGAGGCGGCGCAGAGAACGGCAAGTATGACGGCGATCCTCGATCCCCTCACCCCCACCCTCTCCCCGCACGCGGGGCGAGGGAGAACCCGAGTCATGCCCTTCATTTCAGAACCGAACCTCTTGTCTTTGAACGACTCCCAGAGAGGAGTCGGGCCAGCACGGCCATCCTTATGAAGACGCCGTTCGCGACTTGCTCCAGCACCAAGGACGACGCGCCGTCGGCAAGCTCGTCGGTGATCTCGACGCCGCGGTTCATGGGGCCAGGATGCAGGACGACGCAGCCGGGTTTGGCCCAGTGGAGCTTCTCGCTGCTCAGGCCGTAAAGCTTCGCGTACTCGCCCAGGCTCGGGAAAAGATTTTCCTTCTGACGCTCAAGCTGGAGCCGCAGCGTGACGACGGCGTCGGCGTCCTTCAAGGCGCGCCTCAGATCGTGATGCACCTCGGCGCCCAACGCGCGGGCCTCCTCGGGGACCAAGGTCGGCGGGCCGCAGAAGGCGACCGTCGCGCCGAGCTTGGTGAGGCCGAAGACGCCGGAGCGCGCGACCCGGCTGTGCAGGATGTCTCCGACGTAAACGACCTTCAGCCCGGCCAGGCGCTTCTTCTTCTCGCGCAAGGTCATGAAGTCGAGCAAGGCCTGGGTCGGGTGCTCGTGCGCGCCGTCGCCGGCGTTGACGATCGAGGCGCTCACGGCCTTCGCCGCGGCGCGCGCCGCCCCGGACTCGGCGTGACGTATCACGAAGGCGTCGACGCCCATCGCCTCCAAGGTGCGCAAGGTGTCCGAAAGGCTCTCTCCCTTAACGACGCTGGAGGAGGACGGCGAGAGGTTGACCACCTCGGCCCCGAGGCGCTTCGCGGCCAACTCGAACGAGGAGCGCGTGCGCGTCGACGGCTCGTAGAACAGCAGGCCGACCGTCTTGCCCTTAAGATTCGCCGACGCCTTCCGGCTCGAGCTCCAGCGGCGCTTGAACCCCTCCGCCTCGTCCAGCAAGGCGGTGATGTCCGCGGCCGACAGGTCCTCGATGCCGAGAAGGTGCTTCATTTATTTCGCCGCGGCGGCGGGCGCCGCTCCGGCCTCGATCTCGCGCGCCTGCTTCTCACGGTGCTCCTTCAAGCGCCGCGCCAGCTCCGGATCGCCCAGGGCCAGCATCTGCGCGGCGAGGATGGCCGCGTTCTCCGCGCCGTCGACCGCGACCGTCGCGACCGGCACGCCTTTCGGCATCTGCACCGTCGAAAGCAGGCTATCGATGCCTCCCATCTTGGTCGACATCGGCACGCCGATCACCGGCTTGGTCGTCTTCGACGCGACGACTCCGGCCAGGTGCGCGGCCCCGCCCGCGCCCGCGATGAAGACCCGCGCGCGATCGCCGGCGTCCTTGATCAGCCGCTCCAGATAGTCCGGGCTGCGATGCGCCGAGGCCACGGTGAGCCTGCTGCCGATGCCGAGGTCCTTCAGCCTCTCGGCGGCCTTGGCCATCACCGGCCGGTCCGACTCGCTTCCCATGAAAATCCAAACTTTCTCGTCAGGCATGGGTCTTCCTCCTTGATGTCTCGGCTCTCTGTTCCTCGTGGGCCTTGGTCGAGGCGGCGACGCCGATGTCGGTCCGGTAGTGGCAGCCCTTGAACTGCACCGCGGCCGCGCCGGCGTAGGCTCGGCCGCGCGCGGCGTCCAGATTGGGTCCCGTCGCGGAAACCGCGAGCACGCGCCCGCCGGCGGTGCGCCAGCGCTCGCGGTGCACGTCGGTTCCGGCGTGAAACGCGACGACGCCGGCGGGAAGCTGGTCGAGCCCCGAAATCGGCGCGCCGGTCTGGGGGGACTGCGGGTAACCCGCCGAGGCCAGCACGACGCACACCGAGGCGCCGGGGGCCCAGCGCAGCGTCCTCCCTTCGAGGCGTCCCGCGGCCGTCGCGGCCAGCAGCTCGCCGAGGTCGTCCTGCAAGAGCGGCAGCACCGCCTGCGTCTCGGGGTCGCCGAAGCGGACGTTGAACTCGAGCAGCTTGGGCCCGCGCGGCGTCAGCATCAGGCCGAAGTAGATCGTTCCGCGATACTCGAGCTTGTCCTTCGCGAGGCCCTTCGCGAAAGCCGCGAGCATCTTTTCGATCGCGGCCCAGTCGCGGGGCCCGATCTCCACCGGGGCCACCGCGCCCATGCCGCCGGTGTTCGGACCCTGGTCACCGTCCAGCAGGCGTTTATGATCGCGCGTCGGCAAAAGCGGAAGAATCGTTTTTCCGTCGCACAGCGCCATCACGGTCGCCTCGGGGCCGGCCAGCGTCTCCTCGAGCACGACCGTCGCGCCCGCGGCGCCGTGCACGCGCGCGACCATGAAGTCGGCCACGGCCTTGAGCGTGTCCTCCAAGGAGTCGCAGACCACGACGCCCTTGCCGGCCGCGAGCCCGTCCGCCTTCACGACGCGGAACGCGGCCCCCTCCGGCGAGTGCAGGAAATCGCGCGCCTTCTGCGGGTCGTCGAAGGAGCGGTGCTCCGCGGTCGGCAGGCCGTGGCGCGACATGAAGTCCTTCGCGAAGACCTTCGACGACTCGAGCTTCGCGGCGGCCGCGCCGGGGCCGAAGGCCGCGATGCCCTCGGCGCGCAGCGCGTCGGCCAGACCGGCCGCGAGCGGGGCCTCGGGGCCGATCACGACCAAGTCGGCCTTCTTCTGGACCGCGAAGCGGACGACGGCCGGCACGTCCACCGGGTTCAGCGAGACGCGCTCGGCTAAGTCGAGCATGCCGAGATTGCCGGGCAGCGCCCAAAGCTTTTTGACCGAGGGGCTCTTCTTGAGCGCCCACACCAAGGCGTGCTCGCGCCCGCCCGAGCCGACGACGAGGATGTTCATGCCGCGGCCTTCTGCCGCGTCTTGACGCCGCAGCCCGTGCCCGGGTACGCGCCGGCGATCGAGGTCGGGTAGTCCTTCGTGAAGCAGGCGGTGCAGAAACCGGGGGCCTTGCCCTGGCCGGCCGCGCGCAGCATCGCCTCGAGGCTCAGGTAGTGCAGGCTCTCGACGCCGAGGTAGCGCTTGATCTCCGACTGGCTCAGGTTCGCGGCGATGAGCTGCTTCTCGGCCGGGGTGTCGATGCCGTAGTAGCACGGCCCGAGGATCGGCGGCGAGGAGATCGCCATGTGGATCGCCTTCACGCGCGCCTTGCGCAGCATGCGGATGATCTTGCGGCAGGTCGTGCCGCGCACGATCGAGTCGTCGATCAGCACGATGCGCTTGCCGCGCAGCACCTCGCGTATCGGGTGCAGCTTCATGTGCACGCTTTTCTCGCGCTGCGCCTGCTGCGGCTGGATGAAGGTGCGGCCGACGTAGTGGTTGCGGATGAATCCCATCTCGAACGGGATACCCGACGCCTCGGAGAAGCCTAGCGCGGCCGGGATGCCCGAGTCCGGCACCGGGATCACGAGGTCGGCCTCGACGCCCTTCATCTCGCGCGCGAGCTCGCGGCCGAGCTGGCGGCGGACCGTGTGCACGTTCGCGCCGAAAATCGTCGAGTCGGGGCGCGCGAAGTAGACGTGCTCGAACACGCAGGCCGACGGCCGCCTGGCGCCGAACGGCTTCAGGAACTTCGCGTGACGCCCCTCGGCGATCGCCATCTCTCCGGGCTCCAGCTCGCGGACGAAGCGCGCGCCCATCAGCTCGAGCGCGCAGGTCTCCGAGGCGAAGACGTAGCCGCCGTTCAGCTTGCCCATCACGAGCGGACGGAAGCCCCACGGATCGCGGACCGCGATCAGCTTGCCGGGCGTCCCGGGCGCGAGGAACAGCAGGCTGAACGCGCCCTCGACCTGGCGCAGCGAGTCGAGCACCGCGTCCTCGAGCGAGCCGCGGTGTCTCGCGATCAGGTGCACGATGACCTCGCTGTCGGTCGTCGAGTGGAAGATGCTGCCGCGCTCCTCCAGGCGATGCCGGAGGTCGTCCGCGTTCGTCAGGTTGCCGTTGTGCGCGACCGCGAGCGGACCGCGCGGGCCCCGCATCACGAGCGGCTGGGCGTTCTGGAGATTCGACGAGCCGGTGGTCGAGTAGCGGACGTGGCCGATCGCCGCGCGCCCGGTCAACGTCCCGAGGCGCTGGGCGTCGAAGACCTCGGAGACGAGGCCCATGCCGCGATGCGCGAGCAGCTCGCCGCGGAAGGCGGCCGCGATCCCGGCCGACTCCTGGCCGCGATGCTGCAGCGCGAACAGGCCAAGGTAGGCCAGCTCGGCCGCGTCACGATGATCGGAGATCCCCACGATGCCGCACATCAGCGCCTCACGATATTCTCGACGATCGCGAGCCCCAGCTCGCGCGCCTCGACCTCGCGCCGGCTCGGATGATGCAGCGGGGTCAGGAAGCGCTCGGGGTGGGGCATCAGCCCGAAAACGTTGCCGGCCGCGTTGACGATCCCGGCGATGTCGCGCATCGAGCCGTTGGGGTTCTCCGCGTAACTCAGCGCGACGCGCACCTTGTCGAGCACGCCCTCGGGCGCGACGAACTTTCCCTCGCCGTGCGCGATCGGCAGCTCGATCTCCTCGGGCAGGCCGCGCGTGAAGAAAGACCCGTCTCGCACGCGCAGCTTCACCCAGCGGCACTCGAAGCGCCCGGAGTCGTTCGCGGCGAGGCTCGCGGTCTGGCGTCCCTCGCCGTCGCCCGGCAGAAGACCGGCCTTCACGAGCACCTGGAAACCGTTGCAGACGCCGAACACCGGCCGCCCCGAGCGGACGAACTCCGCGAGGCCGGGCAGCTTGCGGACCTCGTTCGCCAGCACCTTGCCGGCGGCGATGTCGTCGCCGTACGAGAAGCCTCCCGGCAGGCCGAGCACGTCGAAATCGAGCAGCCGGCGCGCGCCGGACAAAAGGGCGTTGACGTGGACGCGCTCCACCTTGGCCCCGCACCAGCGGAAGGCCAGCTCCAGCTCCGCGTCGCAGTTGACGCCCGCGGCGCGCAGCACGAGGACGCGCTTCATGCCGCCACCTCCCGGGCCGGCGCCGGCGCTTGGGAGCGCCGGCCGTCCAGCTCGCGGGCCAAGGCCGTGGACCAGGCCTCGCGCAGCTCGCCGAGGTTCTCCTGAAGGACGACGCGGCTCTGATGCCGCGCGCGCAGGACGGGCTCGGCGATCGTCCGGCCGACCTCGATGAAAAGATGGTCGTGCAGCAAGGCCGCCAGCTTGCGCTCGCGCCCGGGGGCGGCCTCGATCAAGAAGCGCGTAAGGCCCTCGCCGAACAGCGCCTCGGCGTCGCTCGAGGAGGTGAAGCCGTTCAGCGACAGCTCCAGGCCGACGTTCCCCGCGAAGGCCATCTCGGCCGCGGCGACCGCGAGCCCGCCCTCCGAAAGGTCGTGGCAGGCGAGGACGAAGCCGCTTTGGATCGCCTTGAACAGCGCGGCCAGAACCTCTCGCGAAAAGACGAAGCCCTCGGCCGCCGGGCCCACGAGAAACGCCGCGTGACCGGAGCCTTTCAAATCCATCGTCATGCGGCGCTTCGGATCGGGCAGCGGGGCCAGCGCCGAGATCAGCAAGGTCCCGGGGATCGAGGCACGGCGGCCGGAGGCGTCGGCGTAGGTATTGTTGAGGCTGTCCTTGCCCGAGATGAACGGCGCGCCGTAACCGAGCGCCGCGTCGCGGCAGCCGAGCGCCGCGCGGACGAGGCCGCCCAGCTCGCGCGGGTCCTTCGGATCGCCCCAGCAGAAATTGTCGAGCAAGGCCGCGCGCCGGACGTCGGCCCCGGCCGCGGCGAGATTGCGCAGCGCCTCGTCGACCGCGGCGACGGCGCCTTTATACGGATCGGCGGCCCCGATCGTGATCCCGTTCGAGACCGCGAACGCGGGAATGCGCTTGGCGCCCGTGGTCGTCACCGGCCAAATCACCGCCGCGTCCCCCGGCCCCTGCCCCGGCCCCTGAAACGGCTTGCCGATCGTCTGACCTTGGACTTCATGATCATACTGGCGGACGATCCACTCGCGGGAGCAGATGTTGGGATGGGAGAGGAGGGCCTTGAGGGCGGAGCCTAGATTGGAGGAATCATGCCCCTCACCCCCACCCTCTCCCACTTGTGGGAGAGGGTGCCCGGAGGGCGGGTGAGGGTTCTTTCGTCCGCTCCACTCCGCCCTTCGCTCATACCTCGGCAGTCCCTCATGCAGGAACTTCATCGACAAATCGGCGACCAGCTCGTCCTTGAAGTAGACCTGCAGCCGCCCCGTCTTCTTGAAGGTCCCGAGCGCGACGGCCTCCACGTCCTCGGCGTCGAACAGGGACTTCAGCGCCGGCCAGCGGGACGGGGGCACGGCCAGGACCATGCGCTCCTGGGACTCGGACAGCCAAATTTCCCACGCCTTCAGCCCCTCGTGCTTCAGCGGGGCCGTCTCGAGGCGCACCTCGGCGCCGATTTCCGCGCCGAGCTCGCCGATCGCGGATGAGAAGCCGCCGGCCCCGCAGTCGGTGACGCCGCGGTACAGGCCTTTGTCGCGCGCCTGCAGCAGAACGTCGAGGAATTTCTTCTCCTCGATCGCGTTGCCGATCTGCACCGCGCTGACGCTCGCGGCATCATCCAGCGCGGCGGAAGAAAAAGTGGCGCCGTGAAGGCCGTCCCTGCCGGTGCGGCCGCCGACCGCGACGATGAGGTCGCCCGGGCGTACGCTTTTCTTCACGGCCTTGCGCGGGATCACGCCGACCGTGCCGCAGAAGACGAGCGGGTTCGTCAGAAAGCCGGGGTCGAAGGCCAGGCCGCCGTTGGCGGTCGGTATGCCCATGCGGTTGCCGTAGTCGCGCACGCCGGCCGTGATCTGGCGCAAGGTGCGGCGCGGCGGGAAGAAGCCCTCGGGCAGGTCGCCCTCGTGATCCAGCGGGCCGACGCAGAACACGTCGGTGTTCATCACCGGTTTGGCGCCGAGGCCGGCCCCGAGCACGTCGCGTATCACGCCGCCCGCGCCGGTGGCCGCGCCGCCGTAGGGCTCGATCGCCGAGGGGTGGTTGTGGGTCTCGACCTTGAAGGCCAAGGCCCAGTCCTTGTCCAAGGCGACGATGCCGGCGTTATCCTTGAACACCGACAGGCACCATGGCTTCTTGAGCCGCCGGGTCGCGTCGAAAATCGTCTCCTTGAGCAGGTTCTTGAAGCGGCGGGCCTTGCCCCCTTCCTTATATAGGAGCGGGCTGGTGAGCGTCTTATGCTTGCAGTGCTCGGACCAGGTCTGGGCCAACGTCTCCAGCTCGACGTCGGTCGGCTCGCGCTTGAGCTTCTTGAAATGGTCTTGGATCGCCTTCAGCTCGATCCGATCCAGCGACCATTGCCGCTCACGGCTGAGGGTCTCAAGCTCGGCGAGGGACGCGCGCAGGAAGCTCATCGGACCTCGCACTCGTGGACGACGGGATTGGCCAGCGCCTTCCAGGCGACGGTCTTGGCGGCCTCGGCGTTCAACGGCCCGAACAGGCGATAGCGGCGGCCGATGCGGGCCTTCAAGGAAAAGCCCAGGTCCTTCGCGCCGCGTTCAATGGATGGCGCGACCGGGTCGGCGACTTGGGGTTTGAGCCAGATGTCGAGGGTGAGGCACGGCAACGACTGCCCCTCACCCCGGCCCTCTCCCCGCTCACGCGGTGCGAGGGAGTTCCTTTCTAATGGAACAGAGTTGCTTATTGAAGAGCTCCCTCGCCCGCTTGCGGGAGAAGGTTGGGGTGAGGGAACAATTTCGTATGTTTCGGTGACCGGATCCGTCAGCAGCTCGGACGCCAGCTTCGTCAGCGCCGCGCGATCCAGGTCCCCTTCCAACCGGTACAGCGCGACGGTCGCGGCTTTTTCGACCGGGACGCCCAGCTCTTTCGCCAGCGATAGAACGCCGGAGGCGGCGGAGTCGCTGAAGCCCTCTCGCGTCGAGACCTCGATCAGCGCCGCCGGCGTTCGGTTCACAGTTCCAGCCCGGTCAGCCTCCGGTAAGCCTCGCGGTAAAGCTTGGTCGTCTGGGCGACGACGTCGGGCGGGAGCGCGGGGGCCGGGGCTTCCTTGTTCCAGCCGATCTTCTCCAGATAGTCGCGGACGTACTGCTTGTCGAACTGGTTCTGCGAGCGGCCCGGCGCGTAGGACTCCTTGTCCCAGAAGCGCGACGAGTCGGGCGTGAGCATCTCGTCGATCACGATCACCTCGCCGTCCAGCACGCCGAACTCGAACTTCGTGTCGGCGAGGATGAGGCCGCGCTTCTCGGCGTAGTCGGCCCCCGCGGAGTAAAGCAAAAGGCTCATGTCCTGCACGCGCCGCGCGAGCTCCGGGCCGATCATCGACTGGACCTCGGTCATCGTGATCGGCTTGTCGTGGCCCTCATCGGCCTTCGTCGTCGGCGTGAAGATCGGCATCGGCAGGCGCTGGGACTCGACCAAGCCCTCCGGAAGCGCCTGGCCGCAGATCATCCCGTGCGCCTTGTAGTCCTTCCAGCCGGAGCCGGAGAGGTAGCCGCGCACGACGCACTCGACGTCGATGCGCTTGGCCTTGCGGACGAGGCTCGAGCGCCCCTCCAGCGTCGCGCGGTGCTCGCGCAGCGGCATGGGGTACTTGGAGACGTCGGTCGTGATCAAATGATTGGGCGCCAGCTCGCGCGACCAGTTGAACCAGAAGGTCGACAGCGCGTTCAGCACGCGCCCCTTGTCCGGGATCGGCGTCGGCAGGATGTGGTCGAAGGCCGAGAGGCGGTCGGTCGAGACCAGCAGCAGCCTGTCGCCGAGGTCGAAGACGTCGCGCACCTTGCCGCTGCGCAGCCTGGTGACGCCCGGAAGCTCCGTCGCCGAAAGTGTCTCTATCATCGGTTTCACTCCCATTCTATCGTGCCGGGCGGCTTCGACGTGACGTCGTAGACGACCCGGTTGATGCCCTTGACCTCGCTGACGATGCGGCTCGAAATCTTGCGCAGAACGCCCTCGGGCAGGCGCGCCCAGTCGGCGGTCATGCCGTCCTGGCTCTCGACGACGCGCACCGCGGCGACGTTCTCGTAGGTGCGCTCGTCGCCCATCACGCCGACGGTCTTGGTCGGCAGCAGCACCGCGAAGCCCTGCCAGACCCGGTCGTAGAGCCCGGCGGCGCGAAGCTCCTCCTCGACGATCGCGTCCGCCTCGCGGACGATGCGCAGCCGCTCCGGCGAGACGGCCCCGATGATGCGTATCGCGAGCGAGGGCCCGGGAAACGGATGGCGGTACACCGCCTCCTCCGGCAGGCCCAGCTCGAGGCCGACCTTGCGGACCTCGTCCTTGAACAGGAAGCGCAGCGGCTCGACGAGCTTGAGCTTCATGCGCTTCGGCAGGCCGCCGACGTTGTGGTGCGTCTTGATCGTGGCCGACGGTCCGCGCACGCTGACGCTCTCGATCACGTCCGGGTAAAGGGTGCCCTGCGCGAGAAAGCCGGCGCCGCCGATCTTCTTGGCCTCGGTCTCGAAGACGCGGATGAACTCGCGGCCGATGATCTTGCGCTTGCGCTCCGGATCGGCGACGCCCTTCAGGCGCCCTAGGAAAGCCCTCGAGGCGTCGACCATGCGCACCTTGACGCCGAGCGCGTGGACGAACAGCCGGCGTATGCGCTCGGCCTCGCCCTTGCGCTGCAGGCCGTGGTCGACGAACACGCAGGTCAGGCGCGGGCCGATCGCTTTATGAACGAGCGCCGCGGCGACCGAGGAGTCGACGCCTCCCGAGAGGGCCAGCAGCACCTTGCCGCCGCCGACCTGCTTCCTTATGGCCTCGACCGAGTCGTGGATGAAGCGGCCCGCCGTCCAGCGCTCGCGGATGCCGCAGATGTCGCGCGCGAAGTTCTCGAGCAGCTTGGCGCCGAGAGGGGTGTGCGCGACCTCGGGATGGAACTGCACGCCCCACCAGCGCCTTTCAGGATAGGCGATCGCGGCCAGGGGCGCGGTCGGCGTCGCGGCGATCGCGCGCACGCCGTTCGAGACGGCCTGCACGCCGTCGCCGTGGCTCATCCACACCTCGAGCGAGCTCGGCAGGTCCTTGAAGAGCGGGGAGTCCTCGACGATGTCCAGCGTCGCGTGGCCGTACTCGCGCCGCTTGGCCGCCTCGACCTTGCCGCCGTGCATCTGGGCCAGAAGCTGCATGCCGTAGCAGATGCCGAGCATCGGGATGCCCAGGCCCATGACGCCGTCGGAAAGCTTGGGCGAGGAGCCGCGATAGACGGAGGCGGGGCCGCCGGAGAAAATGAGTCCTTTGGGGTTGCGTTCGACCAGCTCGGCGAGAGGGGTGGAGTACGGCAGTATCTCGCAGAAAATCTCGAGCTCGCGCAGGCGGCGAGCGATGAGCTGGGTGTACTGCGATCCGAAGTCGAGGATGATTATCATCGCGGGTAGGCCGTTTCGCCTCGGCCCGGAACATTCACCCCTTATTGGCGGTCCCTTCGCTGGGACCCTAACATTTTTGCGGCGACAGCGACTACTTGCGCCGCTACTTGCCCATTCCGATCATCTGGGCCTTCTGGAAAATCTTGCCTTCGCTCTTGATCGCGGGGGCGATGATGATCTCCGTGAGCTGCATCTCCTTGATGTTGCGCGCGCCGACCGCGCCCATGCAGGTCCGGAGAGCGCCGACCAGGTTCTGGCTGCCGTCGTCGAGGCGCGAGGGACCGAAGAGTATCTCCTCCAAGGTCCCGGTCGTGCCGACGTGGATGCGCGTGCCGCGCGGCAGGTTCTGGTGCGGGGTCGCCATGCCCCAGTGGTAGCCGCCGCCGGGAGCCTCCTTCGTGCGCGCGAACGGCGAGCCCATCATCACCGCGTCCGAGCCGCAGGCGAAGGCCTTGCAGACGTCGCCGCCGGTCGACATGCCGCCGTCGGCGATGATGTTCACGTACTTGCCGGTCTTCTTGAAGAACTGGTCGCGCGCCGAGGCGCAGTCGACGATCGCGGTGACCTGGGGGACGCCCAGGCCCAGCACGCCGCGCGTGGTGCACGCCGCGCCGGGGCCGACGCCGACCAGCAGGCCGGCGACGCCGGTCTCCATCAGCTCGAGCGCGACCTCGTGGGTCACGCAGTTGCCGACGACGACCGGGATAGGCATCTTCTTGACGAACGCGGCGACGTCGAAGGGCTTGTACTTGGTCGCGACGTGGCGGACCGTCGTCACGGTCGACTGCACGAAGAAGACGTCGCAGCCGGCCTCGGCGGCGATCGGACCGTACTTATCCGCGTTCTGGGGGATCGTCGAGACAGCGCAGGGGACCTTCGCGCGCTTGATCTGCTGGACGCGCTCCGCGATCAGCTCCTCGCGGACCGGTTCCTTATAGATGTCCTGGACGAGATGGGTGGCCTTCTCGGGGCCGGCGCTCGCGATCTCAGCGAGGACCTTCTCCGGCTCCTTGTAGCGCGAGTAAATGCCGTCGAGGTTGAGGACCGCGAGCCCGCCGAACTTGCCCAGCGTGATCGCGAAGCGGGGGTCGGTCACGCCGTCCATCGCCGAGGCGATGAAGGGAATTTGAAGGTTCAGCTTCCCGAGCTTGAGGGCGATGTCGACCTCTTCGGGATTTACCGTCACCGAGCCGGGGACCAGCGCTATCTCGTCGAAGCCGTAGGCTCGTTTCGCTTCGCGGTCATGACCGATGAAGAAGGGCATTCTCTCTCTCCTCGCTGCCGGCCGCCGTCGACGATCGTGATGCGAATCTAGGTTGGATAGGTATTTTATCATTTTGACCCCGCGGCCTCAACATGGCGATTCTGCTAGACTCCCCGCATGCGTCCCTCCCGGGAAAGCGAGCTGCGGGGCATCGGCCTCGTCGCCGCGTCGGCCGTGTGCTTCGCGGTCATGAGCATGCTGATCAAGGCCCTGAAGGGCTCTATCGGCACCGCGGAGATATGCCTGTTCCGCAACGCGCTCGCGCTCCCGGTGGTGCTGCGGATCATGCGCCGGCAGGGCCTTTCCGCGGCCAGCCGGCGGTGGCCGCTGCTCGTCTCGCGGGGGCTGTGGGGCATCGGGAGCATGGCCTGCTACTTCTGGGCCCTCGCGCACATCCCGCTCGGGACCGCGGTGCTGCTCAACTACACCGCGCCGCTGTTCGCGGCCGTGATCGCCGTCGTCGCGCTCGGCGAGAGCCTCACGCCCGCGTCGGGGGGGCTGCTGGCCTCGGCCCTGACCGGAGTCGCCCTGGTCGTCCACCCCCAGGGCGGCAGCGACTGGGTCGGCTACGCGATCGGCCTCGGCGCCGGAGTGATCGGCGGCGTCTCGTACGCCACGGTCAGGGCCCTGACGAAGGACGAGCCCGCGTGGAGGATCGTGTTCTACTTCAACCTCGTCGGGGCGGCCGCGACCGCGCCCTTCGCCGTTGTTCAATGGAGCCGGCCCGACGTGATCGGCTGGGCCGTCCTGCTCGCCGTCTCCACGAGCGCGACCGCGGGACAAGGGCTGATGACGCGCGGCTTCGAGCTTTGCCCGGTCTCGAAAAGCGGGGCGGCGATGATGCTCTCGGTCGTGATGACCGCGGCCGGCGGATGGATGTTTTGGAATGAACGACCCAACGCGGCGACGTGGGTGGGGATGGCGCTGGTGGTGGGGTCGGTGGTCGGATTAGGATGGATGAAATCAGAACCCCTCGCCCTCCCCCTCTCCCTTGGGGAGAGGGCACGGTGAGACAAAAGACAAACTGCTAAAATCGACGGGATGGGGCTTCGAGACCGGGAGTATATGCAGGCGCCTCCGCCCGAGGAGACGCCGCGCGCCAGACGGTGGGGCGTCCTCTTCGTCGGACTGCTCCTGCTGGCGAGCCTGATCCTTTCGGCGCTGCTGTCGTTCGGCATGGAGTGGGCGCACGACAGCCTCACGCTTCACTTCCGCGTCCGCTACGAGACGCCCTTCCCCCCTCGCGGTGTGCTCGGCTCGCTGGAGAGGATCCACGGCCGCCTGCGCGCGAGCCTGGGCGGCGTCGCGCCGTGGATGAGCCAGGAGCGGATCGACATCGTCATCCACAAGGACCGCGCGGCCTACCTGGCCGGCCCCCTGCATCCGCCCCCGTGGTCGACCGGCTTCGCCTCGTACCGGCCGCAGGGCGGAGGCGGGCTTCAGGGGCGCGCGGTCGAGACTTTCGCGCAGGACGGCATCGAGAAGACCTTGGCGCACGAGCTGACCCATCTGCTGATGGGCGCCTATTTCGCCGAGGAGCGAACAACCCCGCCGCGCTGGCTGGACGAGGGGCTCGCGATGGCGATGGAGGACGAAAGTCAGCGCCGCCCGCCCGCCCCGTCACCCTCGCTGAGAGACCTCGCGCGGACCGCGCCCGCGGACGACGATCCCGCGCAGCGCGTGAGCGCGTGGTACGCGCAGGCCGAGTCGCTGGTGCGCTTCCTTCTCGAGACGCACGGCCCGCTCGCTTTCGGGAAACTGTGCCGGCGGCTGCGCGAGGGAGTTCCTCTTGAGAAAGCGGCGGCGCAGTCCTATCCTTATCCGAGGCTGGAAAATCTCGAGGCCGCCTGGCGGCGGCCTAGTTCAATAGCCGGTAAAAGCGGTCCTCGTACTCGCTGAACAGCCCGTAGGCCTTCAGGCGCTCGCCGAGCTGGGAGAGAAGGGAACGGTCGCCCGCGGCGCGCCGGAAAAGCTCGTCGATCTCGCGCCGCTTCCTGTCGCTCTCGCGCTTGTCCGGGTCGAACATCCCCCGCCGCTCGAGGTCGCGCACGTTGGTCGGAAAGGAGCGCAGCGCCTCCTCGAGGGTGAAGCGCATCAGCGCGAGCTGCCAGCCGCCGTCCGGGCAGACCAGCACCCCGGCGCGTTTATCGCCGGACTCGACCTCGGCCTTGATGCGCTCGGCCACGGTGCGCGCGCTTTCGTGCAGCACGCGCGTCGAGCCGGGCGTGTTCTTGAACCGGTACTCGAGCGCGCGCAGGGCCTCGCGGTAGGCGCCCTGGATGAACTCGGCGTAGGGCCGGCCTTCCTCGCCGAAGCCCTCGAAGCGCTCCTTGAGGGCGTCGGGCGTCAGGATCAGCGGCTTCTCGGCCGCGATCTCGCCCTCGCGCAAGCGCGCGCGGTCGTCGAGCCCGTCGATGGACGAGACCAGGTGATAGACGACCCGGGTCGCGCCGAAGGTCGACAGCGCATGGCTCGGCTGGAGCACCACTTGGGTGTTCTCCAGGATTTTTTGAAACTGCGACGGCGACGCCATGAATTTATTTTACCACCCCCCCGTCGACGGGACAAGGGCGGGCGAGCTTTTAAAGAGGGTCCTTGGGGCCGAAAAAGCTCACCCGCTCGCGTCCCGTGGGCCCTTGCCGGCCCTGGGAAGCCGGCGGCGGCGCGGGCTTTTCCTTGGAGCGGCCGGGAAGCCACCGGAGGCAGGCGTCGAGGAACCGGCGCCATGGACTCGGCGGGGCGCCCATCCGCGGCCTCGCCTGTCGGACCGCCTGCAGCAGCTTGTCGCGCGCGTAATCGTCCTGGGCGATGCGCGCGCTCCGGAACATCTCCCGCAGCGGCGAGCCGGGCGTCATCGCCGCGATCATGTAGTCGGCGAGCTTCTCGAAGGCGAAGCTGAAATCGTCATGGTGCAGCACGGCGGAGATGGACATGCCGATGACGCCGGTCCGGACGTGGAGCAGCGCGGCGACCGCCTCCCTGGGCCCGCCCTCGGGAACGCGATCGATGAGCCCCGCCAGGACGTCCTCCTTGATAGGGAGGAAGGGGATGCCCAGCAGATGCGCGAGGTTGGTCGCGTTCTTGCCCTCCAAGGTCGGCGGCAAGGTGCTACGCGAAAAGAACCATTCGAAGAGCGGCGGCGGAACGGCACCCGTCTTCACGACAAGGATGTCGTCGGGCTTCATTCCCTCGATCTTTTCCGACAGGGCCGGGTCGCGTATGTCGGCGATCTTCAGCCGGCGGCGCAGCTTGCCGTTGGCGACAAGGACGGCGCGCCACCGCGGATCGGTGACGGAGTTCAAGATCAAGCGCGGGATTTTGATTTGATCCTGCATGTCGTCGACCGTGTCGTCGATATCGAGAAGCAGCGGCACGACCACGCCCCGGCCCTTGAACAAGCCGGGCCGATCGTCCAACGCGCGAGACACTCCGAGCAGCAGGCGGTGAAGCGCGCGCGGCGTGAAGAAGTGGAGGCCGTAGGCGGCCAAGGAGTCGCGCTTCGGCAGCTCGCGCAACAGGACCTTCAGGCCGGCGGCCTTCGCCGCCGGAACATTATTCGGGTTTAAAGCATCGACATACGCCGCGCCGACCTGATCCTGGGCGGGCCGATAGACAAAGGCCCCGTGGCCCGAGGACGCGTCGATGTAGGACAGCAAGCTCACCTTGCCGCTCTCGAGGACGTGAAGCTCGTCCTCGTAGTCCCCCCAGCCGTAAGGTTTCAGCCTCGCGAAAATCTCTGTCCGGTATTGGCGGGCGAAATTGCCGATGGACTTGTCCGCGCCTCCGGTCAGCCCCAGCACCACGTCGTCCCTGTCGCGCCTGAAGCTGTCCCAGCTTCGCAAAGTCATGTTCAGCGACGGCACGCGCTGATCATCCGGGCCGTGAGGATCGAACTCGGGCATGAGCTGGGCCAGCTTGAGCCTGAGGTCTTGCGGGTCCCCTTTGACGGCATGATAGATCGCCTCGATCGGCGCCTTGACGCCCAAATCCCTGAGCCGGCGGACGATCGACAACGTCGCCGTCTGGTGGCCGAGGCCCGGGGCATGAGTGAACACGACGCGTATCTTCTTGAGGCGCTTGAGGAAGGCGATATCCGGCGCCGGATCGAAGGCCGCGGGCGCGCGCGCCGGAGGCTCGGATCGACGCGCCGCGAGGCTCGCGAAACCCGGCCCCGCGGCATCGGAGGTCTCGAGAATTTCGACGCCGTCTCTCTCGGCCGCGCCGGAGTAGAGGCGATCCAGCGCCGCGGCTTTCGCCGCCGGAGAGACGGCATTGCCGACAGCCGCCTTCGCGGCGGTGATAACGCGAACCGCGGACACGACCGCAGGAGGCAAAGGATGAAAATGCGCGGCAGGCTGGGAGATGTTTCCCAAGGAACTCCCTCGCCCGCTTGCGGGAGAGGGAAGGGGTGAGGGCATGGGAGCCGCCAACCCCCTCACCCCACCCTCTCCCCCCATCGGGGGCGAGGGAACGACAACGACGGCCGGAGGGGATTCCTTCTCCGTCGCGGCTCTTGCTCCGGCCGCGAGGCCGAGCGAGAGGAGAAGCGCGAGACGGCGGGAGGCGGTCATGGTCGCGGCGCGCGGGCCAAGGACAAGTCGCTTTTTTGAAGGAAGAGGACGCGTTGGACCGCGGAGACGAGCTTGTCGCGGGCGTAGTCGTCCTGCCCGAGCCGCGCGTCGGCGAACATCCGGCGCAGCGGCGAGCCGGGAGTCAGGGCGGCGGCGATATACGCCGCGATCGGCTCGACGGCGAACTCCGTTTGCGCGTAGCGCAACGCCAACGCCAGCGACATCGGACCGTCCTCTCCTGGAAAATAGAGCAAGCCTTGGACCGCCTGGCGGTCCGCGCCCAGTTCCGGAAGCTCTTGCATCAGCGCGTTGAGCTGCAGCATGTCCAGCGGCAGGAAAGGGATACCCAGGAGGCGGCAAAGGTTTTGAGCGTTCTTGCCCTCCACGGTCGGCGGCAACGTGCTTCGCTTGAAAAAATGCTCGAACAACGCGGGCGGGGCGCCGCCCGTCTTCACGACCAAAATGTCCCCGGATCCCAACCGTCCCAGCCTGTGCTTCAGCCCGGGCTCACCGATCGACGCGATCTTGAGCCGTTCGCCCAGCCGGCGCTTCGCCGCGATCACCGCCGGCAGGCGCGTCGGAGCGACGTCCGCGTTATGTTTCTCCGGCGCGGCGACGATCGCTTCCACTCCCGTGACCGTCGAGTCGACATCCAGGAGAAGCGGCACGACGACGCCTCGTTTCCGAAACAGCTCGGGCCGCTCGTCCATCGCGCGGGCGACGGAGGCGAGCGCCACCGCCAGAGAGCTCGGCCTGAACTTCGCCAGCCCGTAGGACGCGAGGACGTCGTGCTCCCCGAGCCCGCGGACCAAGGTCCGCAGGCCGGCCGCCTTCGACGGATCGACGTTCGCCCGCTTGAGACGGCCGAACCAATCATCGTTGATCGCCTCCGATCCCGGACGATAGAGGAGCGCCGCGTCGTCGCGGACGTCTACCGGGATGCCGGCGCCGAGCGCCCTGAAGTAGACTTGGTCCCGGTAATGGCGGTGCCAGTCCATGGGCCCCAGGCGCAGGAAGGTATCGACGTTGTACTTGTCCGCGAAACGCTCGTTGCCGTCGGCGCCGCCGGTGAGGCCGAAGGAGACGCGGGGCAAGGAGTCTTCCTCGTGCGTGATGTTGCGCATCGTCACGCCCACGCTCCGCAGGAGTTGGACTTTGTGCCCGATGGGGTTGAACTCCGGTAAAAGCTGGCCCAGCTTGTCGCGCAGCACCCGGTTCGCTTTCCCCAGCAAATCCAGATCCTTATAAACCGCCTCGATCTCGCCCTCGCAGCCCAGCTCCCTGAGTCGGCGGATCAACGAGACCGTCGCCATCTGATGGCCGAAGCCCGGAGCGTTGACGAAAGCGACCCGGATCTTCTTGAGGCTTTTAAGGTAGGCGATCGCCTCCTCGGGCGGAACCTTTCCTTCCGCAAGGGCGAGGCCCGAGACGCCCCGCTCCCCCTCCTCTTTTCCCGCCGCGCCGGAGAACGCCGCGTCGAGCGCCGCGGCCTGCCGTTCGGCGGGCCGATTCGCGTCGAGCACCTCGGAGAGCCCGGCCAGGCGCCGGGGAAACTTCGCGACCGCCTCAGCACCCTCTCCCGGTAGCGGGAGAGGGTGGGGTGAGGGCTCGGGCCGCGGGGCTACGGGGACAAGAACCGGCTGTTCAAGACCTGCCCCTTCCACCAAGGGCCGCGCGATTGCGGGGATCGCCGGAACTGTTTCGTTGAGAGCCGTCGGCGCGAGGAACGGAAGGACGGGCTTGTCCGCCTTCGTCGCGCCGAAGGCGGCGAGGCGAGCGCCGACGAGGAGAAAGCAAGCGGCCAGCCGGGAGCGCGTCATGGCGAAGGCTTCCCCGACGCGCCCGCGGCGTCTCGGCGCGACATGGCCAGGGCTCGCCGCGCGGCGAAAACCAGCTTGTCGCGAATATAATCATCCTGTCGCAGTTTCGCGTCCTCGAACATGCGCCGGAGCGACGAGCCGGGCGTCATCGCGGCCGCGATGTACGCCGCGATGCGCTCGAAGGCGAACTCGCCCTCGCCGCCCAGCAGCGCGTAAGCGATCGAGTCGTGCATGCCGGCGCGGCGGGAATAAACCAACCGGCTCACCTCCCGTCGCTTGGCCTCGGAGGCGGCGAACCGATCGACGAGCCGGTCGAGCTGCCACATGGTGACCGGCAGGAAAGGCAGGCCCAGCAGACGGGCCAGGTTGGTCGCGTTGCAGCCCTCCAGGGTCGGCGGCAAGGTGCTCGCGGAAAACAGTCGCTCGAACAGCGCCGGCGGGACGGCGCCCGTCTCGACGACGACGATATCCCCCGGACCCACGCGGCGCAGCGTCACGTCCAGGTCCGGATCGCGCACGTCGGCGAAGCTCACGCGCCGAGCCGCCTTTCGCTTGCTCGAGATCGCCGCGCCCCGGCGCGGCGCCGCTATCCAGCCGTTGTCCCGCCTTGGGTGATCGAGCCGGGATTGAACGCCGGCGATAGCGCCTTGGAACTCCGACAACAGCGGCACGACCACGCCGCGGCCCTTGAACAGCTCGGGACGAGTCTCCATGGCGTGCGAGATGGAAACGAGAAGCAAGGTCAATCTGTCCTCGTTGAAATACTGAAGCCCGTAGGCGGCGAGAACGTCATGCTCTTCAATGCGGCGCGCCAAGGTCTTCAGGCCCGCCGCCTTTTCAGGCTCGAGGTTCGCGGGGGCTATCCGCGAGAACCAAGCATCGTCCATCTCCTCGGCCAAAGGCCGGTAGATCAACGGAGCGTCTCGTCTCGACCGGATCGGAATCCCGGCCTCCTGGTCGCGACGATAGAGCTGGTCCGGATAGACCTCCCAATAGTTTTGCTCCAGCCAGCCCATCGGACCCAGGCGCAGGAAGACGTCGGCGTTGTATTTTCGCGCGTAGGAACGCTTGGGGTCGGCGCCGCCCGTGAACGCCAGCGCGACGGGCTCCAGGCGGACGGGCCCTTGGCCGCGGTCGCGGGGCCCGAGATCCCGCATCGTCAGGCCGAGGCCCGGCAGATGCTGGACGGCGGGCCCGAACGGGTCGAACTCCGGAAGAAGCTGGCCCAGCTTCTTGGACAATCCGCGGTCCTCGTCCAAGATGTCGTTCTCAAAGACGGCCTCTAGTTTCCCTTCGTAGCCCAACTCGCGCAAACGCCGTATCAAGGACAGCGTCGCCGTCTGGTGTCCGTAGCCGGCCGCGTCGACGAACACCGCCCTTATTTTTTTCCGCCCTTTGAGAAAGGCGATCGCCTCCTTGGCGTTGACCCCGGAGGTGCCCGAGACCGGGGCGAGACTCGGCGCTGGAGCCGGCGCGGCCGAGGGAGCGACAAGCGGAGCTTGGAGTTGAGGCAGGGCCGGCGCGGCCTGGTTCAGCCCGACGGGAAGGATGGGCGAGAAGCCGGGCTTATCGGCCTTGGTCGCGCCCAACGCGGCGCGGAAGGGCTGAAGAGCGAGAACAGCGCAAAGGAACAGACGGAAGACGGTCATGGAGAGCCGGCGCTTGCCGGTCCCCCATATATTAAAGGAAGGCTCCCGGAGGGTCAGGGGTCCTAGGACCCATGTCATCGACGGGAAAGGTGACCTGGGTCATTAGGCAGGGAGACCTAGACCTGCCCCTCACCCCCACCCTCTCCCATTAGGAGAGGGCACTCTTTAGTTGTGTCAGAACACCCAGAAGAAGGTGTAGCCGTGGGTGCCGTCGGCTCGGGTCTCGACGCCGAAGAGGCCGCCTAGGATAGCGCGATAGGTGCTGCCGCCGTGGCGGACGGAAAAATAGAACGGGTTCAGCTCGAAGGCCGACTCGTCGGGGGCGTTGTAGACGCGCCGGAAGCGGTACAGCAGGCGGAAGTCCGAGCGCCCGGTCACCTCCCGCCCGTTGTAGTACAGGCGCCACAGCACCTTCGTCTCGCGGTAGTAGTCCCTTTCGCCGAGATGCCCGCGCCGCTCGTAGCCGTACAGCGGGAACAGGCTGGTCGAGACGTCCTCGCGGCGGCGCGAGGCGCGGAACAGGCTGATCTCGCGCTGGACGCCGAGCAGGCTGAGGAACACCTCATCCTCCTTCTTGTCCCTCCCGTAGCTGAACAGGGGCCAGAGGCGGTTCGTCTTGTCGAGCGGCGTGTCGGACCACGAATAGAAGCTGATGCGCGGCGTGACGCCGAGGATTCCGAAGCGCTTCTCGCCCTCCTGGTCGTCGCGCTTGTAGGCGTAGAACGGGAACAACTGCGAGCGGCTGTACGGCGGCGAGCGGCGGTCCCAGAACAGCGGAAAGAAGACGGTCGTGTAATCCCGGCCCTCGCGTCCGTGGTAGAACAGCAGCCAGCGCGAGGACTCCGCGTCGCGCTGGCGCTCGCCGCCGAACTCCAGCAGGCTGAAGCCCTCCGGCAGGCCGAGCACCGACACGTCCCAGCTTCCGGCGGCCAGGTCCTCGTGCTTGCCGAACAGCGGGAACAGGATGTGCCCCGTCTCCTCGGGGTCGCGCCATTTCCAGTACAGCGGGAACAGCGTCGTGAAGGCCGAGGTCCTGTCCTCGCGGCTGTAGTACAGCAGGGCGCGGTCGGAGCGCGAGTTGTAGCGCGGGGCGCGCTCGAAGTCGAACAGGTTCACCGAGCGGTTGATCCCGAGCAGGAAGAGGTTCCGGTAGCCGTCCGACATCCTGTGGTAGCCGGCCAGCGGCGGCAGGTAGCGCGCGTCCTGCTCCGGGGAGGTCCAGCGCCAGTAGAGCGGCAGGAGATGGCTGCGGACCTCGTCGCCGGCCTGCGCGCGCGAGTACAGCGCGAGCAGGAAGTCGCTGCGCCGGTAGTTCTCGCGCGGGCGGCGCACGTCCCAGTAGAACGGGCCGAAGACGGAGAGGCTCAGCTCGTCGGCCCTCGCGTACGAGCCGTAGAACGGGAACAAGTAGCGGTGCCGCGTCTGCGGGGTCGCGTAGTCCCAATAAAGCGGGAAGGCGATCCTGAACGAGCGCTCCGGCCGGTCGGCCCGCCAATAGAACGGCAGCACGCGCGTCGAGGAGGCGTCCGGCCCGCTGTCGACGTGGAAGAACGGCCACAGCACGTCGAGCGAGCGCAGGCCCAGGGCCGGGTCGTACAGCCGCGAGTACAGCGGGAAGAAAAGCAGCCGGCGCGTGACGACGTCGCCGCGGCGGTAGGTCCCGTAGAGCGGGAAGTAGTAGTTCAGCTCGGTCCCGAGCTTGCGGTCCAGCGAGTGGTAGTAGAACGGGAACACGACCTGCATCCCGTACAGCGCCGACTCGTGCGAGAAGTAGAACGGAAACAGCACGCCGGTCGCGGTGTCGCTGGAGGCGTAGCGCCAGTACAGCGGCAGCAAGGTCTCGAAGCGGAAGTCGGGCCGCCGGTACGACCCGAACAGCGGCAGGACCACGTCCAGCGCGCTCTTGTCCCAGCGCGAGCCGTGGTAGATCGGGAAAAAGCCCTGGTGGATCGTGCCCGAGGCCTTGTCCTTGAACAGGTAATGGTTGAAGACCACGTTTCGGACCGCATCCTTGTTCTCGGTGATCCAGGCGATATAGAAGACGCGGTGATAATGGAAGTCGGCGCCGACGGCGCGGTACGACAGCGGCAGCGGCAAGGACAGCGCCAAGGTCACCAGGCCCGGCTCCTCGTGCGTCTTGGGGTCGGAGATCCAGGAGAACAGCGGCAGGAAGCGAGCCTCGCGGCGCGTCCCGACGCTGTAGTCCCGGCCCAGCGGCCAGAGGAAGCCGATGTCGGTCTCCTTCTCCTTCGCGTCGCGCTCGAACGAGAACAACGGCCAGATGGTCGAGTATTCGACCGCGGTGCCGCGCTCGCGGCGGCCGAAGACCGGCCAGAAGAACAGCGAGGTGTCGGCCCCGCTTTTCGAATGCCAATAGACCGGGAAGAAGATCGTGCGGTAGTCGAGGTCCATGCGCTTCTTCCAGAAGACGAGGAAGTGGCCCTCGACGAGCTTCTTCGGCGGGTCGCGCCGGTACTCGGCCAGGTTGAAATAGTCGGAGAAGCCGATGAACGACACGCGGTGGTAGCCCGTCGGCTGATGCCAGGCGTCGGCGAACAGCGGCAGCATGGTGATCGAGCCCTGGCCGGGCGCGGTCTGCTGCGTGTAGAGCGGGGCCAGGTTGATATTGACCTGCTCGGCGGACCGATCGTAAGTCCAGATGATGTAGCGATGGTGGGTGCGGTCGCGCTCGTAATCGTGCTCGAAGTCGAACACCGTGAACGGTATGAAGCCGATCACGCCCAGGCGCCAGCGATCGGTTTCCGACGTGTAGTGATAAAGCGGGAACAGCAGCGAGTAGAACTCGGGCGGGGTCCGCTTCTGGTAGAACAGCGGCAAGACGCGCAGCGAGCGCTTGTCTCCCTCGCGGATCCGGGTCGCGAGCGGCCAGAGCACGTCGGTGCGCGCGTAGTCGCGGGAGCGGTCGGTGGAGCGCCAGTACAGCGGCCGTATCGCCAGGTCCAGCTTGCGTCCGTCGCGCGTGTACGAAAGCAGGGAGAACAGGACCTCGACGTCGAGGTAGTCCTTGTCGGCCTTCTTGACGAACACCGGCCACAGGTTGACCGGCTTGGACTCCTCGTCCTCCGCCGCCGCGAAGGCGCGCCCCCACGGGCACGCCAGCGCGAGCAGCAGCGTCAGCCCCCGCAACGCGAGGACAAGGGACTCTCGTCGTCGCACCGAGGCTGTTTTCATGCGGGCGCATTATAACAGAAGTATTGGTATACTGCCGCCGAGACAACGGGAGAGAAAGTCCATGCTCAAGCACAAGTCGATCGCGGTGGTCGGGGCGGGTCACATGGGGGCGGCGCTGGTCGGCGGCATGGTCCGCGGCAAGCTGGTCGAGCCCGGACGGATCGTCTGCTCCCGGCGCAACGAGGAGGCCCTCGCGGCGCTTCACAAGCAGTGGGGCGTCGCGGTCACGACCGATAACGCGAAGGCGGTGCGCGGCAAGGACATCGTGATCCTGGCGGTGAAGCCGCAGCAGTCCTCCGACGTGCTCGCGCAGCTCGCTCCCGCGCTGACCAACGACCAGCTCGTCATCTCGGTGATGGCCGGCATCACGACCGAGCTGATCGCCCGGAAGCTGGGCCAGGACCTGCCGGTCGTGCGCGCGATGCCGAACACTCCCTGCCTGATCGACCAGGGCGCGACCGCGATCGCGCGCGGCGCGCACGCCACCGAGGAGCATCTGCATCTGGCAGACGCCATCTTCAAGGCGGTCGGCAAGGTCGAGGTGCTGGCGGAGCCGCTGCTCGACGCGGTGACCGGCCTCTCGGGCTCGGGCCCGGTCTACATCTACATGGTCATCGAGGCGATGACCGACGGCGGGGTCAAGATGGGCATCCCGCGTCCCGCCGCGCTGAGGCTCTCCGCGCAAACCGTCCTGGGCGCCGCGAAGCTCGTGCTGGAAACCGGCAAGCACCCGGCGATTCTGAAGGACGAGGTCACGACCCCCGGCGGCACCGCGATCGCCGCGATCCACGAGCTGGAAGCCAAAGGCCTGCGCACCGTCCTGATCGACGCCATCCAAACCGCGACCAACCGCTCGAAAGAGCTCTCCAAGCTGTTCGGCTAGTAAGTTCAACAAGTCAAAGTATGACACCCAGCGCGGCGGCATCTTGACTGAGTGTAGCCAATAGGTTACAATAAAGCCGGTGCGAGTCAAGGCGACCACGGAGTTTCGTGAGTGGTTGGATGGAGTCTCGCACTACGAACGCGCGCTGGTGCGCGACCGGCTGGATCGAATCCGGGAGCACGACCATTTCGGGGACGCCAAGGGGCTCGGCGGCGGGTTGTTCGAGTTAAGGTGGCGGAACGGGATGCGGGTCTACTTCGCATCCGTCGTCGATGATCAGGGACGGACGGTGTTGTTGCTTTTGGGAGGAGACAAGAATGGCCAAGATCGCGACATCCGAAAGGCGCGGGTTATCCTGGCTCGGGAAGCCGCTTAAGCTCGCGGCGCGCTCCACCGCGCGCGACTTCGATCCGACGGAGGAACTGCGCGATCCGGCGTTCGTGAAGCGCGCTGTCCTGGAGGCCATCGAGGCGGGGGATGACGCAGCCGTGACCCTTATCCTGCGGGCTCACCTTCGGGTTCTCAACCGCTCCAAAACGGCGGCGCGGATGCGCGTCAGCCGGCAGCAGATTCATCGCCTGATCGCCGGATCTCGAAGACCATCCCTGCCGATTCTTGGGGCGTTCATGCGCCTGCTTAAGTTCGAGCAGGCGGCCGTCCGCGTCTAGCCAACTCGGCGCGGGTTTGTCGAGGACGGTCGATGTTACGACCCAACCCCCCACCCCAACCCTCTCCCTCAAGGGGAGAGGGAGATTTCAGGGGGCATTCATTAAACGGGCTTGGATGCCGGGGCGGCCTTGGCCTACGGAGGCCCAGCGCCACCAGGGGTCGCCTTTGGTCCAGCGCAGCTCGACCGGGGCTCGGCCTTCCCAGCGGAAGATCACCTTGTCGCCCTCGAGGATGTAGGACTCGGGGTAGCGGCCGGACCAGTCCGGCCAGAACAGGATCGGCACGCCGCCGCGCGTCGGGGGTGTGAGGCCCTTGGCCGGGTCCCAATTCTCGACCGGGCGGTCGCCGCGCTCATCGGACTCGTGGTGGCCGGCGTCCAGCAGAGACAGGTCGCGGCCGAAGGAAAGCCGGTACTCCTCGGTCATCCTGAATATCTCGTGGCCGGTGGGGTTCGGCGCGACGCGCATGTCCCAGCCGCCGTCCTTGCGCCGCGTGAGGCGGTAGTCCCAGACGGTCCGCCGCTCGAAAAGCTGGCGATCGTTCGCCATCGAGGGGTCGGTCAGCCATTCGGTGTACTCCACGTGCCAGACCTGGCCGTCCTTCCAGCGCGGCCGAAACTCGGCCAGCGGGTCGCGCTTGACGATCTTGCGGTCGAAGCGGCCGGTGTCGAGGAAGCGAAGGGCCTGGCGGACCGGCTCCTTCTCCGAAAGCAAAGCGTCGTGGCGGTACGGCAGGACGATAAAGTCCTTCGCCCCGTCCAGCCGCGCCTCGTCGACGGAGAGCTCGCCGTCGTTGTCGCCGCGCAGGCGCGGGTTGAAGCCGCTCCGGCGCTTGCGCCCCCCGGCGATGACCCCGAATTCAACCGTCGGGGCGGGCAGGTCGCTCCAGAAATCCTTGCGGCTCACGCGCGGCCCGCGGACCGATTTGTCGCCCCAGAAGAGACGGTACGCGATGCCTCCCTCCGCCGCCTCGGCCGAGACGCCGCCGCGGTTCGGCGGGGCGATCATCAGGAAGCGCGCGACTTGCTTGGGGTGGTAGCGCGCGAGGTAGTAGCGGATCACGACCGCGCCGGCGCCGTGGCCGATGAAGTACAGGTCGCCCTCGCCGCGCTCGAACACGCGCTGGGCCAAAGCCTCGGCGCGCGATTCGACCGTCATGTCGTCGCCGGGGAAAACCGCCTGGACGATCTTGAACCCGCGCGCGGCCAGCTCGCGCTCGAGGCCGCGCGTGAGCTCCGGACGGCCAGCGGCGTCCGGCGAAAGAAAGACGGTCTTCGCGGCCGGCTCGTCGGCGCGCGCGGGAACAAGCAGGGCCAACGCCAACAACACGGCCCACCCCCACCCTTTCCCTCCCCCATCAAGGGGGAGGGAAGTTGGAGGCGCTAGTCTTTTGAGATCGGGTAGAACCATATCCCCAGCACGACCGGGTTGTCCACGAAGCCGCGCACCTCGCGGCGCAGCGCGAGCGCGCCCGGGGGATGGACCGTCGTGATCTGGGGCGCGACGTCGAAGGCCTTATCCTCGAGCTTGAGGTACAGCGCGCGGCGGCGGGCGGGATCGACCTCGCGCAGGGCCTCGTCGACCAGGCGGTCGAGCTCCGGATCGGAGAAGGACTGCGCGAGCGCGTAGCGGCCATGGGAGTGGTAAAAGGCGAACACGAAGTTGTGCGGGTCAGGGTAGTCGGCCAGCCAGCCGCGCGAGAACATCGGCATCTGGCGGCGCTCGGCGCGGTCCAAATAGGACGCCCACTCGATACCGCGCACGCGCACGTGGAAGCGCGGGTTCAGCGCCTCGAGGTTCTTCTTCAGGATCGCGCAGGCCGTCTCGCGCATCTCGCCGCCGGTGTTGTAGGTCAGCGTGAACGAGAAGCCCTTCTCCCAGGCCTTGCCGCCCCAGGCGCGGCGCAGGTGGGCCTCGGCCTTCTTCAAATCGTAGTCGAAATGGCGCGACGGCTCCTTGCCGCCCAGAAGCGCGGGCGGCACGACGGCCTTGGCCCAGATCGCCTTGCCCTTGAAGGAGTCGCGGATGAAGGCGGCATGGTCGAACGCGTAGGCGAAGCCCTTGCGGACGTCCGGGTCCGAGAAGAAGTCGGGCGGGATGCCCTCCCCGTCCAGCTTGCCGCTGCCGATGTCCGGGTTCGCCTCGGGGTTCACCTTGAACGTAAAGAACAGCACCGGGTCGGTGGTCAGACGCGTCAGATCGTCTTGGACGACGACCTCCTTAAGCCCTCCGAGTTGGGAGAGGAAGGAGCGCGGCACGTCGGCGACGTCGACGCCCCCGCCCTGCAGCAGCAGCCGGCGCGTGGAGAACTCGTCGACGGTCTTCATCACGACGCGCTTGAGCGCCGCGGGCTTGCGCCAGTATGAGTCGTTTCGCGCGAGGATCGCCTGCTTCCCGACGCGGTCCCAGCGCTCCAGCTTGAACGGCCCGGTGCCGTTCATCTTATCGTAGAACGGGCTCTTGGCCTTGTCGGGATTATTGAAGGCCTTCCAGGTCTCGGCGCGCCCGTCCCAATCCCCGTTCTCGACGGCCCAGCTCTTGCTGACGACGTACGACCAGCGCGCCATGATCGCGAGGAACGGGGCGAAGGGCTGCTTGAGCGCCACGACGACCTTGCCGTCCTCGACGCGGACCGCGCGCTCGGCCTCGGCGAAATCCAGCGCGATCTTGCCGTCGGGGCCGCGCGTCGAGGGGACGCCGAGGATCGGCTCCAGCAGCAGCGCCGACGGTCCCCCGGCGCGGTCCTGCAGCATGAAGCGCAGCAGCGAGTAACGGACGTCCTCGGGCGTCAGCTCGCGGCCGTCGTGGAAGCGGACGCCGCGGCGTATCGGGAACGCGTAGCTTCGCCCGTCCTTGGAGATCAGGCCGTTCGCCCGGCTCGGGACCGCGGTCGCGAGCACCGGCGTGAACTTGTCCAGGCGCGAGCCGTCGAAGGCGATCAAGGTCTCGACGACGTTATAGATCAGCCCCTGGCTGTTCGCGTCATAAGGATAGGCGGGGTCGAGGCTCGTGAGGTCGCCGACGTGCGCGTAGACGAGCGTGTCGCGCTCGCCGGCCGAGGCCGGCAGCGCGAGGCCGAGCGCCAGCAATAGAGCCTTCATCTCACTCCAGATACGTCCCGAAGTACACCGTTCTTCCGGCGATCGCGTGGCCGTCGTCGACGCCGACCAAGGCGACCCCGAGCTTGTCGAGCAGGGACAGCTCGCGCACGCGGTCCGCGTCGCCGGAGGCCTCGATCACCTTGCCGTCGCCCGAGTAGATCATGACGTGGCTGACGCGGTCCGGGTTGTCCTGCTCGGAGAGGAAAACAAGGTCCGCCTCCCGCAGCTCCCGCCGCCTCAGGCGGCGCGCGCGCAAGAACTGATCGTGCGCGTCGCGAGGCAGGTCCATGCCCCAGGTCCGGTAGGCCAAGCTGACGAGCCCCGAGCAGTCCACCCCCGCGCCGAAGCCCAGCTTACCCGTGCTGCGTCCTCCCCAGAAGTAATGCTGGCCGAGGAACTCCCGCGCGGCCGCGACGAGGTCGCGGCGCACGCGCGCGAGCGGGCCGCGCCGGCCCAGGCGCCGGAGATCGCCGCTCTTCAGCCACCCCGGCCCGAGGCCGGGGAGCATCGCGAGCGCGCGGCGGCCCCAGCGCAGCACGACGGGCTTGGTGCCGAGCGTGAGCCGGACCTTCTTGGGCCGGCCCTCGGCGTCGCGATGCCCGGCCGCCGAGAAGCCGACGCCGCCCACGGCGTTGTCCGCGGCCGGGACGTCCTCCCGC